>NZ_JBJGYM010000025.1:0-63842 GCF_054049995.1 Geodermatophilus sp. SYSU D01106 | reverse complement strand
CCCCCCCCCCCCCCCCCCCCCCCCCCCCCCCCCCCCCCCCCCCCCCCCCCCCCCCCCCCCCCCCCCCCCCCCCCCCCCCCCCCCCCCCCCCCCCCCCGGACCGTGGCGTACCGGGACTCAGTCGCGGCGGAAAGCGTCCTCGACCGACTCCCCCGCCTGCTCCACGTCGGCCTCCGCCTGGTCGGCCCGGCCCTCGGCCTCGAGGCGTTCGTCGCCGGTGGCCGTGCCCGCGGCCTCCTCCGCCGTGCCCGCGAACTCCTCCGCCTCGTCGCTGATCCCGTCGCCGAGGCTCATGTCTCCTCCTCGTCGGGGCGGCCGTTCCGCCCGTTGCGAGGAGGAGCCGCGACGGGCTCCTCCGTCACGCGGACGACCTGGTGACGGGGGTCACAGGAGGATCCGCACACCACCGCGTGACGAACGCCGGTCGACCGGGTCCTACCTGGTGACGCGCCATCCGGTCGCGTCCGGCCGACCGAGGGAGGAGACCTCATGAGCACCACGACCAGCAGCACCTCCGGCACCACCAGCAGCGCCACCGCCGGCACCCCCGCGGCCCCCGCCGTCGCCACCCGCCAGTCGCCCGCCCCGACGGCGGGCAGCGCCCTGGTCGCCGGCAGCCACGGCAGGACGACCATCGCCGACACCGTCGTCTCGAAGATCGCCGGGATGGCCGCCCGCGAGGTCAGCGGCGTCCACAGCCTCGGCGGCGGCGTCGCGCGCGCCTTCGGCGCCATCCGCGAGCGCATCCCCGGCTCCGGCGGCCCGAACGTCGCCCAGGGCGTGTCGGTCGAGGTGGGCGAGACCCAGGCCGCCGTCGACATCGACATCGTCGCCGAGTACGGCGTCTCCATCGCCGACCTGGCCGCGGGCATCCGCCGCAACGTGATCGCCAGCCTGGAGAGGATGACGGGGCTGGAGGTCGTCGAGGTCAACATCAGCGTCAACGACGTCCACCTCCCCAGCGACGAGGAGGCCGAGCAGCCCAGCCGGGTCGCGTGAGCGCCCCCGTGACCGGCGCGGTGGACGCCGACCGGGTGGCGGCGGCCCTCGCCGCCGTCCCCGGGGTGGCCGGCCTCACCGCCGGCCCGGCCGGGGCGGGCACCTACCTCCCCGGCCGGCGGGTCGACGGCGTCGTGCTGACCGCGGTGCCCGGCGGGCGCCCGGACCGGGTGACCGTCCACGTGGTCGCCGCCGCCGGGACGGCGGTCCGCGAGGTGGCCGCCGCCGTCCGCGAGGCGGTGGCGGCGGTCGCCCCGGGCTCCCCGGTGGACGTCGTCGTCGAGGACGTCGTCGTCGAGGACGTCACCGAGCCCGTCCCCGTGCCCGCTCCCGTGCCCCCGGCACCGGGCGGCGGCCGGCCGTGACCCCGTCCGACGACGCCGCCCGGCGCCGGGCCGAGCGCGCATGGGTCCGGGAGCACCACCCGGACCGCGGCGGCGACCCGGCGGTGTTCGCCGCCGGGCTCGCCGCCCTCCGGGCCGGCCGTTCCCCCGACGCGCCGGCCGCCCGGTCGGCCGGCGCCCGCGTCACCGTCGTCCGCGCCCGCGGGCCCCGCGCCTGGCTGCGGCGCCTGCTCGGCCCGCGCCGCCGCACCCCACCCCGCACCCTCCGCTGACCTCCCAGGAGAAGTCCATGCGTCCCAGCCTCGCCGGCCTGCTGGTCGGCCTCGTCCTCGGCCTCGCGGCCGCCTTCGGCGGCTTCGTCGCCTTCCTGCTCGTCGCCGTCCTCGGCGCGGCGGGCTTCCTCGTCGGCCAGGTGGTCGAGGGCCGGATCGACCTGTCCGGCTACCTGAGCGGGAGCGGGGGACGCCGGTGAGCGCCCCCGCACCGCCCGGTGACCTCCCCGGCGCCGCCCTCCCCGATCCCGCCGCCCGCGGGCGGCTGACCGTCGCCGACCGCGCCGTCGAGCGGATCGCCGCCCAGGCCGCGGCGGAGGTCGACCGGGCCACCGGCGCACCGCGCCGGGTGCTCGGGATCGCCGTCGGCGGCGCCGACGACCGCCCGCAGGTCAGTGCCCGGGTGGACTGGCCGGTGGCCACCGTCGCCGTGACCATGTCGGTCTCCTGGCCGGCGCCGGTGCTGCAGGTGACCGAGCAGGTGCGCCGGCACGTGGAGGAGCGGCTGGCCACGCTGGCCGGGGTCCGCACCGCCGGCGTCGACGTGCGCGTCACCGCGCTGACCGGCGCGGCCGGCCGCGATCGGCGGGTGAGCTGAGCGTGCGCACCCTCGACCGGGTCCTCGCCGTCCTGCTCGCCGCCGGCGGCCTCGTCCTCGGCGTGCTCGTCGTCGTCGAGGTGGTCGCCGCCGGGCTCGGCCGCCCGCCCGTGGCGCTGCCGTACTCCCCCGTCGCCGCGTGGCTGCGCGGGACGCCGTGGTCGTCGGCCGCCGCGCTGGCGGTCGCCGCCGGGCTCGCCGTGCTCGGCCTGGCGCTGCTCGTCGCCGAGCTCGCGCCCCGCCGCCGCACCGACCTGGTGCTGACCGGCGACGACCCCGCCACCACCGCCACGCTCTCGGTCCGCAGCCTCGCCCGCGTGCTCGAGGCGGCCGCCACCGGCGTCCCCGGGGTCGAGCGCGCCTCGGCGCGGGTCCGCCGCCGGCGGGCCCGGCTGTCGGTGCACGTCCCCGTGCGCGACGGCGAGGAGGCCGCCCGGATCGGCCGCGAGGCGCAGTCCGCCGCGTCGGCCGCCCTCGACGCCCTGTCCCTGCGCGCGGCCCCGCGGCTGCGCGTCCGCACCCGCCAGGAGGTCCGGTGACACCGACCGCCCCCACCCCGACCGCCCCTACCGTCCCCGCCCCGGCGTCCGGCGGCCCGCCTGCCGGCCCGGCGGCGCTGCGGCCCCGCACCCGCGCCCGCGGCGTCGTCCGCGCCAACCGGCTGGTGCTCGCCCTGGTGGGCCTGCTGCTCGCCGGTGCCGGCGGCGCCGCGCTGGCCGCCGGTCTGGGCGTGTTCGGCGGCGGGGTCGCCGACCGGCCGGTGCTCGACGGGTCGGTGTCGCGCTTCGCCGAGGCGCACGGCTGGTACTGGCCGGTCGTGGCGGTCGGCGCCGGGCTGGTCGCGCTGCTGTCCCTGTGGTGGCTGCTCGCCCAGGCCCGCAGCGACCGCGTCTCCGCGCTGCCGCTGTCCCGCGACCCGCGGCGCGGCCACACCGACCTCGACGCCGCCGCGCTCACCGGCGCGGTCGAGGACGAGGTCGAGGGCTACCGCGGCGTCGCCCGGGCGCGCGCTGTGCTCTCCGGCGCCGTCACCGCCCCGGCGCTGGCGCTCACCGTCACCCTCGACGGCCGCGCCGGCCCCGGCGAGCTGCACCCGCGGGTGGTCCAGGGCGCCGTGGCGCACGCGCGGCAGGCGCTGGGCCGCCCGGACCTGCCGGCGCGCGTGGAGTTCGTGCTGCCGCGCCGTCCCCGCCGGGACGTGCGCTAGGCGGTCACCCGCTCGACGTCGAAGACGCCCTCGACGTTGCGCACGGTCTGCAGCACCGCGCCGAGGTGGGCGGGGTCGGCCAGCTCGAAGGTGAACCGGCTGACCGCCACCCGGTCGCGGCTGGTCTGCACCGACGCCGACAGGATGTTGACCCGCTCGTCGGCCAGCGCCTTGGTGACGTCGGAGAGCAGCCGGTGCCGGTCGAGCGCCTCCACCTGGATGGAGACGAGGAACACCGAGCCGGGCTGGCTGGCCCACTCGACCTCGACCAGCCGCTCGCTCTTGCGCCGCAGGTCGGCGGCGTTGGTGCAGTCGGTGCGGTGCACGCTCACGCCGCCGCCGCGGGTGACGAAGCCCAGGACGTCGTCGCCGGGCACCGGGGTGCAGCACTTGGCGAGCTTGGCCCAGACGTCGCTCATCCCGTGGACGACGATGCCCGGGTCGCCGGCGGTGCGGCGGTGCAGCGGCCGGCGGGTGGGGATCGCGGTCTCGGCGATGTCCTCGGCCGCGCCCTCCGCGCCCCCGAGCGCGGCGATCAGCTTCTCGACGACCGAGGCCGCCGACATCTGGTTCTCCCCCACCGCGGCGTAGAGCGCGGTGACGTCGGCCAGGCGCAGGTCCTTGGCCAGCGTGGCCAGCGCGTCGCCGCCGAGCAGCCGCTGCAGCGGGAGGCCGGCCTTGCGCATGGCGCGGGTCAGCGCCTCCTTGCCGGCCTCGACGGCGTCGTCGCGGCGCTCCTTGGTGAACCACTGCCGGATCTTGGTCCGGGCGCGGGAGGAGCCGACGAAGCCCAGCCAGTCCTTCGACGGGCCGGCCGTGGGCGAGCGGGAGGTGAAGATCTCGACGACATCGCCGTTGCTCAGCGTGCTGTCGAGGCTGACGAGCGTGCCGTTGACCCGGGCGCCGATGCAGCGGTGCCCGACCTCGGTGTGCACCGCGTAGGCGAAGTCCACCGGTGTCGCGCCGCCGGGCAGGCTGACGACGTCGCCCTTCGGCGTGAAGACGAAGACCTCCTGCGGACCGAGGTCGTAGCGCAGGGTCTCGAGGAACTCGCCGGGCTCCTGGGCCTCCCGCTGCCAGTCGAGCAGCTGGCGCAGCCACAGCATGTCGTCGGGCGAGCCGGCCTTGGTGGCGCCGAACTCACCGGGCCCGGGGCGGCCGCCGGAGCGGGCCTTCTCCTTGTACTTCCAGTGCGCGGCGATGCCGTACTCGGCGGTGCGGTGCATGTCGTGCGTGCGGATCTGCAGCTCGACCGGCTTGCCCTGCGGGCCGATCACCGTCGTGTGCAGCGACTGGTACATGTTGAACTTCGGCATCGCGACGAAGTCCTTGAAGCGGCCCGGCACCGGCTGCCAGTGCGCGTGCATGATGCCGAGCGCCGCGTAGCAGTCGCGGACGGTGTCGACCAGGATCCGGATGCCGACGAGGTCCCAGATGTCGGTGAAGTCCCGGCCGCGGACGATCATCTTCTGGTAGATCGAGTAGTAGTGCTTGGGCCGGCCGGTGACGACGGCCTCGATCTTCGCCGCCTTGAGCTGCTCGGTGACCGACGAGGTGACCTCGGCTAGGTAGGTGTCGCGCGAGGGCGCGCGCTCGGCCACCAGCCGGACGATCTCGTCGTAGCGCTTGGGGTACAGCGTGGCGAACGCGAGGTCCTCGAGCTCCCACTTGATGGTGTTCATGCCCAGCCGGTGGGCCAGCGGGGCGAGGATCTCCAGCGTCTCGCGCGCCTTCTTCTCCTGCTTCTCCGGCGGGAGGAAGCGCAGCGTGCGCATGTTGTGCAGCCGGTCGGCGAGCTTGATGACCAGCACCCGCGGGTCGCGGGCCATCGCGACGATCATCTTGCGGATCGTCTCGGCCTGGGCGGCGTCGCCGAGCTTGACCTTGTCGATCTTCGTGACGCCGTCGACGAGGTGCGCCACCTCGGGGCCGAAGTCGGCGCTGATCGCCTCGAGGGTCTTGCCGGTGTCCTCGACCGTGTCGTGCAGCAGCGCCGCCACGAGCGTGGTGGTGTCCATCCCGAGGCCCGCCAGCACGGTGGCGACGGCGAGCGGGTGGGTGATGTACGGGTCGCCGCTCTTGCGCTTCTGGGTGGCGTGCGCGGCCTCGGCGACGTCGTAGGCCCGCTGCAGCAGCGCGAGGTCGGCCTTCGGGTGGCTCTGCCGGTGCAGCGCGGCCAGCGGCTCGAGCACCGGGCGGACCTCGCTGCGCTGCCCGGCGACGATCCGGCGGGCCAGCCGGTCGCGCACCCGGCGCGGGCGCGGGGCGGCGCCCTCCTCGGGTGGCTCGCTGCCCACGTCGTCGGGGCGGCGGACCACCGGACGGGCCGGCAGCGGCGCGCGCTGCTCCTCCGGCACCGTCCCGCCGGCCTCCCCGGGCCGCGCGGCAGCCACGTTGGTGGCGGGCGCGTCGGGGGCCACGGCGGACTCCTGCCTTCGGGGGGAGGACCTCCCCTCCCATGCTAGCCGCGCCCGGCCGGGGAACCGGCCGGGCGGGGCCGAGTCGTGACCCTCAGGTGGTCCAGAGGGCGTGCACGGCGTGCGGGGCGAGCCGGTCGCGGCCGCCGAGCGCGGCGAGCTCCACCACGACCGAGACCGCGGTGACCACCGCGCCGAGCTCCTCGACCAGGGCGACCGACGCCGCGAGCGTCCCGCCGGTGGCGAGCACGTCGTCGACCAGCAGCACCCGCTGGCCCGGGTCCAGCGAGTCGGTGTGCATCTCGATGCTCGCGGTGCCGTACTCGAGGGCGTAGTCGGCGGCGACCCGCTCGCGTGGCAGCTTGCCGGCCTTGCGCACCGGCACGACGCCGACGCCGGCGTGCAGTGCCACCGCGGCGGCCAGCAGGAACCCGCGCGCCTCGACGCCGACCACGACGTCGAAGCCCGGGTCGCCCGGGACGCCGTCGTCGGCGTGCGCGACGGCGGCGGCCCGCGGGTCCTCCAGCGCCGGGGACGCCAGGCCCTCGACGATCCGGCGGAAGGCCGGGCCGTCGGCGAACACCGGCGTCAGGTCCCGGAACAGCACGCCCGGGGTCGGGAAGTCGGGGACGTCGACGGCGAGGGCGGCGATGACCTCGTCGACCGGCGCCTCCGCGGCCGGGACCGGCCGGCCGGTCACCGGCGCTTCTTGCCGCCGCCGGGGCGGGACCCCGGCCGCTGCGGGCGCTGGCCGGGCCGTGGGGCGGCCGTGGCGCCGTGCGGCACGCTCCGGCGCGGCGCCTCCGGGCCCACCGACGACGGCGACTCGACGACGACGTCGGCCTGCGCGGGCCCGAGCGTGCCGGCGTCCCGCTCGGCGAGCGCCACTCCCCCGCTGCGGGCGGCGGAGCGGTTGCGGCGGGCGCTGGCGACCGGGCCGGCCGCGGCGCGGCCACCGCCCTGGCGCGCGGCGGCCGACCGGCGCGCGAGCACCCGGCGGCGCAGCGCCTGCACCTCGGGCTCGCGCTCCTTGAGGTCGGCGACGATCGGGGTGGCCAGGAAGATCGACGAGTAGGCGCCCGCGGCGAGGCCGACGAACAGCACCAGCGCGAGGTCCTTGAGCGTGCCGACCCCGAGCAGCCCGGCGCCGACGAACAGCAGGCCCGCCACCGGCAGCAGCGCGATCACCGAGGTGTTGATCGAGCGCATGAGCGTCTGGTTGACGGCCAGGTTGGCCGCCTCGCCCCAGGTCATGCGGGCACTGCCGGACAGGTCGCGGGTGTTCTCGTCGACCTTGTCGAAGACGACGACGGTGTCGTAGAGGGAGAACCCGAGGATCGTCAGCAGGCCGATGACCGTCGACGGGGTGACCTCGAAGCCGACCAGCGCGTAGACGCCGGCGGTGACCACGAGGTCGTGCAGGAGCGCGACGATCGCGCCGACCGCCATCTTCGGCTGGAACCGGATGGCCAGGAAGGCGATCACCGCGACCAGGAACACCGCGAGGGCCAGCAGCGCCTGGTCGGTGATGTCCTGGCCCCACTCGGCGCTCACCGACTCGGGGCTGACCTGCCCGGGGTCCAGGCCGGCGGCGTCGGCGACGGCCTCGATGACGTCGCGCTCGGCGGCGTTGTCGAGGGCGCCGGTGCGCAGCAGGATCGTGTTGCCGCCGACCACCTGCGCGGAGGCGACGTCGGCGCCGGCGTCGGTGGCGGCCTCGCGGACCTGCTCCAGCTGCGACGCCTCGCCGGTCAGCCGGAAGCTGTTGCCGCCGGCGAAGTCGATGCCGAAGTTGAAGCCGCGGAACAGCATCGACGCGATGCAGACCAGCACGACCACCGCGGTGACCTTGTAGATCAGCCGGCTGCGGCCGACGACGTCGAGCCCCGCCTCGCCGTTGTAGAGGCGGTGCGCCAGCGAGGCGCGGTGCGGCGCCCGGCGGGTGCCGGTCTCCCCCTCGGCGGGCAGGCCGGCGTCGGCCAGCGCGTCGTCGTCGGCGGCCGCGGCGGCGTCACCGGCGGCGTCGGCGTCGGCCGCGCGCGCCTCGTCGGCCTCGGTGCCGACGGGGAGCTCCTCGTCGGGCCGGTCCTGCTCGCGGCTCATGCCTGGCTCCTGTCCTGGGTGGCGCGCCCGCCGCTGCCGGCGCCGACGAGCTGCCGCTCGGCGGCGGCCATCGGGTCGGTGGCGCGGCGCGAGCGGTCGACGCGGCCGAGGCCGGAGAACCGGCTCTGCCCGAACGCCTTGAACCGCGCGAGCACCGCCATCAGCGGGTGGGTGAAGAGGAAGACGACGACGAGGTCGAGCACCGTGGACAGACCCAGGGTGAACGCGAAGCCCTTCACGTCGCCGATGGCCAGCCAGTAGAGGATCGCCGCGGCGAGGAAGCTCACCGCGTCGGCCGACAGGATGGTGCGGCGGGCGCGCACCCAGGCGCGCGGCACCGCCGACCGCAGGCTGCGGCCCTCGCGGATCTCGTCCTTGAGGCGCTCGAAGTAGACGACGAACGAGTCGGCCGTGATGCCGATCGAGACGATGAACCCGGCGATGCCGGCGAGGCTCAGCGTGAAGCCGATCTCGCGGCCGAGCAGCACCAGGCTCGCGTAGACCACGACCGCCGACAGCAGCAGGCTGGCGATCATCACCAGGCCGAGCAGCCGGTAGTAGACCAGCGCGTAGACGAACACGAGCGCGATGCCGATGGCGCCGGCGATGAGGCCGGCCCGCAGCTGCTCGGCGCCGAGCTCGGTGGAGATCGACTGGGCGGTGGCCTGCTCGAAGGTCAGCGGGAGGGCGCCGTAGCGCAGCTGGTTGGCCAGCTCCTCGGCGCTGGCCTGGTCGAACTGGCCGGTGATGGTGGTCTGGCCGTTGATGGCGCCCTGGATGGTGGGCGCCGAGACGACGCGGCCGTCGAGGGTGAAGGCGACGTTGCTGCCGACGTTCGCGGCGGTGTACTCGGCCCAGGTGGACCGGCCCTCGCCGTTGAAGTCCAGCAGCACGACCCACTCGCCGGTGGTCTGCTGCGTGCCGGCGCTGGCGTCGGCGATCTCGGTGCCCTCGATGATCGTGGGGCCGAGCAGGTACTTGGTCGTGCCGTCCTCGCTGCAGGCCGCGACGAAGTCGTCGGGGCGCGCGACCTCGCTGCGGGTGTCCTCCGCCGAGCAGGTCAGCGTGGCGAACTGCGCCGCGGCCTCCTCCTGCGTGACGGCGGGGCGGTCCGGGTCGAGCGCGGGGTCGCTGACGGCGCCGTCGCTGCCGGTGGCCGGGGCCGACCCGCTGCCGGTCGACGCGGCGTCGGTCGGCGTGGCGCCGTCGGTCGGGGCCGCCGAGTCGGTGGGCGCCGCCGAGTCGGTGGGCGCAGCGGAGTCCGTGGGCGCCGCCGGGTCGCTGGGGGTCGCGCCGTCGGTCGGCGCCGCGGAGTCCGACGGCGTCGCGGGGTCGCTGGTCTCGGCCGGGGCGGCGGGCTCGGGCGCGCCGATCACCGGGCGGAAGCGCAGCTGCGCGGTCTGGCCGAGCTCGCGCGCCTGCTCGCCGTCGTCACCGGGCACCGAGATGACGATGTTCGTGTCGCCCTCGGTGACCACCTCGGCCTCGGCGACGCCGATGCCGTTCACCCGCTGCTCGATGATCTGGCGGGCGAGCTCGAGGTCCTCCGGGGCCGGCGCCTGCCCGTCGGGCGTGCGCGCGGTCAGGGTGACCGTGGTGCCGCCGCGCAGGTCGAGGCCGAGCTGCGGCGTCCGGTCGGAGCCGGTGAAGAAGATGAGGCCGTACAGGACGGCCACGATCAGGACGAACGCGCCGAAGTAGCGGCGCGCCGGCAGGGCGCGGTTGGCCACCGGGCGTCCCGTCAGAGGGTCTTGCCGGAGGGGCCGTCACCGGGACGGTCGTCCCGGAGGGGCTCCTCCACCGGCTCGACGACGGTCTCGCCGGTGGCGAGCGGGCCGGGCACCGCACCCGCGGGCTGGCGCACCTGGATGACCGCCTGGCGCGCGTAGGTGACGACCACGCCGGGGGCCACCTCGACCTGGATGGTGGCCGGGTCGTCGAGACCGGCCACGGTGGCGTACACGCCGCCGGCCATCGTCACCGGCACGCCGATCGCCAGCGCCGACTGCGTCTGGTTCTGCTGGCGCTTGCGGGCACGGGCGGGCAGCACCACCAGCGCCACGAAGGCCAGCACGAGCAGGAGCAGGGGGAACAGTTCCACGGCGGGGGTGCCTCTCTTCCGCGCTCGCGTGCACGCGGTCGGTGCGGTCCGGGTCGGGACCGCTCGGGTACGTCGGCCGTGGCGCGCGGGCCGGCCCCCGCCGACACCGGGTCGCGGAGCCGGGACCCGTGCGGCCCGGCGAGGGGCCGACTTGCGCGCCAGCGCCGATGAGTCTAGGCGTCGAAGAGCGGTTCCGACGACGAACCCGGGTCACGCGGGACGGCTGTGACACCGCCGAGGGGGATCCCGCCGCGCGGCACCGGCCGGCCGAGGTGGCGCCAGGCCGCCTCGGTGGCCACCCGTCCGCGCGGGGTGCGGGCGAGCAGGCCGGCGCGCACGAGGAACGGCTCGCAGACCTCCTCGACGGTGTGCGGCTCCTCGCCCACGGCGACCGCGAGTGTGCTGACGCCCACCGGGCCGCCGTGGAACTTCCCGACCAGCGCCTCGAGCACCTCGCGGTCGAGCCGGTCGAGGCCGAGCTCGTCGACGTCGTAGAGCGCCAGCGCCGCGCGGGCGACGGCGCGGGTGACCCGGCCGTCGGCCTCCACCTCGGCGTAGTCGCGCACCCGGCGCAGCAGCCGGTTGGCGATGCGGGGTGTGCCGCGGGAGCGCCGGGCGATCTCGGCCGACCCGTCGTCGGTGAGCTCGACCCCGAGCAGGTCGGCGCTGCGGGCGAGCACCTGCTGGAGCTCGGCCGGCTCGTAGAACTCCATCTGCCCGACGAAGCCGAACCGGTCGCGCAGCGGCCCGGTGAGCAGGCCGGCGCGGGTGGTGGCACCGACGAGGGTGAAGGGGTTGATCTCGAGCGGGATGGCGGTGGCGCCGGGCCCCTTGCCGACGACGACGTCGACGCGGAAGTCCTCCATCGCCATGTACAGCAGTTCCTCGGCGGGCCGCGCGATGCGGTGGATCTCGTCGATGAACAGCACGTCGCCGGGACCGAGGTTGGACAGCATCGCCGCGAGGTCGCCGGAGCGCTCGATCGCCGGGCCGCTGGTGATCTTCACGGCGGTGCCCAGCTCGGAGCCGATGATCAGCGCGAGGCTGGTCTTGCCGAGGCCGGGCGGGCCCGACAGCAGCACGTGGTCCGGCGGCCGGCCCCGGCGCTTGGCGCCCTCGAGCACGAGCGCGAGCTGGCGGGCGACCTTGGGCTGGCCGATGAAGTCGGTCAGCGAGTGCGGCCGCAGCGCCGACTCGACCACCCGCTCCTCGTCGCCGGCCTGCGGGGAGACGGCGAAGTCGCGGCTGATGCCCGACTCCACCTCCCCGGTCAGCGACCGGTCGAACGGCGCACTCATGACCGGCCCAGCAGCTGCAGGGCCTGTCGCAGCAGCGTCCCGACGTCGACCCGGCCGGTGGTGGTGAGCTGCTCGTCGGCGACCGGCGCCAGGGTGGTGAGCGCGGTGTCGGCCTCGCGGGTGGACCAGCCGAGCCCGACCAGCGCCGAGGACAGCTGGTCGCGCCACGGCGCCACCGGGGTGATCGGCGAGCCCGCGGCGGCCGGCGCGCCGTCGAGCTGCGTGTCGGTGGTCGTGGTGCCCAGCCGGTCGCGCAGCTCGAGGATCAGCCGCTCGGCGCCCTTCTTGCCGATGCCGGGCACCTGCATGAGCGCCTTGACGTCGGCCATGGAGACGGCGCGGCGGACCTCGCGCGGCGGGTGGATGGCCAGCACCGCCTGCGCCAGCCGCGGGCCGACGCCGTTGGCCGTCTGCAGCAGCTCGAACAGCGAGCGCTCGTCGTCGTCGGCGAAGCCGTAGAGGGTCAGGGAGTCCTCGCGGACGACGAGGCTGGTGGCCAGCCGCGCCTGCTCGCCGACCGTGAGCCGGGCGATGGTGCCGGGCGTGCACTGCACCGACAGGCCGACGCCGCCGACCTCCACCACCGCGGGGGGGGGGGGGGGGGGGCGTGTGGGGGGGTTTGGTGCGGGGGGGGCAGGGCCCCGCCGGCCCGCCCCCCCCCCCAGCCACCACCCCGCGGGCGGCCCCCCCGGCGGCGACCCGGCCGTGGACGCTGGCGATCACCGGGACACCCCCTGCCAGCGCGGCAGCGTGCGCTGCACGACCGGCGCGCCGATGCCGCCGGCGATCGCGGCGACCCGCAGCCGCTGCTGCGCCGGGCCGCGCCACACGTGGCAGACGGCCAGCGCGAGCGCGTCGGCGGCGTCGGCCGGCTTGGGGGCGGCCGCGAGGCCGAGCACCCGGGTGACCATGAGGGTGACCTGCTCCTTGTCCGCGCGGCCGTTGCCGGAGATGGCCGCCTTGACCTCGCTGGGCGTGTGCCAGGCGACCGGGCGGTCGGCCTGCGCCGCGGCGAGGGCCGCCACGCCGGCGGCCTGCGCCGTGCCGGTGGCGGTGCCCTTGTTGTTCTGGGTGAACACGCGCTCGATGGCCACGACGTCGGGCCGGTGCTCGCGCAGCAGCGCCGTCACCTGGGTGTGCAGCTCCAGCAGCCGCAGCTCCAGGTCGAGGTCGGCGGAGCTGCGGATCACGCCCACCCCGACGGCGGCCGGGCGGGCGCCGGGCCGGCCGTCGACCACGCCCCACCCGCACCGGGTGAGCCCCGGGTCGATGCCGAGCACGCGCATGCCCGCCCCCTTCCTCCGAACGCCTGTTCGACGCCCACCGTAACGGTCCCCGACGACGGCGCCCCGGCGCAACACGCGGCATGCGCCGCGCGCGGACGCGGCCCGGGCCCGGGCTCCCGCTCAGGCGACGCCGATGGCCACCAGCGGGCCGGCCGCGGGGTCGAGCCACCGCATCAGCGTCTGCAGCCGCCCCCGCTCGACGGCCACGCAGCCCGCGGTGGGCGCGCCGTTCGTCACGTGCAGGAAGAACGCCGAGCCCGCGCCCGGCGTCCCGCCGCTGTTGTAGCCGATGACGACGGCGTGGTCGTAGACGGCGCCGGCGGCCAGCAGGTTCTCCCCCGCCCGCTCGTCGAACGGGCAGGTGCCGGCGGCGCAACGCGCGTGCCGGTTGTACAGCGGGCTGGTGACGTCGGAGACCCACCAGTCCTCGGCGTCGACCTGCCGGTAGGGCAGGCCGCTGCCGGGGTCAGCGGCGCGGCCGAACGCCTCGGGCAGGGCGAAGGTGCCCGCCGGGGTGCGGGTGGAGCCCTCGCGGGCGGCGCCGATCCCGGCGGACCCGACCCGGGCCGGCCACGGGCCGAGCACCGCCGTCCAGCCGGCCTCGCCGAGCTCCCAGGCGGTGAGCTCGGCGGTCGTGGCGCCGGCGGAGGCGGCGACCACGGTGACCACCTGCGCCGACCCGCCGGCGTCGACGTCGAGCGGGAGGACGCCGGGCACCGGTGGCGCGGGCTCCCCGGCGGGCGGGGCGGCCGGCCGGGGGACGGGCTCGGCCGGCCCGGCGGGCTCCGCGGACGGCACGGCCGCCGGGTGCGGGACGGCGGTCACGCGGGCCACCTGCCCCACCGCCGGCCGCCGCCCCACCGGCTCGGGCGCGGTGTCGGCGGGGAGGTCGGCGGGGAGCAGCACGGCGGAGGCCCGGGTCGCGGCGACGACCGGCTCCGGCGGGGCGATCCCGCCGAGCACCCCGGCCGACAGCAGCAGGACGGTGAGCACGCGCGCGGCGCGTGCGCTCGCTCCGGCCACCTGGTCCCCGCGTCCCCGAGACGCCGCCCGGCGCGGCGCGTCGGGCCCATGCTCCGGCCCTGCGGGGCCCGGGCGCCGTCAGCGCCGGGGTGTCCGGGGCGGGTGGGACGGGCGGGACCGCCCGGCCTCATCCGACGTTGGCGAGGACCTCGTCGGGGACGTCGTAGTTGGCGTACACGTTCTGCACGTCGTCGCAGTCCTCGAGCGCGTCGATGAGGCGGAACACCTTGCCGGCGCCCTCCTCGTCGAGCTCGACGGTCACGCTGGGCACGAAGCCGGCCTCGGCGGAGTCGTAGTCGATGCCGGCGTCCTGCAGCGCGGTGCGGACCGCGACGAGGTCGGTGGGCTCGCAGACGACCTCGAAGGTGTCGCCGAGGTCGCGCACCTCCTCGGCGCCGGCGTCGAGGACGGCCATGAGCACGGTGTCCTCGTCGACGCCGTCGGCCTGCGGCACGACGATGACGCCCTTGCGCGTGAACAGGTAGGACACCGAGCCCGGGTCGGCCATCGAGCCGCCGTTGCGGGTCATCGCGGTGCGCACCTCGGAGGCCGACCGGTTCTTGTTGTCGGTGAGGCACTCGATGAGCACCGCGACACCGCCGGCCGCGTAGCCCTCGTAGGTGATGTTGAGGTACTCGACGCCGCCGGCCTCGGCACCGGACCCGCGCTTGACCGCGCGGTCGATGTTGTCGTTGGGCACCGACGACTTCTTCGCCTTCTGGATGGCGTCGTAGAGCGTCGGGTTGCCGGCCGGGTCACCGCCGCCGGTGCGGGCCGCCACCTCGATGTTCTTGATCAGCTTGGCGAACAGCTTGCCGCGCTTGGCGTCGATCGCGGCCTTCTTGTGCTTGGTGGTCGCCCACTTGGAATGGCCGCTCACGGCTGTCCTCCCTCGTCCCGGCGCCCGGCACCGGAGCGCGGGCGGACCCGTCGATCCTACCGAGCGCGCCGCGGGTGCCGTCCCGGCCGCGGGCGGCGGGCGGCCGCCGGGAGGCGGGCGGGACGCGGCGGCGGGTCAGCCGCGGGGCGTACCGGCACCGAGCGGGACGGCGTCGAGGCCGTCCTCGACGTCGAAGAAGCGGGGCAGCGGGCGGTCGGCGTGCAGCCGCAGCAGCCGCGGCACCCGGCGCTGGCGCAGCAGGTGGGTGTCGCGGACGGCGTCGTTGTAGAAGCGCCGGGCCAGCGCCATCCGCCCGTCGGCCTCGGCGAGGGCCGCCAGCCGCGCCGCGGGCACGCCGGGGACCTCGGGCGGCAGCGCCCGCACCTCGCGGCCGAGGGCGTTCTCGGCCAGCTCGCGGTCGCCGGTGAGCGGGTGGCGGGCGTCGTGGGCGGCGGTCTTGAGCCGGCCGGCCCGCTCCTCACCGAGCGCGGCGGAGTGCTCCGAGGCGAGGTCACCGGCCAGGTCGGCGCGCTGCCGGAGCCGGTCGTCGAGCACGGCCCAGGTGCGGGCCACGCGGGCCTCCAGGCGGCGCAGGCGGGTGAGCGTCCAGGCGGTCCACGCCAGCAGCAGCGCGACGACCCCCGCGGCGAGGAGCAACCAGGCGTCGGGCGTCACGGACGCCCACGCTAGCGGCGCACGCGCCGCAGCAGGGACGGCAACACCCCGTCCGGGGTGCCCGGTGACCCGGTGGCGGCGGCCAGCCCGGCGTCGTCGGCGGCGGTCACCTCGCCGGCCCCGGGCGCGGCGACGGTCTCGTAGACGGCGAGCACGCGGCGGGCGACGACCTGCCAGTCGTAGGCGGCCGCGGCCTCCCGGCCGGCGGCCGACAGCGCCCGCCGGCGGTCCGGGTCCCGCAGCAGCGCCGACAGCTCGCGGGCCAGCGCCGGCGCGTCGCCGCGGCGCACCAGGACGCCGGCGTCGCCGTCCTCGAGCACCCGCGCGAACGCGTCGAGGTCGCTGGCCACGATGGGCGCGCCGGCGGCCATCGCCTCGATGAGCACGACGCCGAAGCTCTCCCCCAGCAGGTTCGGCGCGCAGTAGACGTCGACCGAGCGCAGGAACGCCGCCTTGTCGGCCTCGGAGAGCTCGCCGAGCAGCGCGACCGAGGGGCGCAGGTCCTCCCCCACGGCCTCCCGCAGCGCGTCGGGGTCGCCGCGGCCGGCGATGAGCAGCCGCGCGCCGGGGTGCTCGGCCACCACGGCGCGCACGGCCTCCAGCAGCACCGGCAGGCCCTTGCGCGGCTCGTCGTAGCGGCCGAGGAAGCCGACGGTCGGGCCGTCGACGCCGCGCGCGGCGCCCGGCAGCGTCGGCCCCTCGGCGAAGAACGGCACGTGCACGCCGTTCGGGATGATCACCGCGTCGCCGCCGAGGTGCTCGACCTGCACGCGGCGGGCGAAGTCCGACACCGCGATGCGGCCGCTGATCTTCTCCAGCCACGGCCGGACCACCGGCCCCCACGCGGCCAGCCACTTCGACCGCACCGTGGCGGCGTGGAACGTCGCCACGATCGGCCCGGTCGCGATCATGCAGACCAGCAGGCCGATCGACGGCGGCGCCGGGTCGTGCACGTGGACGACGTCGAAGTGGCCCTCGCGCAGCCACCGGCGCACCCGGGCGGCCGAGACCGGGCCGAACTGCACGCTGGCCATCGAGCCGTTGTACGGGATCGGCACCGTCCGCCCGGCCCAGGTGAGCCAGGGGTCGGTCAGCGATTTCTCGTGCTCCGCGGGCGTGAGCACCTCGACGGAGTGGCCGAGCCCGCGCAGGGTCTCGGCGAGGTCGCGCACGTGGTACTGCACCCCGCCGGGCACGTCCCACTGGTAGGGGCAGACGAGACCGATCCGCATCAGCGCCGCCTCGCGGCCGGCGGGTCGGGCGGGACGTCGGCCCAGATCCGGCCGAGCACGTGCCAGTCCTCCGGGGCCACCGCGAGGGCGTCGGTGAAGGCGTCGGCCACGCCCTGCATGCCCGCCCCGACCCGGTCGCGCAGCCGCCCGGGCCCGTCGACGCGCACCTCCGGGAAGACGGCGAACTCCCAGCCGCGGTCGGTGAACCGGCAGACCGCCGGGTGCAGGGCCGCGCCGGTCTGCGCGGCGAGCAGGGCCGGGCCGGCGGGCATCGTCGTCGGCCAGCCGAAGAACTCGACCGGGACACCGCCGGGGCCGAGGTCGCGGTCGGTGAGCAGGCAGGTGAAGCCCCCGGCGGCGAGCTCCTCGCGGAGCACCGCGGAGCTGGGCCGCTCACCCCCGGTCAGCGGCAGCACCCGGATGCCGAGGGACTCCCGGTACTCGAGGAACCGCCGGTAGAGCGACTCCGGGCGCAGGCGCTCGGCCACGGTCGTGAACGACCCGCCCAGCCAGTCGACCAGCCACACGCCGGCGGCGTCCCAGTTGCCGCTGTGCGGCAGGGCGATGACGACGCCGCGGCCGGCGTCCCGGGCCCGCTGGAGGTGCTCCACGCCGGAGTGCGTGGTGCCGGCCACGATCCGTGCGCCGGGCAGCCGCGGCAGCCGGAACGCCTCCTGCCAGTAGCGCGCGTAGGACCGCAGCGCCCGCCCGGTGAGCGCGTCGAGCTCGGCGTCGTCCAGCTTGCCGCCGGTGGCCACCCGCAGGTTGGCCCGCAGCTGCCGCACGCCCCGGCCGTCGCGCCGGGCGGCCACCCGGCCACCGGCGTCGAAGGCGCCCCGGGCCACCGGCTCGGGCAGCCGCTGCACCGCCGTCCACCCGGCGGCGTAGCCGAGGTCGGCGGCGCGCGAGGCGACCCGGGCGCGCAGGCCGGTCACGGAGCCGGGGCGGTGGGGGTCAGCGCGCGGCCGCGGGCGCCGCGGTGCACGGCCACGACCCGCTGGCCCACGGTCACCACCCCGCCGGCGACGAGCAGCCACAGCCCGACGTCGACGGCGTACGGGATGCCCAGCCCGGTGAACCCGGTGCCGGTGAGCACGAGGATCAGCCGCTCGGTGCGCTCGACCAGGCCGACGTCGCACGGGATCCCGACGCCCTCGGCGCGCGCCTTGATGTAGCTGGTGAGCACGCCGAGGGTCAGCCCGACGAGGGCCAGCAGCGCGAGCAGCCGGTCGTCGCCGGCGCCGGTGTACCACCACACCAGCGCCCCGAAGACGGCGGCGTCGACGGCGCGGTCGCAGGTGGAGTCGAGCACCGCGCCGAACGCCGACCCGCCGCCGCGGGCGCGGGCCAGGGCGCCGTCGAGCATGTCGAGCAGCACGAACAGCGTGACGGTGAACGCGCCCCAGAACAGCACGCCGTGCGCGATCAGCGTCGCCGCCGCGGCGATCGCGCCGACCGTGCCGGTGACGGTGACCATGTCCGGTGTCACCCCGGCGCGCGCCAGGCGGACGGCGACCGGCGCCCAGAACCGGCCGACGGCCGCGCGCGCGCCCGAGCCGAGCACCGTCAGCTCCCCGCGACCGGCGCCGCGGCGTCCGGCCAGTGCCGGGCCAGCAGCGTGCGGGTCTCGGCGAGCACCTGCGGCAGCACCCGCGTGAGGCCGATCACCGGCATGAAGTTGGTGTCCCCGCCCCACCGCGGCACCGCGTGCTGGTGCAGGTGGTCGGCGATGCCGGCGCCGGCCACCGAGCCCTGGTTCATCCCGATGTTGAAGCCGTGCGCGCCGGTCACCTGCCGCACCACCCGCATCGCCGTCTGCGTGAACGCGCCCAGCTCGGCGACCTCGGCGTCGGTGAGGTCGGTGTAGTCGGGCACGTGCCGGTACGGGACCACCATGAGGTGTCCGGCGTTGTACGGGTAGAGGTTGAGCACCGCGAAGACGGTCTCCCCGCGCGCCACCACCAGGCCCTCCTCGTCCGGCATGGCCGGGATGAGGCAGAACGGGCAGTCGTGCTCACCGGTGGGCTTGCCCGAGCCGCGGATGTAGGCCATCCGGTAGGGCGTCCACAGGTGCTCGAAGACGGTGGCCGGGCCGCCGTCGTCGCTGGAGACCGGGACGGAGAAGCCGTCCGGGCCGACGGTCACGGGGTCCCCTGGGGGACGTCGGCGGTCGGGTCGGCGTTGTGCCGGGCGCGCACCCAGGCGACGACGGCGTCGACGGCCTCGGCGACCGGCACCCCGTTGCGCTGGCTGCCGTCGCGGTAGCGGAAGGAGACGGCGCCCGCCTCGGCGTCGGTGGCGCCGGCGATGAGCACGAAAGGCACCTTCTGCTTGCTGGCGTTGCGGATCTTCTTCTGCATGCGGTCGTCGGAGTCGTCGACCTCGACCCGGATGCCGTGCTCGCGCAGCCGCAGCGCGACGTCGGTCAGGTAGCCGACCTGGTCGTCGGTGACCGGGATGCCGACCACCTGCACCGGCGCCAGCCAGGCCGGGAACGCGCCCGCGTAGTGCTCGGTCAGCACGGCGAAGAAGCGCTCGATCGAGCCGAACAGCGCGCGGTGCAGCATGACCGGCCGCTGGCGGGAGCCGTCGGCGGCGGTGTACTCCAGGCCGAACCGCTCGGGCAGGTTGAAGTCGACCTGGATGGTCGACATCTGCCAGCTGCGGCCGATGGCGTCGCGGGCCTGCACGGAGATCTTCGGGCCGTAGAACGCCGCGCCGCCCGGGTCGGGCACGAGCTCGAGACCGGAGTCCAGCGCCGCCCGGCGCAGCGCCTCGGTGGCCACCTCCCAGCTCTCGTCCGACCCCACGGACTTCTCCGGGTTGCGGGTGGACAGCTCCAGGTAGAAGTCCGACAGGCCGTAGTCGGCGAGCAGGCCGAGCACGAAGTCGAGCAGGCCGCGCAGCTCGCCGGCCATCTGCTCGGGCGTGCAGTAGATGTGCGCGTCGTCCTGGGTGAAGCCGCGGGCGCGGGTGAGCCCGTGGATGACGCCGGACTTCTCGTACCGGTAGACGGTGCCGAACTCGAACAGCCGCAGCGGCAGCTCGCGGTAGGAGCGGCCGCGGGACCCGAACACGAGGTTGTGCATCGGGCAGTTCATCGGCTTGAGGTAGTAGTCCTGCCCCTGCCGGCGGACGGTGCCGTCGGCGTCGCGCTCCTCGTCGAGCTGCATGGGCGGGTACATGCCCTCGGCGTACCAGTCGAGGTGGCCGGAGATCTCGAACAGCCGGCCCTTGGTGATGTGCGGGGTGTTGACGAAGGAGTACCCGCCCTCCTCGTGCCGCTGCCGGCTGTAGGCCTCCAGCTCCCGCCGGACGACGCCGCCCTTCGGGTGGAACACCGCGAGGCCCGAGCCGATCTCGTCGGGGAAGCTGAACAGGTCCAGCTCCGCGCCGAGGCGGCGGTGGTCGCGGCGCTCGGCCTCGGCCACCTGCTCGAGGTACGCCTTGTGCGCGTCGCGGCTCTCCCACGCGGTGCCGTAGACCCGCTGCAGCTGCGGGTTCTTCTCGCTGCCCCGCCAGTAGGCGGCGGCGGAGCGGGTGAGGCTGAAGGCGGGGATGCCGCTGGTGCGCGGCAGGTGCGGGCCGCGGCACAGGTCGGTCCACAGGCGCTCGCCGGTGCGCGGGTCGAGGTTGTCGTACATGGTCAGCTGCGCGCCGCCGACCTCGACGTCCGCGCCCTCGGCCGCGTCCCCGGCGCCGCCCTTGAGCCCGATCAGCTCGAGCTTGTAGGGCTCGTGCGCGAGCTCGGCGCGGGCGTCGTCGTCGCCGATCTCCCGGCGGGAGAAGCGCTGCCCGGCCCTCACGATCTGCTGCATGCGCTTCTCCAGCGCCTGCAGGTCCTCCGGGGTGAACGGCTTCTCCGGGTCGAAGTCGTAGTAGAAGCCGTTCTCGACCGGCGGGCCGATGCCCAGCCGGGTGCCCGGGAAGAGGTCCTGCACGGCCTGGGCGAGCACGTGCGCGGTGGAGTGCCGGATCACCGCGCGGCCCTCCGGGCTCGCGGCGACGACGGGCTCGACCTCGGCGTCGTCCCCGGGGACCCAGGCGAGGTCGCGCAGGTCGCCGGTGCCGAGGTCCCGGACGACGACGGCGCCGTCGGGGCCCTTGAGCGGCACCCCGGCGTCCTTGAGCGCCTGCTCGGCCGTCGTCCCGGCCGGCACCCGGATCGGGGCGGTGACGGCGGGGGCGGGCGCGGCGGACACGGGGTCTCCTGGGGTTCTCTCGGGTGCTCGGGGCGGCGCCCGTGCGGACGGGCGCGCTCCGGCCAGCGTATCGACCGGCCCCCCGTGTTCCCGAGACCCGACCGCGTGGTGCTGACCTCCTCCCCGCGGGGGCCGCCTCGGCTAGGCGGGGACGACCTCGTCGCCGACCGCGACCGTGCCGGGCTCGGCCACCTCGGCGTAGACGCCCAGGCAGTGCCTCGGCAGGCGGGTGACCTCCAGGACGGCGGTGCCGAGGCGCAGCCGCCGCCCCACCCAGGTGCGCTCGTCGGCGTCGGGGAGGTCGCCGGGCAGGTCGAGCACGAGGTTGGCGCGGGGGTCGTCGGCGCCGCACCCGGCCGGGACGACGCCCGCGGCGGCGCGGTCGAGCGCCTGCCGGGACACCAGGTGCACCGCGGCCGCGCCGTCGGGGCGCTCCGTCAGCGGCTGCAGGTGCACCGGCCGGCCCAGCGCGGCGGTGAGGGCGGCGGCGTCGGCGCCGGCGTCGCCGGTGGGGGCGACGGCGGCCAGCCCGGGCGCGTCCTTCCCGCGCAGCACCCGCCCGCCGGCGTCGACGACGGCGCTCGCGCGGTCCCCGGCCAGCCCGGCGGGACCGACGTCGGCGCGCTCCAGCGGCGTCCCCGCGCAGCCGCGCACCGGGTAGACCGAGATGCCGACGACGGTGCCCACGGCGGCCACGCTAGCCGCGGCTCAGGCGGCGCGGGCGCCCCGCCGGCGCAGCCGCCGCAGCTGGGAGTCGAGGTAGGGCCGGGCCCGGCGCTGCCCGCCGCGCTCGGCGATGGCGGCGGACAGGGCGGCGAGCAACCGGGCCAGCCGCGCCTCGTCGGCCGGCCAGCCGCGGCGCAGGCACTCCTCGAGCCACTCCACCGGCGCGGTGTGCCCGCGCTCGCCGTTGCACCGCCCGCAGGCGGCGACCTCGTTCTCCAGCCACGACGGGCCGCCCTTGACGCGCGGCACGACGTGCTCGGTGGTCGGCGTGACGTGCCCGGTGAGCGTGCGCCCGCACCAGATGCAGGTGGGTCCGTCGCGTTCCACGGCCGCGTCCAGGCGGGCGGCCCTGTCCAGTGCCATCTCCCCCATGGTGCGCCCGATCGGCCCGGAGGCGGCGGGTGCGCTCAGTCGCGCCGGCGCCGCCCGGCCACCCGGTGCCGGCGGGGCAGCACCGCCGCCGTGAGGGCGTTCTCCCGCCGGCGGCGGACGGCCCGCCGGAACCCCTCCCGGCCGGGACTCGAGCCGGGCGGGTCCGCCGACCAGACGAGCTCGCCCTCCCCGGCGTCGTCACCGGTCCGCTCGCGCAGGCGGCCGAGGACCCGGTCCGCCAGCGCGTCGTCGGCGAGCAGCACCGCCCAGTCGTCGGCGGGGCGGCCCTCCTCGGCCAGCGCCTCGCCGATCGCGCCGAAGACGCCCGGCCCGAACGCGGCCAGCGCGAGGTCGCCGACCACGGCGTGCGCGGCGTCGACGGCCACCCCCGCCTCGAGCGCGACCTCCAGCTCGACGACGGCGCGCAGGGTGTACGGGTCGAGGCCAGGCCCGGTCGGCTCCACCGCCGCATCGTGTCAGGACGGCGGGTCCCGCACCGATGAGAAACGGGATCGTCCAGTGTCTGACCCGACGAGAACGGCCGACAGGGCCGTCCGGGAGCTGTGAGGAGCACGACATGGGCGTCATCCGGGTGCACGAGTTCACCACCGTCGACGGGGTCGTCGACGCGCCGATGTGGACGATGGACTACGGGTTCCCCGAGGACCTGGCCGCCTCGATCGGCGCGCTCACCGCGCCCGCCGGCGGCATCCTGCTGGGCCGCACGACCTTCGAGATGTTCGCGCCGGCGTGGTCCACCCGCACCGCCGACGACGACCCGGGCGCGCCCTTCTTCAACGACACGACCAAGTACGTCGTGTCGTCGACGCTGACCGACGCCGAGTCGGTGTGGCGGAACTCGACCGCCGTCGGCGGCTACGACGCCGGCCGGATCCGGGAGCTCAAGGCCGACCGCGACCTCTACGTCAGCGGCAGCGCCACCCTGGTGCGCGCCCTCGTCGCCGACGGCCTCGTCGACGAGCTGCACCTCTACGTCTACCCGGTCGCCGTCGGCACGGGCATCCACCTGTTCCCCGAGGGCACCGAGCAGAAGCTGTCCCTGCTGGGCGTCGAGGCGCTGAGCAACGGGGTCGCGCACCTCACCTACGGCCCCGCCTGACCGACCGGTCACCCGGGGGGGGGGGGGGGCGGGGGGGCGGCGGGGCCCCCCCCCCCCCCCCCCCCCCCCCCCCCCCCCCCCCCCCCCCCCCCCGCCCCCCCCCCCCCCCCCCCCCCCCCCCCCCCCCGGCGCGTCCTCGACCGGCACGTCCACGACCGGCACGTCCACGACCGGCGCATCCCCGGCGAGCGCGCTCAGAGCAGCCGGAACCCGGTGCCGTCGGGGTCGACGAGCTCGACCGCTCCACCGGCGGTGGTCCCGGCGCGGGCGGCGCCGAGGCCGACCAGCCGGTCCGCCTCGGCCTCCCGGTCGCCGCCGTCCGGCACGAGGTCCAGGTGCAGCCGGCCACGGCCGGTCCCCGGCGCCGGCGGCGACCCGCCCCAGGTGACCTTCGGCCCGCCCCGCGGTGACTGCACCGCCGTCTCCTCGCCCTCGTCCCACACCAGCGGCCACGCGAGCGCGGCGGCCCAGAACAGGCCGACGGCGCGGGTGCCGTCGCAGGCGACCGCCCCGACCGGGCCGCAGCCCTCGAGGAAGCGGTTGCCCGCCTCGATGACGCAGAACTCGCTGCCCTCCGGGTCGGCGAGCACCACGTGCTCCTCCTCGGAGAGCTGGCCGACGTCGAGGTGCCGGCCGCCGAGCGCCAGCGCCCGCTCCACCGTCGCCCGCTGGTCGCCGGGCGTCGCGCTGGTCAGGTCCAGGTGCATGCGGTTGCGGCCGGCGCGGGGCCGCGCCGTCGGCAGGAACCGCAGCCGCAGGCCGGGGTCCTCCCCCGGCGGCACGTCGACCCCGCCGGGTCCCTCGACGGTGTCCCGCCCGAGCAGGCCGGCCCAGAAGCGGGCGAGCGCGGCCGGGTCGTGCGCGCCGACGGCCAGTGCGTCCAGGTGGCAGGACATCCCGCTCCTCGGTCCCCGGGGCGGACACCCGCCACGGCCGCGGACGGTAGGCGGGCCGCGGCGCGCGGTCGACGCATTTCCGGCCCGGGAACGGCGAGAGCCCCGGACCTCGTGGTCCGGGGCTCTCGCGCAGGGTGGGCGATACTGGGTTCGAACCAGTGACCTCTTCGGTGTGAACGAAGCGCTCTACCACTGAGCCAATCGCCCGCTGCGTCGTCCATGATGCCAGACGGTCACCGCCAGAGCGGCACCCACCCCGGCACCCAGTCCGGCACGCCCGTCAGGTGCAGCGTGACGACCAGGACGCCGTAGACGAAGGCCGCCGTCAGCACGCCGATGCCCAGCCGCACCCACACCGGCTGCCGGCCGACCCAGTCGGTCCAGGCACGGACGTGCCGCCGGGTGAACTCCAGCAGCCGCTCGGCCCACATGAACTCGGTGGCGAGCACGAACAGGCCCGCGATGACCGTCAGCCAACCCGGCCCCGGCAGCGGGATGGTGGCCAGCCCGACGGCGACGACCAGCCCGCCCACGATGCCGACGCCCATCCGGTAGGCGTGGTCGATCGACCGGCGGGCGGCGATGCGTCGCCGCCAGCCCGAGTCGGCCACCCGCTCGCGCAGGCTCTCGTGCCCGTCCCGCTCCCGCCGCGTCCCCGCGGTCGGTCCGGCCGGCGCCTCCCGAGGGAGGGGCGGCACGGTCTCCTGTCCGCTCAGCTGCTCACCTGCCCGCTCGCGACCACTTCCGTCGGTTCCGACGGAGCCTGACGGCCGGGCTCGATGCTGACGGCGTACGCCTCGTAGTCGTCGAGACCGGTCGAGGCGGAGCCTACGGCCCGGAGGTCGGTCTGTGGGGAGACGACGTCGAAGGTGCCGAGCGGGACCGGGTCGGTCTCGGTCATCCCCCACACGACGTAGGTGGTCGCGTCGCGGTCGTTGAGGCGCAGCCCGTGCGTGACCACCTGCAGCTCGCCGTCGCGGGCGACGACCGTGGCGACGTCGTGGCCGTCGTCGTCGGTGACCGGCGCGATGGTGGCGCGGCCGGGCTGCAGGAGCGACTGCACGACGTCGGCCTGTTCGGCGGCGGCCGCCTGCGCCTCGTCCCGCGCGGAGCTGAGGACGACGTTCCAGGTGCCCAGCGCCAGGATCGCCGCGACCGCGGCGGCGACGAGGGCGTTGGGCAGCACGCGGCGCCACGCGGTCCGCTCCGGGCGCTCCTCCCCCGCCGGCGCGGGCACGTAGCCGGGGAAGCCGGTTGCCCGCGTGGAGCCGCCCCCGCCGGGGACGTCGGTGCGCCGCCGGCCGCCCGGCGGGCCGGGGACCTGTCGCGGACCGGCCGCCGGACCGCTTCCCGGACCGCTCACCGGGCCGGTCGCCGCGCCGGGCAGCCCGGCGTCGGGCGCCCCGGCCGCCGACGGCGGGGGCGGCACCTGCTCGGTGCGCTCCACGGCGTCGCGCAGCCGGTCGCGCAGCCCCTCCGACGGCTCGGCCGGCGGCAGGTCGTTCGCCAGCGCGGCCATCACCTCGGAGGTCTCGGCGACGGTGCGCGCGCACCGCGCGCAGCCGGGCAGGTGCGGGGTGAACAGCGCCTCGTCCTCGGGCTCGAGCGCGTGCAGCGCCCACCCGACGGCGAGCTCGTCCCACGCCTCGTGGTCGTCGCGCGGCGCGCTCACCGGGCACCCCCGTCGACCGCCGCGGGACCGCTCAGGGCGCCGCCGGCCGTGGCGCCGCCGACCGCGCCGAGCTCCTCCTTGAGCCGGCGCATCCCGGCGAGCATGCGGGTCTTGACCGTGCCCAGCGGCGCGCGGGTCAGGGCCGCGACCTCCCGCTGCGTGTAGCCGCCGTAGTAGGCCAGGGTCAGCGCCTCCCGCTGGGCGTCGGGCAGCGTGCCCAGCGCCGTCCGCACCCGCTCGGACACGACCCGGCTCCACGCCTCGTCCTCGACGTCGGTGGCGGTGGTCGGGGCGGTGAGCGCCAGGTCGTCCTCGGCGCGCGCCTGGCGGCGCCGGTGGGCCTCCTCGCGGCGGACGGCGTCGACGGCCTTGTGGTGCACCATCGCCATCAGCCAGGAGGAGAAGCTGCCGCGCGCCCGGTCGTAGGCCCACGGGTCGCGCCAGACGCTCAGGAACACGTCCTGGACGACGTCCTCCGCGAGGGTGTCGTCGGCGAGGATCCGCCGGGCCAGCGCGAAGGCCGGGCGGCGGAAGCGGTCGTAGAGGTCGTCGACGGCGCCGCGGTCCCCCGCGCGCACGCGCAGCACGAGGTCGGCATCGCCGGAGTCGCCCTCCGGTCGTCGTGCCGGACGCGTCACGGCTCCCATCGTCACACGCCGCGTTCGCTGCGTGGAGGCCCGGCGGTTCACCGTCGTCCTCCTCCGCGGTCGCCCGCCCCACGGACCTCACCCGTCCGTGCGACACGCCCGGGCGCACCTCGGCGCAACATCCGGCGTCCCCGGTCGTTCTAGGAGTCATGGACCGCGACAGGGCACACCGCTCCTCCCCGGGGTACTCCGTCCCGACGACGCTGCACCTGGTCGGCCCGACGTCGTGGACCGAGGTCCCCGCCGTCCTGTCGTACGCGGTCAGCGACCCCTTCGCCGTGCGGATCGGGTTCGGCGAGCCCGGGGAGCCCGCCGACGACGGCGTCACCTGGCTGCTGGGCCGGGAGCTGCTGGCCACGGGGCTGGAGCGGCCGGCCGGCGACGGCGACGTGCGGCTGTGGCCGGCGCGCACCAGCGGCGACGTCCTCTACCTGCACCTGCGCGCGCCCTCGGGCGAGGCGTTGTTCGAGCTGTCGCGGGCCACGGTGGCGGCGTTCCTGCAGCAGACCGAGGCGCTGGTACCTCCCGGCCAGGAGACGGCGGCCCTCGCCGTCGACGAGGAGCTGGCGGCCCTGCTGTCCGGCGGGGCCGATCCGGGGGCCCGCTGACCCCCGGGGGGACCCCCCGTGAAACCCCCCGCGGACGTCAGGTAGTGTTCTCCCTGCAAGACAGCAACGCGGACGTGGCTCAGTTGGTAGAGCATCACCTTGCCAAGGTGAGGGTCGCGGGTTCGAATCCCGTCGTCCGCTCGGGACCTCGGGCGCTGGTCGCGAGACCGGCGCTCGTGTGTGCGGTGGAGTGGCCGAGAGGCGAGGCAACGGCCTGCAAAGCCGTCTACACGGGTTCAAATCCCGTCTCCACCTCGCCTCCTCGCCGAGCGCGGTGGAGCGGGCCGGTCACCGCACCGGACTCGGGCGATTGGCTCAGTGGTAGAGCGCTACCTTGACACGGTAGAGGTCACTGGTTCGAACCCAGTATCGCCCACCAGCACGAGAGCCCCGGACCACCAGGTCCGGGGCTCTCGTCGTCCCGGCGGGCCCGTCGCCTCCACCGGCCTCAGGACCCGTCCCGCTCCCCCAGCGCCGGCACGACCCGCTCCGCCCACAGCCGCTCGACCTGCGCGGCCAGCGCGTCGGGCGCGCCGCTGTTGTCCAGGACGACGTCGGCCACGGCGCGGCGCTGCTCGTCGGTGGCCTGGGCGGCGATGCGGGCGCGGGCGTCCTCCTCGGTCAGGCCACGCAGCAGCAGCCGTGCCACGCGCGTCTCGAGGTCGGCCTCGACGACGAGCACGAGGTCGTACTGTCCCGCCTGGCCGGTCTCCACGAGCAGCGGCACGTCCTGGACGACGACGGCGTCCGCCGCGGCGCCCGCCACGACCTCCTGGGCCCGGGCGCGCACCAGCGGGTGCACGATGCCGTCGAGCCGGGCGCGGGCCTCCGGATCGGCGAACACGATCGAGGCGAGCGCGGCGCGGTCGAGCGCGCCGTCGGCGGTCAGGACACCGGGGCCGAAGGAGCCGACGACGGCCGCCAGGCCCGGGGTACCCGGCTCGACCACCTCCCGGGCGATCCGGTCGGCGTCGACGACCACCGCCCCGCGGGCGGCCAGCAGCGCCGCCACCGTGCTCTTCCCCGACCCGATCCCGCCGGTCAACCCGATCCGCAGCACGCACGGACCGTAACGACCGCGCCGGAGGCGGTCACGGACGGGTAACACCCGTCCCGTGTGCACGGCGCGTCGCACCAGTCACACGCGCCACTCCTCATAACGTCCGCCCCGTCGCTTCCCCATGGAGGGGGACGCAGCCGAGAGAGGCAGGCAGCCCGATGTCGCAGTCCCGCACCGCCGTCGCGACGGTCCCCGCCGGCCCCCGCACCCCGGGCCGCCACCGGGCGGAGCGCGCCGGGGGCATCCGGGTCGCCGACCTGCCGGCCGTCCGCGAGCGCCTCGTCGCGAACACCGCGGCGCACCCGGCGCCGGCCCGCCGCACCTTCCTGCGCTGGCTGCTCGACGCCGCCCCGGCCGGCCGGCACACGTGGTCGTCGCTGGCCGCCGCCGGTGGCCGCCCGCGCTCGGCCTTCGCCATCATCCTGAGCCTCTGAGCCCGCGGGTCCCCGGAGCGGGGCCCTGCGACGGACGAGGGTGCCCGCCCGGACGGGGACGGCGGGCGGGCACCCTCCCCGCACACGACAGAGGCCCAGGACCTCGCGGGTCCTGGGCCTCTGTCGTCGATCAGACCGTCAGCCGGTCAGCGGGTCACTCCCCGCCGGCGAGCTTGGCGCGCAGCGCGGCGAGCGCCTCGTCGCTGGCCAGCGTGCCGCCGGTGCTGGCACCGGTGTCACCGGCCGGCGCGTCGCCACCGGAGCTGTAGTTGCCCCCGGCAGCCGCCTCGGCGTCGGCCTCGCGGGCCGCGGCGATCTGCTTGCGGTGCGCCTCGAAGCGGGACTGGGCCTCGGCGTACTGCCGCTCCCAGGTCTCGCGGGCCTCGTCGTAGCCCTCGAGCCACTCGCCGGTCTCCGGGTCGAAGCCCTCGGGGTAGATGTAGTTGCCCTGGTCGTCGTAGGAGGCCGACATGCCGTAGGCGGCGGGGTCGAACTGCTCCTCGTCGCCGATGACGCCCTCGTTGGCCTGCTTGAGGGACAGCGAGATGCGGCGCCGGTCGAGGTCGATGTCGATGACCTTGACGAGGATCTCGTCGCCGACCTGCACGACCTGCTCCGGGATCTCCACGTGGCGCTCGGCCAGCTCGGAGATGTGGACCAGGCCCTCGATGCCCTCGTCGACCCGGACGAACGCACCGAAGGGCACCAGCTTGGTGACCTTGCCCGGCACGACCTGGCCGATCTGGTGGGTGCGGGCGAACTGACGCCACGGGTCCTCCTGCGTCGCCTTCAGCGACAGGGAGACCCGCTCGCGGTCGAGGTCGACGTCGAGGACCTCGACGGTGACCTCCTGGCCCACCTCGACGACCTCGGACGGGTGGTCGATGTGCTTCCAGGACAGCTCGGAGACGTGCACGAGGCCGTCCACGCCGCCCAGGTCGACGAACGCGCCGAAGTTGACGATCGAGGAGACGACACCGGTGCGCACCTGGCCGCGGGCGAGCTTGTTGAGGAACTCGCTGCGGACCTCGGACTGCGTCTGCTCCAGCCACTGCCGGCGGGACAGGACGACGTTGTTGCGGTTCTTGTCGAGCTCGATGATCTTCGCCTCGAGCTCGCGGCCCACGTAGGGCTGCAGGTCGCGCACGCGGCGCATCTCGACCAGCGAGGCGGGGAGGAACCCGCGCAGGCCGATGTCGAGGATGAGGCCGCCCTTGACGACCTCGATGACGGTGCCGGTGACGACCTCGTCGGCTTCCTTCTTGGCCTCGATCGTGCCCCAGGCGCGCTCGTACTGGGCGCGCTTCTTGGACAGGATCAGGCGGCCTTCCTTGTCCTCCTTCTGGAGGACGAGGGCTTCCACCTCGTCGCCGACCTTGACGACCTCGTTGGGGTCGACGTCGTGCTTGATGGACAGCTCGCGCGAGGGGATGACGCCCTCGGTCTTGTAGCCGATGTCCAGCAGCACCTCGTCCCGGTCGACCTTGACGATGACGCCTTCGACGATGTCGCCGTCGTTGAAGTACTTGATCGTCTGGTCGATCGCGGCGAGGAAGTCCTCGGCGGTGCCGATGTCGTTCACCGCGATCTGGGGGGTGCTGGAAGGACGGACCTGGGTGGAGGTCATGTGGTCGAGTGCTCCGGACGGGGGATGCGTAGGGACGGGGTGTCGCGGCCGGGTGACCGCGGATGCGGGGAGAGCCGGCGCGCGCCGATCCCTTGCGGGTACAGCACTGACAGACCTCAGGCGCATTCCCATGGTACGGACGCGGGCGCGCGCGGGTCCACCTGGGTGGGCGACCTCTGCCGGTCGGCCGCGGCGTGTCACGCTGGGCGTGTCATGATGCCGCCCCCCGCGCTCCCCCTCGGGCCCGACGGCTACCCCGCCGCGGGCGGGGTCGAGCGCCGCCCGGCCGGCGCCGGCGAGTCGTCCCGCGCCAACCGCGGCTGGTGGGACGCCGCGGCGCCCGCCTACCTCGCCGAGCACGGCGCCGACCTCGGTGACGCCGACTTCCTGTGGTGCCCGGAGGGGCTGCGGGAGGCCGACGCGCACCTGCTCGGCGACGTCGCCGGGCGGCGGGTGCTCGAGGTCGGCTGCGGGTCGGCGCCGTGCGCGCGCTGGCTGCGCCGGGCGGGGGCCGAGGTCGTCGCGCTGGACCTGTCGGCCGGGATGCTCGCCCGGGCCGCGGGGCTGGGCCGCAGCACCGGCACGCCCGTCCCGCTGCTGCAGGCCGACGCCGGCGCGCTGCCGCTGGCCGCCGCGTCGTTCGACGTCGTCTGCTCGGCGTTCGGCGGGCTGCCGTTCGTGGCCGACGTCGAGGGGGCGCTGACCGAGGTGGCGCGGGTGCTGCGGCCCGGCGGGCGGTTCGCGGCGTCGGTGAACCACCCGTTCCGCTGGCCGCTGCCGGACTCCCCCGACCCCGACGACCTCCGGATCGTGTCGTCCTACTTCGACCGGCGGCCCTACGTGGAGACCGACGGCGCGGGGCGCACCGTCTACGTCGAGCACCACCGCACGGTCGGCGACTGGGTCCGAGCCGTCGTCGGGGCCGGCCTGGTGCTCGACGACCTGGTCGAGCCGGAGTGGACGCCCGGGCGCACGCAGGAGTGGGGCCAGTGGTCGCCGGCCCGCGGCGCGCTGGTGCCCGGGACGATGGTGCTGGTCGCGCACCGGCCCTGACGTCCCGTGCGGCGACCCGTGGCCCCGCGCAGCGGCGCGGGGAGAGGCACACGGCCTGGTCGCCGACGAGATCACCGAGGTCCGGGAGGGCGCCTGACCCCGCACCCTGACCCTCCACGTCAGGTGGAGGGTCAGGGTGGTCGTCAGTGGGCGGCGGCGTCCCAGCTGCTGCCGACGCCGACGGAGACCTCCAGCGGCACCGACAGCTCCGCCGCGCCGGCCATCTCCCGGCGGACCAGCGCCTCCAGCGCCTCCCGCTCCCCCGGCGCCACCTCGAGCACGAGTTCGTCGTGCACCTGCAGCAGCATCCGCGACCGCAGGCCCTCGGCCTCGATGCCCCGCTCGACGCCGAGCATCGCCACCTTGATGACGTCGGCCGCCGAGCCCTGGATCGGGGCGTTGAGCGCCATCCGCTCGGCCATCTGCCGGCGCTGGCCGTTGTCGCTGGTCAGGTCGGGCAGGTAGCGGCGCCGGCCGAGCGTGGTCTCGGTGTAGCCGCGCAGCCGGGCCTCCTCGACGACGCCGTCGAGGTAGTCGCGGATGCCGCCGAAGCGCTCGAAGTAGGCGTGCATCTGACCGCGCGCCTCCTCCGGGGTGATCCGCAGCTGCTGCGCGAGCCCGTAGGCCGACAGCCCGTAGGCCAGGCCGTAGCTCATGGCCTTGATCCGCCGGCGCATCTCCGGGTCGACCTGGTCGATCGGGATGTCGTAGGCCCGCGACGCGACGAAGGAGTGCAGATCCTCCCCCGAGGTGAACGCCTCGATCAGCCCGGCGTCCTCCGACAGGTGGGCCATGATCCGCATCTCGATCTGGCTGTAGTCGGCCGTCATCAGCGTCTCGTAGCCGCCGCCGACGACGAACGCCTGCCGGATCCGGCGGCCCTCGGCGGTGCGGATCGGGATGTTCTGCAGGTTCGGGTCGGTCGAGGACAGCCGGCCGGTGGCGGCGATCGTCTGCTGGAACGTGGTGTGGATGCGGCCGCCGTCGTCGACCATGGGGATCAGCCCGTCGATGACCGTGCGCAGCCGCGTGACGTCGCGGTGGCGCATCAGGTGCTCGAGGAAGGGGTGCCCGGTCTGCGCCAGCAGCGAGGTGAGCGCCTCGGCGTCGGTGGTGTACCCGGACTTGATCTTCTTGGTCTTCGGCAGGCCCAGCTCGTCGAACAGCACCGCCTGCAGCTGCTTGGGCGAGCCGAGGTTGATCTCCCGGCCGATGACGGCGTAGGCCTCGGCGGCCGCGGCGGCCACGCCCTCGGCGAACTCGCGCTGCAGCTCGGTGAGCAGGTCCATGTCGGCGGCGATGCCGCGCTGCTCCATCCGGGCGAGCACCCGGGTGAGCGGCAGCTCCATCCCCTCGAGGAGGTGGTCGCCGCCCTTCTGGCCGAGCACCTGCTCGAGGGCGTCGGAGAGGTCGTTGACCGCGACGGCCTTGAGGACGTCGGCGTGCGCGGCCTCGGCGGCGATGTCGGCCTCGGTGGGGCCCATCCCGTCGAGCGTCATCTGGCTCTCGGGCTCGGCGGCGTCCTTGAGCTCCCGCTTGAGGTAGCGCACCGAGAGGTCGGCGAGGTCGAACGAGCGCTGCCCCGGCGTGGCCAGGTAGGCGGCGAGCGCGGTGTCGCTGACCAGGCCCCGCAGGTCCCACCCGCGCGCCCACACGGCGAGCAGCGGGCCCTTGACGTCGTGGGCGACCTTCTCGACGGCGGGGTCGGACAGCCACTCGGCCAGCGCCTGCTCGTCGGCGGCGTCGAGGCCCGGCCCGAGGTCGACGAAGACGGCGTGGTCGTCGCCGGCGGCCAGCGCGATCCCGGTCAGCTCCCCGGTGCCGCGACCCCAGGTGCCGCGCAGGACCACCCCGGTGCGGCCGGTGCGGGCGTGCGCGTCGAGCCAGGCGCCGAGCTCCCCGGGGGCCACCTCGTCGGCGGTGACGTCGAAGCCGCCCTCGACCTCCGGCTCCGCGCTGCTGAGCGTGGCGAACAGCCGGTCGCGGAGCACCCGGAACTGCAGGTTGTCGAAGAGGGTGTGCACCTCGTTGCGGTCCCAGGCGCGGACGGCGAGGTCCTGCGGGCCGAGCTCGAGGGACACCTGCCGGTCGAGCTCGGTGAGCCGCCGGTTCTGCAGGACCGACGACAGGTGCTCGCGCAGCTTCTCCCCGACCTTGCCCTTCACCGTGTCGACCCGGTCGACGAGCTCGTCGAGGGAGCCGTACTCGCGGATCCACTTGGCCGCGGTCTTCTCCCCCACGCTCGGGATGCTGGGGAGGTTGTCGCTCGGGTCGCCCCGCAGCGCCGCGAAGTCGGGGTACTGGACGGGGGTCAGCCCGTACTTGGTCTCGACCTCCTCCGGGGTGAACCGGGTGAGGTCGGAGACGCCCTTGCGCGGGTACAGCACGGTCACGTGCTCGTTGACCAGCTGCAGCGCGTCGCGGTCGCCGGTGCAGATGAGCACGTCCATGCCCTGCTCGACGGCCTGCACGGTGAGCGTGGCGATGACGTCGTCGGCCTCGTAGCCCGGCGCGGTGATCACCGGGACGCGCAGGGCGCCGAGCACCTCCTGGATGAGGCTGACCTGGCCGCGGAAGTCGGTGGGGCTCTCGCTGCGGTTTGCCTTGTACTCCGCGTAGATCTCACTGCGGAAGGTCTGCCGGCCGACGTCGAAGGCGACGGCGAGGTGCGTCGGCTGCTCGTCGCGCAGCACGTTGATCAGCATCGACGTGAAGCCGTAGACGGCGTTGGTGGGCTGGCCCGTCGTCGTGGAGAAGTTCTCCACCGGCAGCGCGAAGAACGCGCGGTAGGCCAGCGAGTGCCCGTCGAGGAGCAGCAGGCGCGGCCGCGTCCCCGGACTCGAGGGGGCGGTGGGCGCGGAGGTGGTCACCGGAGCGGACATCGCCGACGATCCTAGGTCCGCGCGACGACGTTCCCGGCCCCTGCCGGGCCGTCCCCGCGGCCGCTGGCTAGCGTGCCGGGGGTGACGACGCCTCCCCCGGAGTGGCTGCCGCCGAGCGCGGCCAGCCCGCTCGACGACAAGCTCGGCATCGAGATCGTCGACTTCCGGCCCGACCGGCTCGTGGCCACCATGCCGGTCGAGGGCAACCAGCAGCCCTTCGGCCTGCTGCACGGCGGCGCCACCTGCTCGCTGGTGGAGACCGTCGGCTCGTGGGCGGCGATGATCAACGCCGGCCCCGGGAAGAAGGCCGTCGGCGTCGAGCTCAACGCCAGCTACCTCCGCGCGGCCACGTCGGGCACGGTCACCGCCGTCTGCACGCCCGCGCGGATCGGCCGCACGCTGTCGACGTTCATGGTCGAGGTCACCGACGACCGCGGCCGCCGGACGGCGACCGCCCGGCTGACCTGCGCGATCCTGCCCGCCTGACCGGCCCAGCGGACCGGCCCGGCTCTCAGCGCGCCCGGGCCGGTGCCTCGGGACGCACGTCGGTCGGGAGCACCACGGGCAGCACGCGCGGCAGCGGCGGGCGGCGGCGCGGCACCGGCCGCCGCGGCAGGCTCAGCCCGCCGCGCAGCCGGCCGGCCAGCACCCGCGCGAGCGTCTCCCGCGGCACGATCCGGCGGGTGGTGAGCGGGGCGAAGCCCATCCGGGCGAAGAACCGCTGCCGCTCGGCCTCGTGCCCGCCGACGGCGGCGACGACGTGGAGGGCGCCCAGTTCCTCCGCGTAGGCGGCCGCGGCCGCGAGCAGCGCGGTGCCCGCGCCGTGCCGGCGGTGGTCGCGGTGCACGACGAGGTTGTCGACGGTCACCTGCGGGACGCCGAGCACCGTCGACAGCGGGTCCGGCCCGAGCACCGCGAGGCCGACGGCGACCTCGCCGGCCGAGTCCGGACCCGGCGCGGCGTCGCCCGGCAGCACGGCGAGGACGACCCGGTGACCGGGGTCGGCGAGCAGCCGGCGGAACCCGACCGCCGCGGCGGCGCCCGGCGTCTGGCCGGTGAGCACCCCCTCGGCGTGGGCCTCCGCGCGGTGCTGCCGTACGAGCGACAGCACCGCGGGCAGGTCCTCGGGACGCGCCACGCGCGTCGTGACGCCAGACCGCTGACCGGTTCCTGACACGGGAGTCCTCCCCTGGACGGTGGCGAGATCGTCCACCCGGTCCCGCGGCTCGCCCGCGGCGACGCGCCGGGGTGGGACAGGAGTGATCACCGCGGCCCGCCGGAGATCTCGCTCGGGTCACAGGTGGGACTCGAGGGAACGGCGACGCAACAGGCCTGGGTTACCGTCACGCCTCCTGCCCGCGCAGTGTCCTTCGACACTGCGCCTGAGCACTGCCACGACCAGGGAGGTTGTGTGAGGCACCCGTCAGCCACCTCGGGGCGACCCGGGCCGCACCGGAGCGCGATCCGCCCGGGCCCCGGCGCCGTCGCCCGAGGCGTGCTGCTGCGGCTCCTGCTCGTCCTCGTCGCCGCCACCGGGATGGCCTTCCTGGCCCCCGGGATCGCGAGCGCCGAGGGTGAGCAGGTGCTGGGCACGTTGCAGACCAGCCGGTCCGGCCCCATCGAGGGCGTCGAGGTCACCGTCACCCAAGCCGGCGGCCAGGAGATCGACAGCGTCGAGACCGACGAGGAGGGCCGCTGGTCGGTCGACCTCCCCGGCCCCGGGGACTACACCGTCACCATCGACGCCGACGACCTGCCCGAGGGCGTGGAGCTGGCCGGAGCGGACAACCGCACCGTCACCGTCGACGAGGGTCGCCGCCAGGCGGTCATCATCGGGCTCGAGGACGGCAGCCGCGGCGGCGGGGGCGGCACGGTCCGCGCCGTCCAGCTGCTCGTCGACGGCATCCGGTTCGGCCTGCTGATCGCCATGGCCGCCGTCGGCCTGTCGCTCATCTTCGGCACCACCGGCCTGACCAACTTCGCGCACGGCGAGCTGGTCACGATCGGCGCCGTCGTCGCCTGGTACGTCAACGTCTCCGGCGGCGTCCCGCTCATCGCCGCGACGCTGATCGCGATGGTCGCCGGCGCAGCCGTCGGCGCCCTCAACGAGCTCGCGCTGTGGCGCCCGCTGCGCCGCCGCGGCACCGGCCTGATCGCCGCGCTCGTGGTCTCGATCGGCCTGTCGCTGCTGCTGCGCTACCTGATCCAGATCGTCTACGGCGGCCGGTCGAGCCCGTACCAGGTCGCCACCGGGCGGGCCGTCGACTACGGCCTGTTCACGCTGACCAACCGCGCGCTCGTGTCGATCGTCGTGTCGCTCGTCGTCCTGGTGCTGGTGGCCGTGATGCTGCAGCGCACCAAGATCGGCAAGGCCATGCGCGCGGTCGCCGACAACCGCGACCTCGCCGCGTCCTCGGGCATCGACGTCAACCGCGTCATCCTCGTCGTCTGGATGATGGGTGGCGCGCTGGCCGCGCTCGGCGGCGTGCTGCTGGGCCTGTCCGACCAGGTGCAGTGGGACATGGGCTTCCGCCTGCTGCTGCTGATGTTCGCCGGCGTCACCCTCGGTGGCCTCGGCACCGCCTACGGCGCCCTCGTGGGCAGCCTCATCGTGGGCGTGTTCGTGCAGATGTCGACCCTCGTCATCCCGAATGACGTGAAGTACGTCGGAGGGCTGCTGCTCTTGATCGTCATCCTCGTCATCCGGCCCCAGGGCATCCTGGGCAGCCGGGTCCGGATCGGCTGAGCCATGGGTGACCTCATCGACGCCCTGGCCGTCGCCCTCAAGGCCGGCCTCGGCTTCCAGGCGATCTTCTTCGCCCTGCTGGCCATCGGCATCAACGTGCAGTTCGGCTACGCCGGCCTGCTGAACTTCGGTCAGATCGCGTTCGCCCTGCTGGGCGGCTTCGGCATCGCGATCTCGGTCAGCCAGTGGGGCCTGCCCTTCTGGGTGGGCGTCGTCGTGGGCCTCGCGGCCGCGGTCGTCCTCGCCCTCCTGCTCGGCCTGCCGACCCTGCGGCTGCGCGCGGACTACCTGGCCATCGCGACCATCGCGACGGCGGAGGGCCTGCGGCTGCTGTTCCGGTCGGTGTCGGCCACGCCGGTCACCAACGGCACCCGGGGCCTGTCGTCGTTCAACGGCGACTTCATCTCCCTCGCCCCGTGGGCGACCAACGAGCGCTACCGCATCCTCGGCACCAGCTGGTCCGGCGGCGAGCTCTGGGTCGCCGTCGTCGGCTGGGTGCTGGTCATCCTGGCCTGCCTGCTCGTCTGGGCGCTCATGCGCAGCCCCTGGGGCCGTGTGCTCAAGTCGATCCGCGAGGACGAGGACGCCGTCCGCGCCCTGGGCAAGAACGTCTACGTCTACAAGATGCAGGCGCTGGTCCTCGGCGGCATCCTCGGCGCGCTCGGTGGGATGGTGTACGCCGTGGGCACCGGATCGGCCGTCCCCGACCAGTACCAGAACGCCAACACGTTCCTCGCCTACGCCGCCCTGATCCTCGGTGGCGCCGCGCGCGTGCTGGGTCCGGTGGTCGGGTCGATCATCCTGCTGTTCATCCTGCAGTTCGCCGACACCGGTCTGCGGCTGCTCATCGACAACGGCATCATCCCCGAGGGCCTGCTGTCCTCCACCGACGTCGCGCAGATCCGCTTCGTGCTCGTGGGTGTCGGGTTGATGCTGCTGCTGGTCTTCCGCCCGCAGGGCATCTTCGGAGACCGACGAGAGGTGATGCTCGATGCCCGCTGAGAACACCCCGGCCGGCGCCCACGCGGCGTCGCTGGACAAGGGCGGCGTCCACCGCGCGGCGCCGCAGCGACTGGCCCAGGCCGCGCTGCGCGACGTCCCGTGGGAGGTCGGCGTCGCCAAGCCGGACCCGGCGATCGTCGTCGACGGCGTCACCCGCACCTTCGGCGGCCTCACCGCGGTCGCCGTCGAGCACCTCGAGGTGCAGCGCGGCGGGATCACCGGCCTGATCGGGCCGAACGGCGCCGGCAAGACGACGCTGTTCAACCTGCTGACCGGCTTCGACCAGCCCAACACCGGCACCTGGAGCTTCGACGGGCGCCCGCTGGGCAAGCTGGCGCCGCACCAGGTCGCCCGGCTCGGCGTCGTCCGCACCTTCCAGCTCACCAAGGCGCTGTCCCGGCTCACCGTGCTGCAGAACATGCTGCTCGGCGCCCAGGGCCAGCGCGGCGAGAGCTTCCTGCGCGCCCTGGTGCCCGGGACCTGGAAGGGCCAGGAGAAGGCGAACACCGACAAGGCGATGGACCTGCTGCGGCGGTTCAAGCTCGACGCCAAGAAGGACGAGTTCGCCGGCACCCTCTCCGGCGGTCAGCGCAAGCTGCTCGAGATGGCGCGGGCGCTCATGAGCGACCCGAAGGTCGTCATGCTCGACGAGCCGATGGCCGGGGTGAACCCCGCCCTGACGCAGAGCCTGCTCGGCCACGTCAAGGACCTCCGCGAGGAGGGCATGACGGTCATCTTCGTCGAGCACGACATGGACGTCGTCCGCGACATCAGCGACTGGGTGGTCGTCATGGCCGCCGGCCGGGTGATCGCCGAGGGCCCGCCCGAGTCCATCAGCCAGAACCAGGCCGTGGTCGACGCCTACCTCGGCGCCCACCACGACGCCCCGCTGACCGTCGAGGAGGAGGACCAGGTCCTCGCCGAGGCCGAGGCGCAGATCGCCGCCGAGGAGCACGGCGGCGGCGAGGTCCTGGGGTCCGACGTGCACAAGGAGACCGGTCGATGAGCGACCCGCTGTTCCAGGTCGACGAGTCCGGCGAGGACGTCACCCGCGCCGCCGAGGCCGCGGCCGGCACCACCGAGCTCTCCCCCGCGGAGAAGGCCGCCACCCGCGAGGAGCACCTGCGCCTCGCCGAGGGCGCCCTGGTGCGCGCCGACGACCTCGTCGCCGGCTACGTCCCGGGCGTCAACATCCTGCGGGGCGCCGACTTCTACCTGCAGGACGGCGAGCTCGTCGGGATCATCGGCCCCAACGGCGCCGGCAAGTCGACGCTGCTCAAGACGCTGTTCGGGCTCATCCCCGTGCGCTCGGGATCGGTGACGCTGCGCGGCGAGGAGATCACCTCGGCGCCCGCGCACCGGCTGGTCTCGATGGGCGTGGGCTACGTGCCGCAGAACAACAACGTGTTCCCCTCGCTCACCATCGAGGAGAACATGCAGATGGGCGTCTACCTGCGGCCGAAGACGTTCAAGGAGCGCTTCGACTACGTCATCGACCTCTTCCCGCTGCTCGGCGAGCGGCGCAAGGGCAAGGCGGGCGCCCTGTCCGGCGGTGAGCGGCAGATGGTCGCCATGGGCCGGGCGCTGATGATGGACCCGTCGGTGCTGCTGCTCGACGAGCCGTCGGCCGGCCTGTCGCCGGCCTACCAGGACGAGGTGTTCATCCGCTGCCGGCGGATCAACGCCACCGGGGTCTCGATCATCATGGTCGAGCAGAACGCCCGGCGCTGCCTGCAGATCTGCGACCGCGGCTACGTGCTCGACCAGGGCCGCAACGCCTACACCGACACGGGCAAGTCGCTGATGACCGACCCGAAGGTCATCGAGCTCTACCTGGGGACGCTCGCCAAGGCGCAGTGACCTCCTGAGCACCGGCAGAGGCCGGCGTCCCCTCCGGGGGCGCCGGCCTCTGTGCGTCCGTGGGCGTCCGTGGGCGTCCGGGGAGCCCGCGGGGTAGGCACGGGCCGTGAACTGGACCTGGGACCTGCGCAGCCGCGACGGCGGCATGAACGGCCTCGACTTCTGCCGCGCGCTGACCGCCGGTGGCTTCTCCCGCGTGCTGGTGCACGCCGCGCCCGCGCGGCTGGGCGTCCGCGTGACCGCGGACGACGACACCGTCGTCGTCCGGGGCGACGCCGACCGGGAGGGCGACTACTCCCCCGTGACGCTGCTGGAGCTCGCCGACGGCGGCGTGCGGCGCAGCGAGGTCTGGCCCGACGAGAGCCACCTGGACCTGCCGGTGCTGCTCCCCGGCGGCGAGGTCGGGGTGCTGCTGCGCTGGGAGCACGCGCCCGACCGCAGCTGGTGGCGCTGGGCGGTCGAGTTCTCCAACCACCGCGGCCGCCCGGCCGACTGGGCGCCCGAGGGGCAGCACCTGCAGCGCTGACGACGGCCCGCGGGGCGCTCGAGGCAGCTCAGGGCGCCGGAGGGCCGCCGTCCTCGCGCCGTGGTGCCCGGCCTCGTGCTGCGGGGCGAGGCCGGGCACCGCAGCGCGAGGTCGAACGGGGTCGGGCGCGTGCGGGAGCCGGCCGAGCAGCTTCCCGACGGGCCCGCCACCCGTCCGGACACGACAGCGGCCCGGCACCCCGTGAGGGGTACCGGGCCGCTGCCTGGTGTTCAGGTCACCGCTGCGGGTTGCCCCGCGGCAGGATCAACGCTGCGGGCCGATGCCCTGGTCGTTGAGGCCCTGCAGGATCCGCGAGGACTCCTCGAACCCGATGACGACGATCGCGTCGGGGTTGAAGTCGACCATCTGCTGGACCTCGGCGTCGAAGTTCGCCGCCTGCGGGTCGTAGGTGACGCTGACGATGTCGTCCTCGGAGAGACCGGCGCTGACCAGGTTGTTCAGCGTGTTCTCGGCGAGGCCGGTGCCGTAGGGGTCGTTGAGCGCGAGGATCCCCACGGTGTTGTTGCCGTCGGCGATGATCAGGTCGGCGAGAGCGCGGGCCTGCAGCGTGTCCGGCGGGGCGGTGCGGAAGTACAGCCCGTTGTCGTTGTACGTCGTGAACTGGTCCGACGTGTTGGCCGGCGAGAACTGCAGGACGCCGGCGCCGGTGATGGCGTCGATGACCGTGAGGCTCACGCCCGAGGACGCCGCACCGATGATCGCGTTGACGCCGGACTGCAGCAGCCGGTCGACGGTCTGGGTGGCGGTGTCGGTCGAGGCGTCACCGGAGTCACCCTCGACGAGCTGCACCGGCGCGCCCAGGGCGCCGCCCGCGGCGTTGATGTCGTTGACCGCCAGCTTGGCGCCGGCGACCTCCGGCGGGCCGAGGAAGGCCAGGTTGCCGGTGAGCGGCAGCAGGGTGCCGATCACCAGCGGGCCGCCCGTGGCGCCGGCCGGCGCGTAGGCCGGGCCCTCGTCGCTGGTGGCGTTGGCCTCGTCACCGGCGATGACGAACTCGGTGGCGTCGTTGTCCAGCGCGTTGTCGTCGCCGAACTGCAGCAGGCCGAAGCTCGCCGCGGCCGGCTCACCGGCGTCGGTGAAGGCCAGCGGGCCGGAGATGCCGTCGTAGTCGACGTTCCCGCCGGCGTTGATGATGTCGAGGCAGGCCTGGAAGCTGTCACACTTCTCGCCACCGGCGGTGATGCCGTTGACGTAGGCCTTGAAGACGTTGGCGTCGTTGGTGCCCGCGGCCTGCGCGGCCAGGGCGGTGACGATGACCGCGTCGTAGGTCTCGCCCGCGTAGTTGTAGTCCTGCAGGGCGGGGTCGACCTCGAGGAGCCGGTCGGTGAAGTCGGAACCGAGCTCGGTGAGGGGCGTCGTGCCCTTCATGCCGGCCAGGGAACCCTGCTCGGTGAAGTCCTCACCGAGCGCGTTGCCCATGTTGCCGTCGGTCCCGTAGATGTTGACCTGCTTCTCGGCGTCACCCGAGGCGTCTCCGCCCGAGCCGCCACCGCTGTCGTCGCTCCCGCCGCCACAGGCGGTGAGGGCGACGAGAGCGGCAGACGTGACGGCGATGCTGCGGGCGTAGGTACGCGTGCGCATCCAGCAACTCCCAGTTGTCGTACGTCGGTCCGGCGGGCCGGGCGCGAGCGCCCAGGCCCCGTCAGTCCGGAGAACGTAACCGCTGCCATAGGGAGCGGAAGGGGAGGCCAGTGGACCGTGATTAGGTCGTGACCTCCCCTGTTCCGGGCGGGTTACGGCGTCCCTCAGGAGGGTGCACCCTCCGCAGCCGCCGCGTCGGTGGCGAGGACGCGCTCGGCCAGTGCCTTCATCGAGGTGCGCTCGTTCATGGCGGTGCGCTGGATCCACCGGAAGGCCTCGGCCTCGGTCATCCCCTGCTCGGCCATGAGCCGGCCCTTGGCCTTCTCCACGACCTTGCGGGCCTCCAGGCGCTCCTCGAGCGTGCGGACCTCGTCGTCGAGGGCGGAGATCTCGGTGAACCGGGCGCGGGCGACCTCGATCGCCGGCACCAGGTCGTTCTTGGAGAACGGCTTGACCAGGTAGGCCATCGCGCCGGCGTCGCGGGCCCGCTCGACCAGCTCCCGCTGGCTGAAGGCGGTGAGCACGATGACGGGGGCGATGCGGTCGGAGGCGATCTGCTCGGCGGCGGCCAGGCCGTCGAGGACCGGCATCTGGATGTCGAGGATGACGAGGTCCGGCGTCAGTTCGCGGGCGCGGTCGACGGCCGTCTGGCCGTCCCCCGCCTCGCCGACGACGACGTACCCCTCCTCCTCCAGCATCTCCTTGAGGTCGAGGCGGATGAGGGCCTCGTCCTCGGCGATGAGGACCCGGGTCGGCTCGCTGCTCACGGGCGGAGAGCCTAGTCACGACGGCCGGGAGTGGCCCGCCGGTTAGGCTGGCCGCGCCGTGACCTCGGTCGCGGCGGGCGGCCCCCGTACCCCAATCGGCAGAGGGAGCGGATTCAAAACCCGCGCAGTGTGCGTTCGAGTCGCACCGGGGGCACCGTGCCAGGGCGGCTGCGCCGCCGCGTCCGGACCACCCAATACGGTGACGGAGTGAGCGAGCCCGTCCCCCACATGACCCCCGAGCAGTTCCGGCAGCACGGTCACGAGGTGGTCGACTGGATCGCCGACTACTGGTCCCGGCTGGAGTCCTTCCCCGTCCGCTCGCGGGTGGCCCCCGGCGACGTGCGCGCCGCGCTCCCGCCGTCGGCCCCCGAGCAGGGCGAGCCGTTCTCCGCCGTCCTCGCCGACCTCGACCGCGTCGTCCTGCCCGGGGTCACGCACTGGCAGCACCCCGGCTTCCTCGCCTACTTCCCGGCCAACACCTCCGGGCCCTCGGTCCTCGGCGACCTGCTGTCGGCGGGCCTCGGCGTGCAGGGCATGTCGTGGGTGACCAGCCCCGCGGCCACCGAGCTCGAGCAGCACGTCCTGGACTGGTTCGCCGAGCTCCTCGCGCTGCCCGCGTCCTTCCGCAGCACCGGCACCGGCGGCGGCGTCGTCCAGGACTCCAGCTCCGGGGCGAACCTCGTGGCGCTGCTCGCCGCGCTGCACCGGGCCAGCGGCGGCGCCACCGTCCGGCACGGCGTGCTGCCCGAGGAGTACACGGTCTACGTCTCCTCCGAGACGCACTCGTCGATGGAGAAGGCCGTCCGGATCGCCGGCCTCGGCACCGACGCCATCAGGATCGTCGAGGTCGACGGCGATCTCGCGATGCGCCCGGCGGCCCTGGCGGCGCGGCTGGAGCGCGACACCGCCCGCGGGTACCGGCCGGTGCTGGTGTGCGCGACGGTGGGCACGACGTCGACCACCGCCGTCGACCCGCTCGCCGCGATCGGGGAGGTCTGCCGGCGGTACGGCGCGTGGCTGCACGTCGACGCCGCCTACGGCGGCGTGAGCGCCGTCGCGCCGGAGCTGCGGCACCTGCAGGCCGGCGTCGAGGAGGCCGACAGCTACACCACCGACGCGCACAAGTGGCTGCTCACCGGGTTCGACGCCACCCTCTTCTGGGTCGCCGACCGGGCCGCCCTCACCGGCGCCCTGGCGATCCTCCCCGAGTACCTGCGCAACGCCGCCACCGAGGCCGGCGCCGTCGTCGACTACCGCGACTGGCAGATCGAGCTCGGCCGCCGGTTCCGGGCGCTGAAGCTGTGGTCGGTGGTGCGCTGGTACGGCGCCGAGGGGCTGCGGGCGCACGTGCGGTCCGGCGTCGCGCTGGCGCAGGAGCTGGCCGGGTGGGCGCGCGACGACGACCGCTTCGACGTCGCGACGCCGCACCCGCTGTCGCTGGTGTGCCTGAAGCCGCGCTGGCCGGCCGACGTCGACGCCGACGTGGCCACCATGACACTGCTGGAACGGCTCAACGACGGCGGCGAGGTGTTCCTGACCCACACCACCGTCCGCGGGCAGGTGGTGCTGCGGGTGGCGATCGGTGCCCCGACGACGACGCGGGCGCACGTCGAGCGGGCGTGGGCGCTGCTGTGCGAGGGCCACGACTGGCTGGCCGCCGACTTCGCCGAGCAGGCCGCCGAGCGCGCGCGGGCCGAGGCCGAGCGCAAGGAGGCCGAGCGCCGGGCCGCCGAGGAGGAGGCGGCCCGCCGGCACGCCGCCGAGCAGGAGGCCGCCGAGCGCGAGGCCGCCGAGCGGGCCGCGCAGCAGCCGGGTCGGGAGGAGCCGGCCGCGGAGCCCGCGGACCAGGAGCCCGCGGACCGGGAGCCCGCGGACCGAGTGCCCCGGGAGGACGCCGAGCCGGCGGCTACTCCCCCAGTGACCGGATGAGCCCCTCCTGGGCCACGGTGGCCACGTGCGTGCCGTCGGCGGCCCAGATGCTGCCGAAGCACAGCGCGCGGCCGGCCGAGGCCGCGGGGCTGTCGGTCTCGTAGAGGAACCACTCGTCGGCCTGCACCGGCGCGTGGAACCAGACGGCGTGGTCGAGGCTCGCCCCGACGTAGCGGCCGCCCCAGCCCCCGCCCTCGCGCGCCAGCCCCGCGGACAGCAACGTCAGGTCGCTGACGAAGGTCAGCGCTGCCGCGTGCACCCCGGGGTCCTCCGGCAGCCGCCCGGCCACCCGGAACCAGGCGTGCGACCGGGTGTCCGGCGGTGACTTGGGCTCCGGCGCGAACGGGTCGGCCAGCGGCCGCTGCTCGACCGCCCGGCTGATCTCCAGCGCCGGGGCGGCCACCGCGCCGTGCCCGGCGGCGTGCTCGGCGAGCGAGGCCAGGCCGTCGGGACCGGGCACGCCGGGCATGGGCCTGGCGTGGGCGACGACGGCGGCCTCCCCGGCGTGGAAGTCGGCCGTCAGCGCGAAGACGGCGACCTCCTCGCCGTGGCGGCGCTGGTGGGCGATCACCCGCCGCGTGGAGAAGGAGCGGCCGTCGCGGATCCGCTCGACGGTGTAGCGCAGCTCCTCGTGCGGGTCACCGGGCCGCAGGAAGTAGGAGTGCAGCGAGTGCACGCCCCTCCCCGCCGGCACGGTGCGGACGGCGGCCATCAGCGCCTGGCCGGCGACCTGCCCGCCGAAGATGCGCTGCAACGTCGTCGTCGGCGTCTGCCCGACGAAGACGCCGGGCTCCCGCTCCTCGAGGTCGAGGACGGTCATGAGGGCGGCGGCCTGGGTCCCGCCGCCGGTCACGAGTCCGTGCCGACTTCGTGCACCCGGATCAGGTTGGTCGAGCCGACGGTGTTGGGCGGGCTGCCGGCGACGACGACGACGCGGTCGCCGACCCGCAGGCGCCCGATCGACAGCAGCGAGAAGTCCACCTGCTCGACCATGTCGTCGGTGTGCTCGACGGCGGGCACGAGGAAGGTCTCCACGCCCCAGGACAGCGCCAGCTGGCTGCGCACCCGGGCGTCGACGGTGAAGGCCAGCAGCGGCTGGCGGGGGTGCAGGGCGGCGAGGCGGCGGGCGGTCTCGCCGGTCTGGGTGAAGGTGGCCAGCGCCTTCACGTCGAGGGACTCGCCGATGTCGCGGGCCGCGCGCACGATGGCGCCCGACCGCGACCGGGAGCGGCGCACCAGCTCGGGCACCCAGCGGTCGTCGCTCTCGACGGCGCTGATGATGCGGTCCATCGTGCGGACCGCCCCGACCGGGTAGCGGCCGACCGAGGTCTCGCCCGAGAGCATCACGGCGTCGGCGCCGTCGAGGACGGCGTTGGCGACGTCGGAGGCCTCGGCGCGGGTGGGCCGCGAGTTGACGATCATCGACTCGAGCATCTGGGTGGCCACGATGACCGGCTTGTTGCGCTCGCGGGCGGCCTGCACGGCGCGCTTCTGCACCAGCGGCACCTGCTCGAGCGCGAGCTCCACGCCCAGGTCGCCGCGGGCCACCATGATCCCGTCGAACGCCTCGACGATGGCTTCCAGGTTGGCCACCGCCTCCGGCTTCTCCAGCTTGGCGATGACCGGGACGTTCACGTCCTCCTGGCGCATGATGTCGCGCACCAGCTCGACGTCGGCCGGCGAGCGGACGAACGACAGCGCGATGAAGTCGACCGACAGGTGCAGGGCGAAGCGGAGGTCCTCCTCGTCCTTCTCCGACAGCGCGGGCACGCTGACGGCGACGCCGGGCAGCGACAGGCCCTTGTTGTTGGAGACCTCGCCGCCCTCGACGACCAGGCACCACACGTCGGGGCCGTCGATGCCGACGACGGAGAGGGCGAGCTTGCCGTCGTCGACGAGCAGGCGGTCGCCCACGCGGGCGTCGTTGGCCAGGCCCTTGTACGTGGTGGAGACGCGCTCGGCGGTGCCCTCGACGTCCTCGACGGTGATGCAGACCCGGCTGCCGGTCACCCAGGTGACCGGGCCGTTCGCGAACGTGCCGAGGCGGATCTTGGGGCCCTGCAGGTCGGCGAGGACGGCGACGGCGTGCCCCGTGGCGTCGGAGGCCTGCCGTACGCGGCGGTAGGCGGCCTCGTGGTCGGCGTGCGACCCGTGGCTGAAGTTGAGCCGGGCGACGTCCATCCCCGACTCGACGAGGGCGGTGATCTGCTCCAGGGAGCTCGTGGCCGGACCCAGGGTGCAGACGATCTTCGCGCGGCGGCTCATGGGGGGAACGCTAGTCGGCGGAGATTTCCGGAAGTGGAACGGGCAGGGCCGGGTCCCGCGGTGTCGCGGGACCCGGCCCTGGCCGGTGCCGTCCGGAGGACGACGGTTCAGCGCAGCGCGACCGCTGTCGGGGTGACCGGCCGGGGCAGCATGGAGCTGCCGGTCAGCCAGGAGTCGACGGCGCCGGCGGCGGCGCGGCCCTCGGCGATCGCCCACACGATGAGCGACTGGCCGCGGCCCGCGTCCCCGGCGACGAAGACGCCCGGCACGGTGGTCATGAACTCGCCGTCGCGGGCGACGTTGCCGCGCCCGTCGACCTCGAGCCCGAGCGCCTCGACCAGGCCCTCGCGCTGCACGCCGGTGAAGCCCATGGCCAGCAGGACGAGCTGCGCGGGGAGCTCGCGCTCGGTGCCCTCGACCTTCTGGAACCGACCGTCGACCCGCTCGACCTCGTGGATGACCAGCGCGCGCACGCGGCCCTGCTCGTCGCCGAGGAACCGCTCGGTGTTGACCGAGTACAGCCGCTCGCCGCCCTCCTCGTGCGCGGAGGAGATGCGCATGATCATCGGGTAGGTCGGCCAGGGGTTGCCCTCGGCGCGCTGGTCCGGCGGCGCCGGCATGATCTCCAGCTGGGTGACCGAGCGGGCGCCCTGCCGGTGCGAGGTGCCCAGGCAGTCCGCGCCGGTGTCGCCGCCGCCGATGATCACGACGTCGAGGCCCTTCGCGGAGATCGGCGGGTCGTCGAGCTCGCCGAGCGCCTGGCGGTTGCCGAAGGGCAGGAACTCCATGGCCAGGTGGATGCCGTCGAGCTCCCGGCCCGGCGCGGGCAGGTCGCGGCCGATGGTCGAGCCCGCGGCCACGACGACGGCGTCGTACTCGCCGCGCAGCTGCTCGGCCGACAGGTCCTGCTCCCCCGACCCGCCGACCTCGACGCCGGTGACGAAGCGGGTGCCCTCTGCGCGCATCTGGTCCAGGCGCCGGTCCAGGACGGCCTTCTCCATCTTGAACTCGGGGATGCCGTAGCGGAGCAGCCCGCCCACCTTGTCGGCCCGCTCGTACACGGTGACGTCGTGCCCGGCGCGGGTGAGCTGCTGGGCGGCGGCGAGGCCCGCCGGCCCGGAGCCGACGACGGCGACCCTCTTCCCCGTGCGCTCGGCCGGGGCCTGCGGCTCGACGTGGCCGCGCTCGAAGGCCTGGTCGATGATCTCCCACTCGATCTGCTTGATCGTGACCGGCGAGTCCTGCAGGTTCAGCACGCAGGAGCCCTCGCAGGGCGCGGGGCACAGCTTCCCGGTGAACTCCGGGAAGTTGTTCGTCGCGTGCAGCCGCTCGATGGCGTCGCGCCAGTCGTCGCGACGGGCGAGGTCGTTCCACTCCGGGATCAGGTTGCCCAGCGGGCAGCCGTGGTGGCAGAACGGGATGCCGCAGTCCATGCACCGCGCGGCCTGCTGGCGCAGCGCCGCGACCGGGTAGACGCCGTCCTCACCGTTCTGGCGGGAGAGGTAGACGTCCTTCCAGTCCAGGATGCGGACGTCGACCGGCCGCCGGGGCGGCAGCGCCCGCTCGTACTTCAGGAACCCCGTGGAGTCAGCCACGTGCGGCCTCCATCACTGCTCGATCGACGTCGGTACCGGCGGCCTCGGCGGCGCGCCGGGCCTCGAGGGCGCGACGGTAGTCGCGCGGCATGATCACGCTGAACTGCTCGGACCAGCGGCCCCAGTCGGCCAGCAGGGCGCCGGCCACCGGCGACTCGGTCTCGGCCTGGTAGCGCACCAGGACCTCGCGCAGCCACTGCGAGGACTCCCCGTCCAGCGGCTCGACGTCGACCATCTCGGTGTTCACCCGGTGCCGGGCGAGGTCGAGGACGTAGCCGATGCCGCCGGACATGCCGGCCGCGACGTTGCGCCCGGTGGGCCCGAGGATCACCGCGCGGCCGCCGGTCATGTACTCCAGCGCGTGGTCGCCGACGCCCTCGACGACGGCCAGCGCGCCGGAGTTGCGCACGCAGAACCGCTCGCCGACCCGCCCGCGCAGGAAGATCTCCCCGCCGGTGGCGCCGTAGCCGATCACGTTGCCGGCGATGACGTTGTCCTCGGCGGCGAAGGTGGCCTCCGGCGCCGGGCGGACGACGATCCGCCCGCCGGACAGGCCCTTGCCCACGTAGTCGTTGCCGTCACCGAGCAGCCGCATGGTGATGCCGCGCGGGACGAAGGCGCCGAAGGACTGGCCGGCCGACCCGGTGAAGGTCAGGTCGATGGTGCCGTCGGGCAGGCCCTCGCCGCCGAAGCGGCGGGTGACCATCGAACCGAGCATCGTGCCGACGGTGCGGTTGACGTTGCGCACCGGCAGCTCCAGGCGCACCGGCCGCGCGTCGAGCAGGGCGCCCTCGCACAGCTGGATCAGCGTCTGGTCCAGGGCGACGTCGAGGCCGTGGTCCTGGGTGCGGACCGCCCGCAGGGCCGCCCCCTCGGGCAGCGCCGGCCGGGCGAGCATCGGCGAGAGGTCCAGGCCGCTGGCCTTCCAGTGGTCGACCGCGCGCCGGGTGTCGAGCAGCTCGCTGTGGCCGACCGCCTCGTCGACCGAGCGGAAGCCCAGCTCGGCGAGGTGCTGCCGGACCTGCTCGGCGAGGAACTCGAAGAAGGTCACGACGAACTCCGGCCGCCCGGTGAACCGCTTGCGCAGCTCCGGGTTCTGCGTGGCCACGCCGACCGGGCAGGTGTCGAGGTGGCAGACCCGCATCATCACGCAGCCGGAGACGACCAGCGGGGCGGTGGCGAAGCCGTACTCCTCGGCGCCGAGCAGCATCGCGATGACGACGTCGCGGCCGGTCTTCATCTGCCCGTCGGCCTGCACCACGATCCGGTCGCGCAGCCCGTTGGCCAGCAGCGTCTGCTGCGTCTCGGCGAGACCGAGCTCCCACGGCGAGCCCGCGTGCTTGAGCGAGGTCAGCGGGGCGGCGCCGGTGCCGCCGTCGTGCCCGGAGATGAGCACGACGTCGGCGTGCGCCTTGCTGACGCCGGCCGCGACCGTCCCGACGCCGACCTCGGCGACGAGCTTGACGTTGATCCGCGCCCCGTCGTTCGCGTTCTTGAGGTCGTGGATGAGCTGCTTGAGGTCCTCGATCGAGTAGATGTCGTGGTGCGGCGGCGGGCTGATCAGGCCGACGCCCGGCGTCGAGTGCCGGGTGCGGGCCACCCACGGGTAGACCTTGCCGCCGGGCAGCTGGCCGCCCTCGCCGGGCTTGGCGCCCTGCGCCATCTTGATCTGGATGTCGTCGGCGTTGACCAGGTACTCGCTGGTGACGCCGAAGCGGCCGCTGGCCACCTGCTTGATCGCCGAGCGGCGCAGGTCGCCGTTCGGGTCGGGCACGAAGCGGTCGGGGTCCTCGCCGCCCTCGCCGGTGTTGGACTTGCCGCCCAGCCGGTTCATGGCGATCGCGAGGGTCTCGTGCGCCTCCTGCGAGATGGAGCCGTAGCTCATCGCGCCGGTCTGGAAGCGCTTGACGATCTCGCTGACCGGCTCGACCTCCTCGATCGGCACCGGCGGGCGCTCGCCCGTCCTGATCGAGAACAGGCCGCGCAGCGTGCCGGCCTCCTCCGACAGCTTGTCGACGGTCTCCGTGTAGCGCTGGAACACCTCGAACTGCCGCGAGCGGGTGGCGTGCTGGAGCAGGAACACCGTCTCGGGGTTGAACAGGTGCACCTCGCCCTCGCGGCGCCACTGGTACTCGCCGCCGGTCTCCAGCCGGCGGTGCGCCCGCTCGGTCGGGTTCTCCGGGTAGGCGCGGCGGTGCCGCATGGCGACCTCCTCGGCGAGGACGTCGACACCGACGCCGCCGAGGGGGCACGAGGTGCCGGTGAAGTACTCGTCGACGACGTCCTGCGACAGGCCGACGGCCTCGAAGATCTGCGCCATCGTGTACGAGCCGACGGTGCTGATGCCCATCTTGCTCATGACCTTGAGGACGCCCTTGCCCAGCGCCTTGACCACGTTGCGCACGGCCTGCGCCGGCTGCACGCCGGTGAGGACGCCGTCGCGGATGAGGTCCTCGATGGACTCGAACGCGAGGTAGGGGTTGACCGCGGCCGCGCCGTAGCCGAGCAGCAGCGCGACGTGGTGCACCTCGCGGCAGTCGCCGGACTCGACGACCAGGCCGACCTCCATGCGGGTCCGCTCGCGCACCAGGTGGTGGTGGACGGCGGCCGTCATGAGCAGCGACGGGATGGGGGCGCGCTTCTCGTCGCAGTCGCGGTCGGACAGCACGATCACCCGGGCGCCGGCCGAGATGGCCTTGCTGACCTTGGTGCGCAGGTCCTCGATCGCCTGCACCAGCGCGGGGCCGCCGCCGGTGACGTCGAAGTGGCCGGTGATCCGGACGGCGGCGAAGCCGGGCAGGTCGCCGTCGTCGTCGATGTGCAGGATCTTGGCCAGCTCGTCGTTGTCGATGACCGGGTAGGGCAGGTACACCTGCCGGCACGACGCCGGGGTGGCCGTGAGCAGGTTCTGCTCCGGGCCGAAGGTGCGGCCCAGGCTGGTCACCAGCTCCTCGCGGATGGCGTCCAGCGGCGGGTTGGTCACCTGGGCGAACAGCTGCCCGAAGTAGTCGTAGAGCTGCCGGGAGCGGTCCGACAGCGCCGCGATCGGGGTGTCGGTGCCCATGGAGCCGATCGGCTCGGCGCCCGAGGACGCCATCGGGGTGAGCAGGACGCGGAGGTCCTCCTCGGTGTAACCGAAGAGCAGCTGCCGGCGGACGACGGACTCGTGGCTGGGCCGCGCGCGCCGCCGCTCGGGCAGCGAGGGCAGGTGCACGAGGCCGGCGTGCAGCCAGTCCTCGTAGGGGTGCTCGGCGGCCAGGGCGCCCTTGACGTCCTCGTCGGAGACGATGCGCCCGGAGGCGGTGTCGACGAGGAACATCCGGCCCGGCTGCAGCCGGCCCTTGGCGACGACGTCGCTCGCCGGGATGTCGAGCACGCCGGCCTCGCTGGCCAGGACGACGAGGTCGTCACGGGTGCGCCACCAGCGGCCCGGGCGCAGGCCGTTGCGGTCGAGGACGGCGCCGATGAGCGTGCCGTCGGTGAACGCGACGCAGGCCGGCCCGTCCCAGGGCTCCATGATCGAGGAGTGGAACCGGTAGAAGGCCCGGCGGGCCGGGTCCATCTCGTCGTGGTTCTCCCACGCCTCCGGGATCATCATCAGCACCGCGTGCGGCAGGGAGCGGCCCGACAGGTGCAGGAGCTCGAGCACCTCGTCGAAGGTCGCCGAGTCGCTGAAGTCGCTGGCGGTGACCGGGAAGATCCGCTCCAGGCCGAGCTCGGTGGCGGGGCCGGCGGGGCCGTCGAACAGCTCGGTCTCGAGCTTGGCCTCGCGGGCGCGCATCCGGTTGCGGTTGCCCTTGATCGTGTTGATCTCGCCGTTGTGGGCGATGAACCGGAACGGGTGGGCCAGCGGCCAGCTCGGGAAGGTGTTGGTGGAGAACCGGCTGTGCACCAGCGCGATCGCCGACTCGTAGCGCTCGTCGCGCAGGTCGGGGAAGAACGCGGGCAGCTGGTCGGTGGTCAGCATGCCCTTGTAGGTGATGGTGCGGCTGGACAGCGAGACGACGTAGAGCGAGCTGCCGGCCTCGCGGGCCTCCCGCTCGGCGCGCTTGCGCAGCACGAACGAGCGCCGCTCGAGCCGGGTGACGCCGTTGACCGCGCGCGGGCCGCCGAAGGCCGCGGCGTCGGCGCGGGCGCCCATCGTCTCGGCGACGAACAGCTGGCCGAAGTGCGGCATGACGGCGCGGGCGGTCGGGCCGAGGTCGGCGCCGTCGGGGTCGACCGGCACGTCGCGCCAGCCGAGGACGGTCAGGCCCTCCTCGGCGGCGATCCGCTCGACGTCGGCGTAGCGGGCGGCCCGCTCGGCCTCGTCGGTGGGGAGGAAGGCGATGCCCACGGAGTACTCGCCCAGCGGCGGCAGGTCGAAGTCGACGCTGCCGCGCAGCAGCGCGTCGGGCACCTGGGTGAGGATGCCGGCGCCGTCGCCGGAGTTGGGCTCGGAGCCGGCGGCACCCCGGTGGTCGAGGTTGTGCAGCGCGGTGAGGCCCGCGGCCACGATCTCGCGCGAGCGGCGGCCCCGGGCGTCGGCCACGAAGGCGACGCCGCAGGCGTCCGAGTCGTTCGCCGGGTCGTAGAGGCCGGCGGCCGGCGGGGTGGCCGAGAACGGCACGGCGGTACCGGTGGTGGTGCGGGGCGCGGGGGTGGTGGACCCGGACATGATCACTCCCGTCGTCGGCGCGGACGCCGTCCAGGGGACGGCGTGGGGCTCTCGGCCCGGCCGGTGGTCAGAGGGTGCGGTGCGTCAGATGCGGTGCACAGGAGCAGGCGAGGACAGCGAGGAGCCGACCGCCGGCCGGGACACGGTGGCCCGGGCCGGTCGGGGACCGGCGGCCCCACGGGTGGTGCCGCGGGGTCGTCGTCCCGCGGGGCAGCGCTGGCCCGGTTCCGACGCGGTGACCACCCAGGATCACTGGGGGATCTGAACGGAAGGGTACACAGCCGTAACACCCCGCTCACCGGCGTAAACCGGTTCGTCGGCGCGTCCCGTCAGGGCGTCCCTGGCGTGTCGTGAGACCGGTCACTCCCCCGCGACCGGCGGCCGGCATCGGTGCTGGTGGAGGCCTCGTCGGCGTCCTCCCGGACCACGGCTGCGGTGTCGTCCGCATCACGGTCCGAGGTGCCGCCGGCGGCGAGGCCGGCCGTGCGACCGGGGTCGTCGCCGATCCCGTCGCCGTCCCGGTCGAGCACCTCGCGGGGGCGGCCGCGCTGCCAGACCAGATAGGCCACGGCGAGCAGTCCGACCACGACGCAGGTGACCACGTTGAGCCGGACGCCGAACAGGCGGTTGGCGTCGTCGATGCGCAGCGCCTCGATCCACACCCGGCCGGCGCAGTACAGCGCGACGTAGAGCGCGAAGGCGCGGCCGTGGGAGAGCCGGAAGCGGCGGTCGGCCCACACGACGACGGCGGCCGCGGCGAGGTTCCACAGCAGCTCGTAGAGGAACGTCGGGTGGAAGGTGGCGAACTGCTCGTAGCCCCGCTGGCGGTGCTCGGGGTCGATCTCCAGCGCCCAGGGCAGCGTGGTGGGCCGGCCGAAGAGCTCCTGGTTGAACCAGTTGCCGAGCCGGCCGATGGCCTGGGCCACGAGCAGGCCGGGGGCAATCGCGTCGCCGAAGGCCGGCAGCGGGATGCCGCGGCGGCGGCAGGCGATCCAGGCGCCGACGCCGCCGAGGGCGATGGCGCCCCAGATGCCCAGGCCGCCCTCCCAGATGTAGAGCGCCCGCACCGGGTCGCCGCCCTCGCCGAAGTAGGGCTGCGGCGTGGTGATCACGTGGTAGAGCCGACCGCCGAGGATGCCGAAGGGCACCGCCCAGATGGCGATGTCGAGCACCTCACCGGGCCGCCCGCCGCGGGCCACCCAGCGCTTCTCGGCGATCCAGCAGGCGGCGACGATGCCGGCGATGATGCAGAACGCGTAGGCGCGCAGCGGGAACGGCCCGAGGTGCCAGACGCCCTGCGACGGGCTCGGGATCGCGGCGAGGACGGTCACGGGCGCACCGCCTGCCGGCGCACGCCCTCGGCGAGCTCCTGCGACAGCCGCCGGACGCCGTCGGCGCCGCGGCCCTCGAGCATCTCGCGCACGTAGGCCGACCCGACGATGACGCCGTCGGCGAAGCCGGCCACCTCGGCGGCCTGGTCGCCGTTGGAGACGCCGAGGCCGACGCAGACCGGCACGTCGGTCACCGCCCGGGTGCGCGTCACCAGCGTCTCGGCCGCGTCGCCGACCGTGGCGCGGGTGCCGGTGACGCCCATGGTGGAGGCGGCGTAGACGAAGCCGCGGCAGGCCGCGGTGGTGGAGCGCAGCCGGGCGTCGGTGGACGACGGCGCGACGAGGAACACCCGGTCCAGGCCCCGCTCCTCGGACGCCGCGAGCCAGGCGCCCGCCTCGTCGGGGATGAGGTCGGGGGTGATGGCGCCCGCTCCCCCGGCGGCGGCGAGGTCCGCGGCGAACCGCTCGACGCCGTAGCGCTCGATGGGGTTCCAGTAGCTCATGACCACCGGCACCGCGCCGGCGGCGTCCACGGCCTCGACGGCGCGCAGCACGTCGCGGATGCCGACGCCGGCGCGCACCGCGGGCTCCACGGCCTGCTGGATGACCGGGCCGTCCATGCCGGGGTCGGAGTAGGGGACGCCGATCTCGACGACGTCGGCCCCGCCCTCCACGGCCGCGACCATCCCGGCGATCGACGCCTCGACGTCGGGGTAGCCCACCGGCAGGTAGGCCACCAGCGCGGCCCGGCCCTCGGCGCGCGCGGCGCGGATGCGCTCCTCCAGGCGGCTCACGCCACTCCCCCAGCGTCCTGGCCGGGCACCGCGTCGCCCGAGGTGACGGCGCCCTCGGTCGCGTGCTGGTCGGTGTCCATCCCGGGGCCGGGGTCGACCTCGCTGCGGTCGCCGAGGCCGAACCAGCGCGACGCGGTCTCGACGTCCTTGTCGCCGCGGCCGGAGAGGTTGACCAGCAGCAGCGCGTCGGGGCCCAGTTCCCGGCCCAGCCGCATCGTGCCGGCCAGGGCGTGCGCCGACTCGATCGCCGGGATGATCCCCTCGGTGCGGCACAGCAGCGCGAAGGCTTCCATGGCCTCGGCGTCGGTGACCGGGCGGTACTCGGCGCGGCCGATGTCGTGCAGGTGGCTGTGCTCGGGGCCGACGCCCGGGTAGTCCAGGCCCGCGCTGATCGAGTGCGACTCGACGGTCTGGCCGTTGTCGTCCTGCAGCAGGTACGAGCGGGCGCCGTGCAGCACGCCCGGGGCGCCGCCGGTGATGGTGGCGGCGTGCCGGCCGGTGTCGACGCCGTCGCCGCCGGCCTCCAGCCCGATCAGCCGCACGCCGTCGTCGGGCACGAAGGCGGTGAAGATGCCGATCGCGTTGGAGCCGCCGCCGACGCAGGCGAGGACGGCATCGGGCAGCCGGCCCTCGCGCTCGAGCACCTGGGCGCGCGCCTCGTCGCCGATGACCCGCTGGAAGTCGCGGACCATCGCCGGGAACGGGTGGGGCCCGGCGACGGTGCCGAAGACGTAGTTCGTCGTCTCGACGTTGGTCACCCAGTCGCGGAACGCCTCGTTGATGGCGTCCTTGAGGGTGCGCGAGCCGGTGGTCACCGGCACCACCTCGGCGCCGAGCAGCCGCATGCGGGCGACGTTGAGCGCCTGCCGGCGGGTGTCCTCCTCGCCCATGTAGACGGTGCAGGACAGGCCCATGAGGGCCGCGGCGGTGGCCGTGGCGACGCCGTGCTGGCCGGCGCCGGTCTCGGCGATGACGCGCTGCTTGCCGATCCGCTTGGTGAGCAGCGCCTGGCCCAGCACGTTGTTGATCTTGTGCGAGCCGGTGTGGTTGAGGTCCTCGCGCTTGAGCAGCACCCGCGCGCCGCCGCAGTGCTCGGCGAAGCGGGGCACCTCGGTGACCGGGCTGGGGCGGCCGGTGTAGTCGCGCTGGAGGGCGGCGAACTCGGCGAGGAACGCCGGGTCGACGCGCATGGCCTCGTAGGCCTCGGTGAGCTCGTCGAGCGCGGCGATCAGGGCCTCGGGCACGAAGCGGCCGCCGAAGACGCCGAAGTGGCCCGTGGCATCCGGCCAGGACGGCCGCGCCGGCGGGGCGGGTCGTTCCTCGGTCGGGTGCACGGCGCTGCTGGTCATGCGCCCAGTGTCCCGCGCCCGGCGGCGCTGGTGGTGGAGGGGGTCAGCGGGTCGTGCGCGGCACGGCGGGGTGCGACCCGGCGGTGACCAGGTCGGCCACGGCCTGCCGGGCGTCGCCGGCGGTGACCAGGCCCTCGCCGACCAGCACCGCGTCGGCGCCGGCGGCGGCGTAGGCGATGAGCTCGCGCGGGCCGCGGACGCCGGACTCGGCGACCTTGACGATCCCCGACGGCAGGCCGGGGGCGATCCGCTCGAAGGTGCCGAGGTCGACGGCGAGGGTGGTGAGGTCGCGGGCGTTGACGCCGATCACCGAGGCGCCGGCGTCCAGCGCCCGGTCGGCCTCGGCCTCGGTGTGCACCTCGACCAGCGCGGTCATGCCGAGGGACTCGACCCGCTCGAGCAGGCCCAGCAGGGCGTTCTGCTCGAGCGCGGCGACGATGAGCAGGACGACGTCGGCACCGTGGGCGCGGGCCTCGTGCACCTGGTAGCTGCTGACGACGAAGTCCTTGCACAGCACCGGCACGTCGACCGCGGCGCGGACGGCCGCGAGGTCGGCGTGCGAGCCGCCGAACCGGCGCCGCTCGGTGAGCACGCTGATGACCCGGGCGCCGCCGTCGGCGTACTGGCGGGCGAGCACCGCCGGGTCGGGGATGTCGGCCAGCGCGCCCTTGCTGGGGCTGCGGCGCTTGACCTCGGCGATGACGCCGACGCCGGGGGCGCGCAGGGCGGCGAGCGCGTCGCGGGCGGGGCGGGCGTCACGGGCGGCGGCCCGCACCTCGGCCAGCGGGGTGGCCGCCTCGCGCGCCGCGACGTCCTCGCGGACGCCGGCGACGATGTCGTCGAGGACGGTCACACCGCCTCCTCGCTGCTGGGGGTCGGCCGGTCCCGGTGCCGGTCGGACGGTGGACCCAGCCTAGCGACGGCGGCCCGGGGCCCCGGCCGCCGGGTCGCCGGCGGTCCCCCCGGCGCCGTCCCCCGGCCGGTCCCCGTCGGTCCTGTCGTCGGTCGGGTCGCCCGTCGGGTCGTCGGTCGGGTCGTCGCCGCGGTCGAGGGCGCGCCAGGCGTCGAGCGCCCGGTCCTCGTCGGTGCGCGGACGGGCGGGCGCCGGCGCGCCCGCGCGCTCGTAGCGGCGGCCCATGCCGGGCCAGCGCCGCCCGCGCAGCACGACCAGCACCCCGGCCGCGACCGCGACGGCGGCGGCCACCAGGACCAGCACCGGCCAGGCCGCGGCCACCTCGGCGGACCGCTCCTCCCCCGCTCCGGCGGTGCCCGGGTCGGCGCCGCCGGTGAGCACGCGCAGCCCCGACCAGGCCAGTGCCCCGCCGGCCAGCACCACGAGCACGCCGACGGCGACCCGCCCGGCGCCGCGCACGGCGAGCACCGCGACCGCGGCGGCGAGCAGCAGCAGGCCGGCGGCCGGGACCAGCGGCGCGAGCGAGGACCCGGTGAGCGTCTCGGTGACCGGGGGCAGCGGCGGGCGCCGGGTGACGGTCACCGTCGACCAGGTCTGCCCGCCGGCCGACAGCGCCAGCGCGCCGGCCAGCGCGCAGCCGGCGAGCGCCGTCCCCGCCTCCCGCCGGGCGGTGCTCACCGGACCTCCCGCATGCCCTCCGCCGTCGCGATCGCCGACAGCACCGCGCGCGCCTTGTGCCGGGTCTCGGCCTCCTCGGTGGCGGGGTCGCTGTCGGCCACGACGCCGGCGCCGGCCTGCACGTAGGCGCGGCCCTGGTGCAGCACGGCGGTGCGGATGGCGATGGCCATGTCCATGTCGCCGCTGGCGTCGACGTAGCCGACGGTGCCCGCGTACAGCGCCCGCCGGGTGGGCTCCAGCGACTCGATGATCTCCATGGCCCGCGGCTTGGGGGCGCCGGAGACGGTGCCCGCCGGGAACGTCGCGTCGAAGACGTCGAGGGCGTCGCGGCCGGGCTCGACCTCGCCGGAGACGGTCGAGACCAGGTGCATGACGTGGCTGTAGTACTCGACCCGCATGAAGTCGGGCACCTCGACCGTGCCCGGCACGCACACCCGGCCGAGGTCGTTGCGGGCCAGGTCGACGAGCATGACGTGCTCGGCCCGCTCCTTGGGGTCGGCCAGCAGCCCCTCGGCGAGGCGGATGTCCTCCTCCTCGGTGACCCCGCGCGGGCGGGTGCCGGCCGGCGGGTGGACGACGGCGGAGCTGCCGGTCACGGTGACCAGCGCCTCCGGGGAGGACCCGACGACGTCGAACGGCGACTCCCGCCCCGCGAAGCGCAGCAGGTACATGTAGGGCGAGGGGTTGGTGGCGCGCAGCACCCGGTACAGGTCGAGCGCGTCGACGCCGGTGTCGGTCTCGAACCGCTGCGCGAGCACGACCTGGAAGGCGTCGCCGGCGCGGATGTGCTCGCGCACGGTCTCGACGCCGGCCTCGAACTCCCCCGGCGCCATGGTGCTGCGCACCGGCGGCGGGTCGGCCGGGGTGAAGGTGGCGACGCCCGGCGGGACGGCCTTGGTGAGGTCGGCGGCCATCGCGTCGAGGCGGGCGACGGCGTCGTCCCAGGCGGCCTCCCGGGCGGCGTCCCCGGCGGCGTCCCCGGCGGCGGCGCCGGGCAGCGCGTTGGCGATGAGCAGCACCGTGCCGTCGGTGTGGTCGAGGACGGCGAGGTCGGTGACCAGGCTGAGCGCGAGCTCGGGCATGCCCAGGTCGTCGGTGGCCGTGGCGGGCAGCCGCTCCAGCCGCCGGACGACGTCGTAGCCCAGGTACCCGACCAGTCCGCCGGTGAGCCGCGGCAGGCCCGGGGTGCGCGGCGAGCGCAGCCGGCGGGCGAGCGTGCGGACGGCGGCCAGCGGGTCGTCGGGCAGGTCGTCGGTGAGGCCGGGCAGCGGGTCGCCGAGCCACAGGGTGCGGCCGTCGCGCTCGGTCAGCACGCCGGAGCTGCGCACGCCGACGAAGCTGTAGCGCGACCACCGCTTGCCCTGCTCGGCGGACTCCAGCAGCACGGTGCCCGGGCGGTTGCCGGCGAGCTTGCGGTACACGCCGACGGCGGTCTCGCCGTCGGCCAGCAGCCGCCGGGTGACCGGCACGACCGCCTGCTGCGCGGCGGCGAACTCCTCGCGCGAGGGCGTGGTCTCACCGAGCCGCACGGCCGGCCCCCAGGTCGCGGTGGAAGCAGCTGCGCTCGCCGGTGTGGCAGGCCGGGCCCTCCTGGTCGACGAGGACCAGCAGCGCGTCGCCGTCGCAGTCCAGGCGCACGTCGCGCACCCACTGGCGGTGCCCGGAGGTCTCGCCCTTGACCCAGTACTCCTGCCGGCTGCGCGACCAGTAGGTGGCCCGGCCGGTGGTCAGCGTGCGGTGCAGGGCCTCGTCGTCCATCCAGGCGACCATGAGGACCTCACCGGTGTCGTGCTGCTGGACGACGGCGGCGACGAGCCCGGCGGGGTCGCGGGTCAGGAGCGCGGCCACCTCCGGGTCCAGCCCGGAGGCGGTGGGGACGGCGGACATGCGCCCGATCGTCCCACCGGGCGGGGGCGGCGCCGCTCAGCGGGCCTGCGGGACTCCCCCGGCGGAGGCCCGGGCGGCCAGCCACGCGGTCGTGGACGCCGCCCGGGCGCGCGAGGCGACCCACAGCGCCACCACGCCGGGCAGGGCTGCCAGGAGCCCGGCGAGGACGAGCCCGTCGCCGTCCTCACCGGCCAGCATCCCGGCGGCCAGCGCCAGCAGCCAGTAGAGGGTCACCGCGACCTGCACCGCGACGGCGACGTACAGCAGGCCCCGCCCGGCGCCGGTGAGCAGCAGCAGCGCACCGCCCAGGAACAGCAGGCCGGCGACCAGGGTGACGCCGAGGACGGGCACGAGGACGTCGAAGAGGACGGCGGCGAGCCCGTCGAGCTCCCGCCACGGCACCGACAGCCCGACCAGGAGGGCGAGGAACCCGCCCGGCAGCGCGGCCAGCGCCAGCACGACCGCCGTCCAGCCGGCCTGGTGGACCGACCCGGGCCGCGGCGGGAGCGGGATCCTGCCGGTCATCGCCGGACGGCCTCGTCGGTGCCGGCGGCCCACCGCCGGACCGGGCCGACGAGCAGCAGGCCGAGGGCGACGGCGGGCGCGGCGGTGAAGAACAGCACCCCGACGACGAGCACCGCGGCCGGGCCGACGACGTCGTCCGAGAAGCCGTCGAGCGTGCTGAGCCGGACCACCCAGTACAGGGAGAGCGCGAGCTGGACGCCGAGCGCGGCGACCAGCGTCGCCCAGGTCCCCCGGCCGCGGCGGTTGAGCACGAGGACGCCACCGACCACCAGCGCGACGGCCGACAGCAGCTGCACGACGGTCACGACGGTCGCCTCGGTGACGAGCGCGTCGGCCTGCGCGTCGCCGCCGAACTCGGTGGCGAGGAACCCGAACGTGCTGGCCAGCAGGAGCAGGTAGGCCGAGGAGAGGGCCACCGCGGCCGCCTGCACGAACGACAGCACCGCGGCCGCCACGACCTGCCCGGGCCGGCGCGGGCGGGCCGGTGCGGGGGGCCCGTAGGTCGGCCACTGCTGTGGGGGCCAGCCGTACCCGGGCGGGGCCCAGCCGCCCGGGTACGGCTGCGGCGGCGGGGCGGAGGCCGGCGGCCCGGCGTAGGCGACCGGCTCGGTCTCCGTGGCCGGGTCCGACCAGGGTCTGGCCGGGTGCGTCACAGGGCGGCCGCCAGCGCGCGGCCGGCCACCCGCCCGGAGAAGAGGCAGCCGCCGAGGAAGGTGCCCTCGAGCGAGCGGTAGCCGTGCACGCCGCCGCCGCCGAACCCGGCGACCTCGCCGGCGGCGTACAGGCCGGGGAACACCTCGCCGCCGGGCCGCAGCACGCGGCCGGACAGGTCGGTCTCCAGCCCGCCGAGGGACTTGCGGGTGAGCAGGTTGAGCCGGACGGCGATGAGCGGGCCGGCCTCGGGGTCGAGCAGCCGGTGCGGCGGGGCGACGCGGATGAGCTTGTCGCCGAGGTAGTTGCGCGCGCCGCGGACGGCGGTCAGCTGCAGGTCCTTGGTGAAGGCGTGGTCCACCGCGCGGTCGCGGGCGAGCACCTCGCGCTCGACGGTCGCGAGCTCGATGGCCGGGCTGCCGCCGGTGACCCGGTTCATCCCGGCGACGAGCTCGGGCAGCGAGGTGGCGGTGACGAAGTCCTCGCCGCGGTCGAGGAACGCCTGCACCGGCGCCGACACGCCCGCCTTGACCCGGTTGAGCAGGAGGCGGACGTCCTTGCCGGTCAGGTCCGGGTTCTGCTCGGAGCCCGACAGCGCGAACTCCTTCTCGACGATCTTCTTCGTCGCGACGAACCAGGTGTGCTCGTGGCCGGTCTGCCCGATGTGGGCGAGCGTGCCGAGGGTGTCGAAGCCGGGGAACAGCGGCACCGGCAGGCGGTTGCCGGTCGCGTCGAGCCACAGCGACGAGGGCCCGGGCAGGATCCGGATGCCGTGGCGCGCCCACACCGGCGAGTGGTTGGCGATGCCCTCGGTGTAGTGCCACATGCGGTCGGCGTTGACGACGTTGGCGCCCGCGGCCTGGGTGGCCTCGAGCATCAGCCCGTCGACGTGCGCGGGCACGCCCGACAGCAGCCGCTGCGGCGCCGGCCCGAGGCGGGCCGGCCAGTTGCGGCGCACCAGGTCGTGGTTACCGCCGATGCCGCCGGAGGTGACGACGACGGCCTGCGCACCGATCTCGAACTCACCCGCCGCAGTGCGTGAGCTGGCCTCCCCGCGGGCGGCGTCGCTGGGCTCGAGCACCTCGCCGCGCACGCCGGTGACCGCGCCGTCGGTGACGACCAGGCCGGTGACCCGGTGGCGGAAGCGCAGCTCCACCAGGCCGCGGTCGACGGCGGCGCGCACCCGCCGGGCGAAGGGCTCGACGATGCCGGGGCCGGTGCCCCACACGATGTGGAAGCGCGGGACCGAGTTGCCGTGGCCGGTGGCGGTGTAGCCGCCGCGCTCGGCCCAGCCGACGATCGGGAAGAACCCGATGCCCTGCTCGCGCAGCCAGGCGCGCTTCTCGCCGGCCGCGAACTGCAGGTAGGCCTCGGCCCACTGCCGCGGCCAGTGGTCCTCGGCGCGGTCGAAGCCGGCGGTGCCGAACCAGTCCTGGCGGGCGAGCTCCAGGGAGTCGCGGACCCGCAGCCGCCGCTGCTCGGGCGAGTCGACCAGGAACAGCCCGCCGAAGGACCACCAGGCCTGGCCGCCGAAGGAGGCCTCCGGCTCCTGCTCGACGAGCACCACCCGCTTGCCGGCGTCGGCCAGCTCGGCGGTCGCCACCAGCCCGGCCAGCCCGGACCCCACCACGACGACGTCTGTGTCAGCCACGGGCGGCACGCTAGCGGCCGCGGCTCCCGGTGCGGCCGGGACGAGCCGGGGCGGGGGCCGGGTTCCCCCGGCCGGGCCGCGTCCACTCCCGGATCGGGCGGCGCACCGCGAGCACCAGGCAGCCGAGCGGGCCGGCGAGCAGGAGCAGCGACCACCCCACCCCGCTGCCGTCGCCGATGGCGCCGAACAGCAGCGCGGAGGCGAGCAGCAGGAGCATCGGCAGCACGGCGGCCAGCGCCAGCACCAGCCAGCCGCGGCCCCGGCCGCGCAGCACGAGGGCGGCCCCGGCGAGGGCCAGCAGCGCCAGCGCGGCGGAGACGACGACGTACCAGTGCAGGCCCGGGTCGGGCTCCCACAGCAGCCAGCCGAGGTAGAGGTCCTCGGCGGCGACGAGCAGGCCGAACACGGCGGCGAACGGCGCGGTGAGCGGGCGGCCCGGCGGGAGCGGCGGCGGACCGGTCCGCCGGACCGCCGACGACGGCGCGGCCGCCGCACGGGGCGAGCGGCGGGTCGTCGTCCGGGTCGCCGTCCGGCGGGAGGAGGACGACGGCATGCCGCGCAGCGTAGGAGCGCCGCCTGGACGGTCCCTGTCAGCCCCGCTCTCGTCAGGCCCCGTGTCGTCAGGCCCGGCGGCCGCGGCGCGCCGCCCGGGCCTCGGCCGACCAGCGGCCCACCGCCGGCGTCATCGCCAGCGCCGCGGCGACGACCGGGCACAGGGCCAGCACGAACGGCCCGGCACCCACCGACTGCCCGACCGACGCGGAGATCACGGCGATCAGCACGGCCCCGGCGACGGTGGCGAGCGCGGCGACCACCAGCGGGACGCGGCCGCGCCGCAGCAGGAACCAGCCCAGGGCGAACAGCTGCAACAGCGGCAGGAGCAGCAGCAGGCCGGTCTCGAGCCAGTTGCGCCCCGCGTCGGCCTCGAGGCCGCCGAGCGCGATGACCAGGAACGCCACCACGACGAGCGGCAGCACGCCGAGCGCGGCGACGATGGCCGCGGCCAGGGCCGGTCCGGGGATCCGCGAGGGCGCGCTCATGCGGCGCAGCCTAGGAGACCGGTGATCACGCCGGTCGCCTCGTGGACCGCTACCCGTCCGGCGGGCATGCCTGCGGGCCGCCGTCCGGGGTGGGCGGCGGCGCGGCGGGTCGGGGGGTCAGGTGCGTAGCCGGGTGGTGGCGATGAGGATCTCGGTGCCGTCGGGCCGCCAGGTGCGCCACCGGCCGCCGATACGTTGCACCCGGTAGCCGTGGTGGACCTTGGTGTGGTGGCGCTCGCAGAGCAGGGCGGAGTTGCCGAGGCTGGTCTGGCCGCCGTGTGCCCAGTGCAGGAGGTGGTGGACGTCGCAGAACCAGGTCGGGGCCTGGCAGCCGGCGAAC
>NZ_JBJGYM010000024.1:0-65484 GCF_054049995.1 Geodermatophilus sp. SYSU D01106 | reverse complement strand
CTGCAGGGCGGGTATTTCGGGGCGGGGCCCGCGCCGCGCCCCCCCCCCGGGGGCCGGGGCGGGGGGGGGGTTGGTGGGGGGGGGGGGGGGGGCGGGGGGCGCCCCCGCGCCGCCGGCGCCCTCGTCGGGCGGGGAACCGGTCAGCTGCGCTGCACCTCGACCGACTGGATGACGACGTCCTCGACGGGCTTGTCGTTGCGGCCGGTGCGGACGGTGGCGATGCGGTCGACGACCTCGCGGCTGGCCGGGTCGGTCACCTCGCCGAAGATCGAGTGCTTGCGGTTCAGGTGCGGGGTCGGGCCCACGGTGATGAAGAACTGCGAGCCGTTGGTGCCGGGGCCGGCGTTGGCCATCGCGAGGAGGTAGGGCCGGTCGAACTGCAGCTCGGGGTGGAACTCGTCGCCGAACTGGTAGCCGGGGCCGCCGAAGCCCTGACCCAGCGGGTCGCCGCCCTGGATCATGAAGCCGGAGATGACCCGGTGGAAGATCGTGCCGTCGTAGAGCTTGTCGGTGGTCTTCTGCCGGGTGGCCGGGTGCGTCCACTCACGGCGGCCCTCGGCCAGGTCCGCGAAGTTCGCGACCGTCTTGGGCGCGTGGTCCGGGAACAGGTCGACGGTGATGTCGCCGTGGTTGGTGTGCAGCACCGCGCGGCGGGCGGGCGAGGTCGATTCGGTCACGTCCCCACTCTCCCATCCCCCGGCGGGGCGGGTCCGGGCCCGCCCCGCCGGGGCGGAGGTCAGGGCCGGGCCTCCAGCACCAGGTTGAACGGCGTGCTGGCCGCCCGGCGGACCCGCGTGAAGCCGGCCTCGCGCAGCAGCGCCGTCAGCCGGGCCTCGCCGGCCTGGGCGCCGAGCGCCGTCGCGGGCGGCGCGGTCTTGGAGTGCGCGACGCAGATCGCCGTGGACGCCGTGTAGTAGAGCCGGCCCACCGGGTCGAGGTTGTCCTCCAGCCGGTCGCCGGCGAAGGGCTCGACCAGCATGAACACGCCGTCGTCGGCGAGCGCCTCCCGCACGTGCCGCGCCGCGGTGAGCGGGTCGGGCATGTCGTGCAGCGCGTCGAAGACGGTGACCAGGTCGTAGCCGCTGCCCGGGAAGTCCGCGGCCGAGGCCACCTCGAACGACACCCGGTGGCCGAGGCCGGCGTCGCCCGCCCGCTTGCCGGCCACCTCGACCGAGCCCCGGTGGTAGTCGAAGCCGGTGACCGTCGTGGCCGGATAGGCCTGCGCCATCAGCAGGCTGGAGGCGCCGTGACCGCAGCCGACGTCGGCCACCCGGGCGCCGGTGCGCAGCCGCTCCTCCACGCCGTCGAGCGCGGGGATCCACGACGGGACCAGCGCGGCGGCGTAGCCCGGCCGGAAGAAGCGCTCGGTGCCCTCGAACAGCTCGGGGTCGTGCCGGTGCCAGGCGAAGCCGCTGCCGGTGCGCACCGCCTCGGTCACCGGCTCGACGTTGCGGGCGAGCGCGACCGGGAGGTGGAAGGCCGCGGCGGCCTGCATGCCGTCGGGCGCGGCGAGCAGGAAGGCCTGCTCCTCGGTGAGCGAGAACCGCTCGGTGTCGGGGTCGTAGGTGACGTAGCCGCCGGCGGCCTGGCCGGACAGCCACTCGCGGACGTGCCGCTCGTCGACGCCTGCGTGCCGGGCGACGTCCTCCGGCGTCGCGGGCATCACGGCGGCGAGCGCCTGGTACAGGCCGAGCCGGTCGCCGATGACGGCGTTGACGGCGTGGAAGCCGGCCCCGACGTCGGTGACGAAGCGGCCGAGCAGGGCATCGAGGCGGTCCTGGTCGATGGTCATGGCCATCCCTGGGGGTGCGGGTGGGTGCGGGGAGCCCGCGGGGCGGGCCCGGGTGCGCCGGCGGCCCGGGGGCCGGGGGCGCGGGGAGGGCGGCCTCGTTCCGGCCGTCCGGCGCCGGCCTGCCGCTGGGCAGGCAGCCGGGACCCTGGCCCCGTCGCCGGGCCGGCGTCAACGGAGACGCTCCCGGCTCGCCCGGCCCCGTCCCGGTCGGCCAGCCGGCAGGCCAGCGCCACCGCCGCGAGGCCCACCACGACCACCCACGGGTGGGCGACGGCGGCCTCCTCCAGGCCGGCGAGCGGGTCCGCCAGCACGCCGAGCCGGACGAGGGCCCACCCGGTGGCGGGGGCCAGCGCGACCGCCGCGGACTCGGGATCCCTGCCGCGGCTTGCGTGGCACGCCCGTTCGCAGGGACTCATCCTGGCGGCGCGACTGTCGCCGCGCGCGAAGTCGGCCGCCGCCTCTACGTCGATCACTAGGCTCCGGTGCCCCCGGACGAAGGGTGGGCTCGGTGTCTCGTGCCACAGGCCTGCGGATGGTCGGCCGTGCGATCCGCCAGATCGCGGTTGGTGAACTCGCCCGGATCACCATCGGCGTATCTCCGGACGAAGTCCGCCGCCGCGCGGACGCCGGCCACTTCCCGTTCCCGCGATCACAGCGGCTCCCACTCGTCCCCTGGCACTCACCGCGCCAACGGGCGCTTCTCGATGCCGGGTCGGTGCACCTCGGCCGGACGTTGCGTCGGCGACTGCTGCAGAGGGGATGGGTCACCAGCCTCGACGAGGCCTTCGAGGAGGTGATGCGGCACTGCGCAGACCGGGAGTGGACCTGGATCACCAGCCCCATGCGCGAGGCACTGCGCGAGTTGCACCGGCGGGGGGAGGCGCACAGCCTGGAGGTCTGGGACGCTGACGGCCGGCTGATCGGCGGGACGTTCGGTGTCCAGACCGGTGGTCTGGTCAGCGCCGACTCCCTCTTCCACACGGTTGACCATGCGTCGAAGGTGGCCCTCGTCGATCTGGCCAGCCGGGTACGGAAGGCCGGCGGCGTGGGCGTCGACTGCCAGTACATCACTGCCCACACGCGTGCTCTCGGTGCTCAGGTCATCAGCAGAACGGACTTCCTCCGGCTCCTCGCGGACGCGCGTGAGATCCAGGCGGACCTCCAGACCGAGCGCTTACCAGCCGCCCGGTTGGCCGATCACGAGTCGCCGGATGCCGTGGGCAGCGGTGACGCCGGCTGATGGCGGAGCCCGCTGGTCCACCCCCGGCGGAACACGACCAGGAAAGGACTGCATCGGGGACCGCGATCATCCCTGTCGGCGATGCAGACGGGCGAGGCCGTTCGGGGGATCGGGCGGAGCGGCTACCTCCCGCCCCGGATCGCCGGCTCGGAGTCGAGTGGCAGGACGGGGGCACCGTTGACGTGGAGGGGCAACGTCTACCAGGACACTCCTGGATGAAGGTCGGCATCCTCGCTCGGACGAGGTCAGGCCCGCCGCGGACGGCGCGCCTCGGCAACGTCCAGGTGCCGCTCTGGTCGATCGTCCACGCGGGCGTCCAGATGGGTGTCGGACTGCTCTCGGCCCGCTGGCTGGGGCCAGCCGACCGCGGCCATCTGGTCCTCGCGACGACTCTGGGAAGCCTGCTGCTGCTGATCGCGAGTATGGGCACAGGCGCGGCCTCTCGGGTGGTCCTCGCCGAGCCAGGCTCCTGGTGGACCTGGTCGCGCTACCTCCGACTGGCCGGAGTCCTCACCGCTGTTCATGTCGCGTTCAGCGCCACGGTGGGCGCCTTCCTGCTGTCCCTGCTGTCGTCGGCCGGTCCCGGCGTCCAGCTCGGCTTCGTCCTGTACTCCGCCACCGCACTGATCGGGCACCTCGTCCGGGATGGCTTGCACGGGCTGGGCCAGCACCGGACGTCCGTTGTCATCGACGTCGTCGCCGCGGTCGTCCAGCTGTGCTTGATCGTCGTCGCGTACACAAGCGGCAACTACTCGCCCACGACCGCGCTGTGCATCGCGAGCGCCTGCTTCTCCGGTGCAGCGGCCGTCGGGGTGGTCCTTGGTCGGCGGGGGGAGGGCAGCCGGCCCCCAGGCGTCGACGCCGGGGAGTGGTGGCGGCGCGCCCGAGGACTTCTCGGCTTGAGCCGGCTGGCGCTGGTGGCTGCGCTCGGCCAGTCGTTCGTCTCCATCGGCGACAGGCTCGTCCTCGGCGCACTCGGGCCTGCGGAACAGGTCGGCATCTACAGCGCCGCCTCGACGTTCGCCGCGATGAGCGGCGTGGCCCCGATGGCGCTGACGGCGCTCATCACGCGCAAGACCGCCGCGCGAGGAACGCTGGACACGTGGCGCCGGACCCATGTGCTGGTCCTGTCGCTCACCGGCCTGACGGCCGCTGCGGTCGGGCTGTGCGGGTGGTTCGTGATCCCCCTCCTCCTCGGGGACGCGTTCGTGGACGCCCGGACCCTGTTGCCGATCTTCTGCGCGGCCGGCGTCCCTTACGCCAGCTACCTCTTCGACTCCGCAGCCTGCGCCGGCCTCCGCGACCTGCGTACCGGTGCTGTCGGCGCGCTCGTCGGCTGCGTGCTCCTGGTCGGTCTCGCCGCGATCGGGTACTCGGCGCTCGGCTCTCACGGCGTGGCGTGCGGCGTCCTGGTCACCTACGTACTGATGGCCGCGATCGCACGGGTGCGACTCCGCAGGGCGGCGTCCGGACCGCACGGCACCGGCCCGCGGCCCGCGACGGCTGGCTCGTGAGCCAGGCCGGCGTACAGGAGGCGGCAATCGGCCCGGATCCCTCAGTACGGCAGTCAGGTCCGTCACCCACCCGCTCGCATGGGCGTCGATCGCTCCAGCACAGCCCCGACCACGGCCGTGGGCGGATCGGCCCAGACAGCGGCGTGCCGTCAGCGCCCTGATCGGCCGCGCAGCGTCTCGCGGTCCACGACGTGCCAGTAGAAGCTCCCGTAGTCGCAGTAGAGCTCGTCCCCCTCTGCGATCGGCCGACTTGCCGTCATCACCCACGTGCCGTCGTCCGGACGCACGTCCGTACGGATGTTCCGCCGCTCCGCATCGAAGTGGTGATTGACGTAGCGTGCGAGGACCTCCGGGCGCGTCCGGGCATCTATCCAGACCCGTCGGCCCTTGCGGCTCTTGCCAAGGCCCACCACATATCGCCAGTCCGGAGTGCGGAGAGCCTGGACGGTGGACAGCGTGGTGCCGGAATAGACGCTCACTTCTTCACCCGGCGCGAACGGCCGGCGAGCGAAAGCCCCGAGCCCCGCACCGGGTATGCGGGATGGCGCGACGAGGAGGTCGGGACTGCTGGGCAGCTCGGACGGGGTGGGCGTCGACCTACCGTTGACGGGGAAACGGCAACCGAGCCAGTGCAGGGTGCGAAGGAGCATCACCCTGCTATGGAACTTGAACTTCGCCATGCCGACCCCTGCACCATCGTCAACGCGGAGAGCAGCCCTCCACGGCGACGACGGACGGTTCCGCACCGCCGACGAGCTTGTCAAGGCGAGCCGCCGTACCGGTGGCGTTTCTCGCTGACTGGCTCCGGACCATCCGTGAGCAGCTGACACGGCGCCCGAGTGGCCGATCGGCTGAACAGGGTGTGGGCGTACGCCGCGACGGGTCGCGGACGTCGTGCGGACCGTGATGCCGTGGGAGGGCTCCCTTGGACTCCCACGGAGGTGGATCCGTAGGTCAGTGGGTGGAGACGAGGGGAATCGAACCCCTAACCCCCGCCTTGCAAAGGCGGTGCTCTGCCAATTGAGCTACGTCCCCGGGACGGCCCCCTCGCGGGGGCCGCGGGTCAGCGGGTGGTGGGGCGGCTGACGGCCTGCGGGCCGTTGGTGGCCTCGTGCCACAGGTCGGCCTCGCCCCTGCCCGCGCCGGCGGAACGACGGCGGACGGCGACGACGGCGGCACCGGCCGCCGCGGCGACCAGGGCCAGCTGCTTGAGCACTCGGTACCTCCTGGGGACGACCGCGGCGCCGGACGGGGCCGCGCTGCCGCGGTGCTCGGGGCACCGGTACACGGGTGGGCCTGGGAGGACTTGAACCTCCGGCCTCATCCTTATCAGGGATGCGCTCTAACCGCCTGAGCTACAGGCCCGTGAACCTCAGCAAGCGTACAAGGGCGTCCCGGGGCCCCGGCGGGCGGGGCCCCGGACCGTCCTAGTCGCGCTCGGCGAGGGTGACCTCGAGGCCGCCGACGAGGTCGGCGCAGAGGTTGTAGATGAACGCCGCGACGGTGCACAGCGCGGTCATCAGCACGATGTTGATCGCGCCGATGACGGCCGCGCCGCCGAAGACGATGCCCGGGGTGATGACGTCGCCGCCGCCCTCGCCGCCGGACGCGGTGCCCAGCTGGCCGAACAGGTCGTTGAGGGTGTCGAAGACGCCCAGGCCGGACAGGACGCCGAAGAGGATCCCGACCGCGACCATCCAGATGAAGAACATCGCGATCGACACGACCAGCGAGATCTTCAGCGCCGACCAGGTGTCGATGTGCCGCAGCTGCAGGCGGGCGCGCCGCGGGCCGCGGTTGCCGCGGTTCTTGGCCGGCCGGCCGGCCGCCTGGCCCTGCTGCTGCTGGCCCTGCTGCTGCGGGGCCTGCTGCTGGGCCTGCTGCGGCGCCTGCTGGGCGGGGGCCTGGGAGGCCACCTGCTGCGGTGCCTGCTGCGGCACGCGGCTGCCCGCCGGCGGCACGCCCTGGCCGGCCGACGGCGGCGGGACGGTCGCGTCGGCCGGGACCGCCTGCTGCGCCGGCACCGCGCTGCTGATCGGCTTGGTCAGCGACGCCGCCGGGGCGGAGGGGGCGGCACCCGGGGAGCCCGCGCCGGCGGGGGCGGCCCCCACCGCGGACGCGCCGGCCGGGGCGGCCGGCGTCTGCCCGGTGGCGGGCGCCGAGCCCGTCGCCGGGGCTCCGTCCGCTCCGGCTGCGCCCTCCGGGCGGACCCCGGTGCGCACCGCCTGCGGCCGGTCGCTCATGCCGTTCTCCCGTTCGCCTGCGGCCCTCGCCGCGCTTTCGCGCCCGGGGTGACCGGCGGGGTGCCGGTGGCGCCCGGGCGCCGGTCGTGTCCGTCAGCGGGAGCCGGGGGCGCGTGGCGGCCGGTGGCCACCACGCGCCGTGCTCCCGGTCTCACCCTAGGCGGCGGGCTCGTCGTTGTCCGTCGTCCGCGCGATCGCCACGATCGACACGTCCTCGGGCAAGTTCATGAGCTTGACACCCATGGTGGCCCGGTCCTTGTTGTGGCGCACCCCGTTGACCGGGGTCCGGATGACGCCGCCGCCGGAGGTGATGGCGTACAGCTCGTCGCCCAGCCGCACCGCCAAGGCCCCGACCAGGGCGCCCTTGCGCGCCTTGGGGTCGGCGGTGAGCACGCCCTTGCCGCCGCGGCCCTGCGGCGGGTAGTTCTCGATGCCGGTGCGCTTGGCGAAACCGCGCTCGGTGGCGACGAGGACGTCGACGCCCTCCTCCACGACCATCATCGCCAGCAGCCGGTCGCCGGGGGCCAGCGAGATGCCGCGGACACCCTCGGTGGCCCGGCCCATCGGCCGCAGCGTCGCGTCGTCGGCCTTGAAGCGGATCGACATCGCCGAGCGGGTGACCAGCAGCAGGTCCTGCTCCGGGTCGATGAGCGCGGCGCCGACGAGCTCGTCGCCCTCGCGCAGGTTGATCGCGATGACGCCGCCGCTGCGCGGGGAGTCGAAGTCCGACAGCCGGGTCTTCTTCACCTGCCCGTTGGCGGTGGCCAGGACCAGGTACGGCGCGACGCCGTAGTCCTTGATCTGCATGACCTGGGCGATCTTCTCGTCGGGCTGGAACGCCAGGAGGTTGGCCACGTGCTGGCCGCGGGCCGTGCGGTTGGCCTCGGGCAGCTCGTAGGCCTTGGCCCGGTACACCCGGCCCTTGGTCGTGAAGAACAGGATCCAGTCGTGGGTGGAGCCCACGAAGAAGTGGTCGACGAGGTCGTCCTGCTTGAGCTGGGCGCCCATGACGCCCTTCCCGCCGCGGCGCTGGGACCGGTAGAGGTCGCTCTTGGTCCGCTTCGCGTAGCCGGTGCGGGTGATGGTGACGACGACCTCCTCCTCCGCGATGAGGTCCTCCATCGTCACGTCGCCGTCGTTGGCGATGAACTTCGTGCGGCGGTCGTCGCCGTACTTCTCGACGATCTCGGCCAGCTCGTCGCGGATGATCTGCCGCTGCCGCTCGGGCGAGTCGAGGATCGCCTGCAGGTCGGCGATGCGGGCCTCGATCTCGGCGAGCTCGTCCATGATCCGCTGGCGCTCGAGGGCGGCCAGCCGGCGCAGCTGCAGGTCGAGGATGGAGACGGCCTGGATCTCGTCGACGTCGAGGAGCTCCATCAGGCCGGTGCGGGCCTCGTCGGCCGACGGGCTGCTGCGGATCAGCGCGATGACGGCGTCGAGCTGGTCGAGCGCCTTGGCCCAGCCGCGCAGGATGTGCGCGCGCTCCTCGGCCTTGCGCAGCCGGTAGCGCGTCCGCCGCTGGATGACCTCGATCTGATGGTCGACGTAGAGGCGGACGAGCTCGTCGAGGCGCAGCGTCCGCGGGACGCCGTCGACGATCGAGAGCATGTTGCAGCCGAACGACGTCTGCAGCTGGGTGTGCTTGTACAGGTTGTTCAGCACGACCTTGGCGACGGCGTCGCGGCGCAGGGTGATGACCAGCCGGCGGCCCACGCGGTCGCTGGACTCGTCGGCGATCTCGCTGATGCCCTGCAGCCGGCCGTCCTTGACGGCGTCGGCGATCGCCTCGGCCAGGTTGTCCGGGTTGACCTGGTAGGGCAGCTCGGTGACGACGAGCTGCACGCGGCCGCGGGCGTCCTCCTCGACGGTGACCACCGCGCGCATCCGGACCGAACCGCGGCCGGTGCGGTAGGCGTCCTCGATGCCGTCGCGGCCGACGATCAGGCCGTAGGTGGGGAAATCGGGGCCCTTGATCCGCTCCATGCACGCGGTGAGGGCCTCCTCGGGCTCGGCGTCGGGGTGCTCGAGCACCCAGAACACCGCGTCGGCGACCTCGCGCAGGTTGTGCGGCGGCATGTTCGTGGCCATGCCGACGGCGATGCCGGCCGAGCCGTTGATGAGCAGGTTGGGGATGCGCCCCGGCAGGACCAGCGGCTCCTGGTTCTTGCCGTCGTAGTTGGGCTGGAAGTCGACGGTCTCCTCGTCGATGTTGGCCAGCATCTCCATGGCCAGCGGCGTCAGCCGGGCCTCGGTGTAGCGCATGGCCGCCGCCGGGTCGTTGCCCGGCGAGCCGAAGTTGCCCTGGCCGTCGACCAGCGGGTAGCGCATGGACCAGGGCTGGGCCAGCCGCACGAGGGCGTCGTAGATCGAGCTGTCGCCGTGCGGGTGGTAGTTACCCATGACCTCGCCGACGACGCGGGCGCACTTGACGTAGCCGCGGTCGGGGCGGAAGCCCTGGTCGTACATGGCGAACAGCACGCGGCGGTGCACCGGCTTGAGGCCGTCGCGCACCTCGGGCAGCGCGCGGCCCACGATCACGCTCATCGCGTAGTCGATGTAGGACCGCTGCATCTCCTGCTGGAGGTCGACCGGCTCGACGCGGTCGCGGTACGGGGTCTCGGTCACGTTCGGGTCTCCACAGGTCGGTGCACAGTCGGTGGACGAAGTCGCAGGTCAGCGACGTGTGGCGGCCACCGGGAGGACTCCTCCCGGTGGCCTGCGCGTCACACGCCGCCGGTCTCAGACATCGAGGAAGCGGACGTCCTTGGCGTTGCGGGTGATGAAGCTGCGGCGGGCGTCGACGTCCTCGCCCATCAGCACGCTGAACAGCTCGTCGGCGGTGGCGGCGTCCTCGAGCGTGACCTGCAGCAGCACGCGGGTCTCGGGGTTCATCGTGGTCTCCCACAGCTCGGTCGCGTTCATCTCGCCGAGGCCCTTGAACCGCTGGATCGCGTCGTCCTTGGGCAGCTTGCGGCCGGCCTCGGCACCCGCCTTGAGGACGGCGTCGCGCTCCTTGTCGGTGTAGACGTACTCGTCGCCGACCTTGCCGCCCCACTTGATCTTGTACAGCGGCGGCTGCGCCAGGTAGACGTGCCCGGCCTCCACCAGCGGCCGCATGAAGCGGAACAGCAGGGTGAGCAGCAGCGTGCGGATGTGCTGGCCGTCGACGTCGGCGTCGGCCATCAGGACGATCTTGTGGTACCGCAGCTTCGTCAGGTCGAACTCGTCGTGGATGCCGGTGCCGAAGGCGGTGATCATCGACTGGACCTCGTTGTTCTTGAGGACCCGGTCGATGCGCGCCTTCTCGACGTTGATGATCTTGCCGCGGATCGGCAGGATCGCCTGGAACATCGAGTCGCGGCCGGACTTGGCCGACCCGCCGGCGGAGTCGCCCTCGACGATGTAGATCTCCGAGGCGCGGGGGTCGGTGGAGCGGCAGTCGGCCAGCTTGCCCGGCAGCGAGTTGTTGCTCAGCAGGTTCTTGCGGGCGAGCTTGCGGGCGTCCTGCGCCGCGCGGCGGGCGCGGGCGGCCGAGGCGGCCTTGGTGATGATGGTCTTGGCCTCGGTCGGGTTCGCCTCGAACCAGTGCGAGATCTGCTCGTTGCAGATGCGCTGCACGAAGCCCTTGACCTCGGTGTTGCCGAGCTTGGTCTTCGTCTGGCCCTCGAACTGCGGGTCGCCGATCTTGACCGAGACGATCGCGGCCAGACCTTCGCGGATGTCCTCGCCGGTGAGCTTCTCGTCCTTCTCCTTGAGGAGCTTCTTCTCGACGGCGTACCGGTTGACGATCGACGTCAGCGCGGTGCGGAAGCCCTCCTCGTGGGTGCCGCCCTCGTGCGTGTTGATCGTGTTGGCGAACGAGTAGACCGACTCCGAGTAGGCGTCGGACCACTGCATCGCGACCTCGACGCTCATCCGCATGTCGTTCTTGCCGGTGCCCTCGGCGCCGAAGCCGACGATCGAGCGGTGGATCGGCGTCTTCTTGGCGTTGATGTGGCGGACGTAGTCCTCGAGGCCGCCGTCGTACCGGTAGGTGATCTCGGTGGGCTCGAAGGCGGCGTCCTCGTGGCCGGGCGCCGGCGCCGCGTCGGCGACGGAGGTCTCCTCGGCCAGGCCGGTCTCGGCCTTGCCGCGGCCGGGCCGCTCGTCGCGCAGGACGATGGTCAGGCCCTTGTTGAGGAAGGCCATCTCCTGCAGCCGGCGGCTGATCGTGTCGAACGAGTAGGTCGTCGTCTCGAAGATGTCGCCGTCGGCCCAGAAGGTGATCTGGGTGCCGCGCTTGGTGGTGGCGCCGATCTCCTCGAGCGGACCGGGCTTGGCCATCGCGTAGGACTGGTGCCACTCGCGGCCGTCGCGCCAGATGCGGACGTCGAGCGAGGTGGACAGCGCGTTGACGACGGTGACGCCGACGCCGTGCAGACCGCCGGAGACCGCGTAGCTCTTGCCGTCGAACTTGCCACCGGCGTGCAGCACGGTCATGACGACCTCGACCGTCGGGCGCTTCTCGCGCGGGTGCATGTCGACCGGGATGCCGCGGCCGTTGTCCTCGACGCGGACGCCGCCGTCGGCCAGCAGCGTGACGCGGACGGTGTCGCAGAAGCCGGCCAGCGCCTCGTCGACGGAGTTGTCGACGACCTCCCACACCATGTGGTGCAGGCCGCGCTCACCGGTGGAGCCGATGTACATGCCGGGCCGCTTGCGGACCGCCTCGAGCCCCTCGAGGACGGTGATGGAGCTGCCGGAGTAGCTGGTGTCGGTCTGGGTCCGAGCGACCACGTGGGGCCCTTCTGTCGAGCAGCCGGCGCGCCGGCCCTCCCACCTGGGGAGGGGCTCCGAGGGCGCACAGCGCCGCTCAGCCGGATGCTGGGGATTCCTGGCCTCCATGTTACCGGGTCCACCGACAGGAACGGCGTCACGCAGCCCCTGACGTCCGTTCTGCGCCACTCGCGGCACCGGCTGCACCACCGGTGTTGCCCCCGGGCCCGACACGCCCACCCAGGGGCGCTGGGCCGGTCGCGCGGTTCCACGTGGAACGCGGCGCCGGACCGGCGGGGGTCAGACCAGCAGCTGCGCGGCGGCGAGCTCGCGGTACAGCGGGCTGGTGTCGACCAGCTCGGCGTGCGTCCCGCGAGCGACGACGCGGCCCGCGTCGAGGACGACGATCTGGTCGCTGTCGAGCACGGTGGACAGCCGGTGGGCGACGACGAGCAGCGCCCGGTCGGCGGCCGCGGCGGCCAGCGTCTCCCGGAGCAGGTTCTCGTTGCGGGCGTCGAGGCTCGCGGTCGGCTCGTCGAGCAGCAGCAGCGCCGGGCGGGCCAGCAGGGAGCGCGCGATCGCCAGCCGCTGCCGCTCGCCGCCGGACAGCAGCACGCCCTCGTCCCCGACCGGCACGTCGAGCCCGCGCGGCGAGCGCTGCACGACGCCGGTGAGGCCGACGTCGGCCAGCACCGCCCACAGCTCGTCGTCGGCGGCGTCCGGCGCGGCCAGCAGCAGGTTCTCCCGCACGGTGCCGGCCAGCACCGGCGCCTCCTGCTCGACGTAGCCGAGCCGCGCGCGCAGCGCCGCCCGCGGCAGCTCCCGGACGTCGGTGCCCGCCCACCGGATCGTGCCGCCCGACAGCGGGTAGAAGCCCTCGACCAGCGCCAGCACCGTCGACTTGCCGGCACCGGACGGGCCGACCAGCGCCACGCGGCTGCCGGCCGGCACCGACAGCGACACCCCGTCGAGGACGCGGGTGCCGTCGGGGTAGGCGAACGAGACGTCGTCGAGCTCGAGCAGCGGCACCCCGGCGGCCGGGGCGCGCGGGGCGGCGGTCGCGCCGCCGACCTCGGCGACGTCGTCGCGCTCGGGCTGGAGGACCAGCACCTCCTGGATGCGGGCCAGCGCGCCGAGGCCGGTCTGCAGCTGCGTCCAGGCGCCGACGGCCTGGCCCAGCGGCATCACCAGCAGGAACAGGTAGAGGATGAACGCGACGAGGTCGGCGACGGCGATCGAGCCGGTGGCCACCCGGTAGCCGCCCAGGCCGAGGACGGCGAGGAACGCGCCCTGGACGGCGATCGCGCCGGCCGGCGCCACGAACGCCTCCACCCGGGCCACCGAGACCCCGGCGCGGTAGGCGCGCTCGGCGCTGGCGCCGACGGTGCCGACCTCGCGCGCGGTGGCGCCGCTGGCCCGGATGGTGCGCACCGCCGACAGCGCCCGCTCGACGGCCGCCGTCATCGCGCCGACCTCCTCCTGCGCCCGGCGCGACAGCTTCCGGATCCGCCGGCTGCTCGCCACGACCACGGTCAGGCCGACCGCGACGGCGGTGACCGTGACCAGCAGGAGCCAGACGTCGACGAGCGCCATGGCCACCAGCGCGCCGACCGCGACGACCGCCGACCCGACCACCTCGACCAGGCCGGAGGTGACCGTCGCGCGCAGCAGGGTGGTGTCGGCGCCCACGCGGGACATCAGGTCGCCGGTGCGCCGCCGGTCGTACTCGGCGACGGGCAGCCGCAGCAGCCGGTCGGCGACGGTCCGGCGGGTGGTGAGGACGACGCCCTCCCCCGTGCGCTGCAGCAGGTAGGACTGGAACGCGTTGAGCACGGCGCCGGCGACCAGGACCAGCAGCAGCGCCGCGACGGCGGGCAGCAGCGGCCGGCCCGCGCCGACGGCGGAGATGACCCGGCCGGTGAGCGCGGGCTGCGCCAGGGCCGCGGCCGCGCCGACCAGCGACAGGCCGGCGGCGGCCAGCAGCGCCCGCCGGTGCGGACGGACGAGCGGCAGCAGCTCGCGGAGGCCCGCGGACGTCGCGGGCTCGGCGGGGACGGTCACGGTGGGGTCGCCGGCCGGCCGCGGCTCAGGCGGCGCCGGCCAGGGCGGCGACCATCGCCGTCAGCAGCCGGGCGTGGTGCTCGATGAGGGCGGGCCGGTGCCCGTCGGGCCGGACGGCGGCCAGGTGGCCCGCGGCCGCCCAGAACTCGTCGCCGTCGTCGCTGTGCAGCAGCAGGTCGCGCACGGCCGGGTCGGCGACCAGGCGGCGCACCGCCGGGCCGTCCTCGGCGGTGAGCAGCACCCACCGGTCGTCGAACGCCTGGTCGCCGCTGGGGACGTGCAGCAGCCCGCCGGTGCGGTGCCGCCAGAACCGCGCCGGGGACAGCCGCAGCCCGGGCGGCAGCGGCACGAGCACGGGCGCGGCGGTGACCGCCCACTCCGGCACCGTGTAGCGCTTGTCGGTGTAGACGACGTCGAACGCGACGAGCTCGAGGTTGCCGGCGCGACCGCGCATCACGCCGGCCGCGCGGTGGTCGCGGCTCGCGCGCACCGGCGCGGAGGCGACCAGCTCGGCCAGCACGGCGTCCTCGGGCGCGGTGCCGTCGGAGATCGTCCAGCCGTGCTGCAGCGCCCAGCCCTGCGCCCCGACGGTGTCGCCCCGGTAGGCGAAGACCTGCTCGACGACGCCGGGCGTGCGCGGCCGCGGCCCGCCCGGGGCCGCCGGCGACCAGGACACCACCGGCCCGCCGGCGGACGGGTCCCGCCGGACGCCGCCGGGGGCGTCGGGACCGTCGTCGCCGAGGGGACCCGGCTCCTGCCGGCGGGGGTCGTCGTCGCGGGGGTCGTCGCGGGGGTCGTCGTCCCGGGGGCTGCTCATCGCTGTTCCGTCCTCATCCGTACGTGTCGCGGGGCCCCCGCCCGCGGACCGACCGCGGGCCCTTCTTCCAGCTGGGGGCCGTCGGTCCGACAACGCGCAGCCGGGTCACGACGTCCCCGCCCACCGACGCGCGCAGCTTGGCGAGGATCGTCGGCGCGAGCAGGCGCAGCTGGGTGGCCCAGGCGGTGGACTCCGCGACGACGAGGAGCTCGCCCTCGGTGAGGGTCTCCGGCCGGCAGTGCGAGGCGATGTCGGCGCCGACGATCGCCGACCAGCGGCCGAACACCGCCCCGACGCGGGTCTGCTCCGACCAGTCCTGGGTGCTCACCAGGGAGTCGACCAGCCGGCCCAGGGGCTGCGGGTCGTCGTCGCCGGGGCGGGGGCCGGTCCAGCGACGGCGCGGGCCGGCCACCCGGCGGCGGGTGGGCGCGGGCCGGGCGGCGGAGGCCGCGCGGGCCGCCTCCAGCGCGGCGCGGGCGATGTCGCTGGGCCGGGCCGGCCGGTCCTCGCTCACGGGGACCCTCCCTCGTCGTCGGCCGTGTTCTCGACCGTCAGGATCGCGTGTCCGCCGCCGACCTCCACGCGGGCGCCCCGGAGCTCGGGCGGGACGTCGTCGAGGACGGCGGCGGTGATCAGCGTCTGCTCGGCCGAGCGGGCGACGTCGGCCAGCGCGGCCCGCCGCCCGGCGTCGAGGGTGGCGAAGACGTCGTCGAGGACGAGCACGGGCTCCTCGCCGTCGGCCCGCAGCAGCGCGAAGCAGCCGAGCTTGAGCGCCAGGGCCAGCGACCAGGACTCCCCGTGGCTGGCGAAGCCCTTGGCCTGCGCGGGGCCCAGGTGCAGCACGAGGTCGTCGCGGTGCGGGCCGACCAGCGTCATCCCGCGGTCGACCTCGTCGCGCCGCCGCTCGGCGATCCGCTCGCGCAGCGCCGCCGACAGCTCGCCCGCCGTCGGCGTCGGCGCGCCCTCGGCCAGCGGCGCGCCCTCGCCGGCGAGCGGCACGGTGCTCGCGTAGCCCAGCCCGGCGACCGCGGCGCCCGCGCCGGCGACCGTCGCGTAGGCCCGCGCCACGTGCGGCGCGAGGTCGGCCACCAGCGCCAGCCGGGCGGCCAGCAGCTGCCCGCCGAGGTCGACGAGGTGGGCGTCCCAGACGTCGAGGGTGGCCAGCGCGTCCCCGCGGGCCATCCGCGCGGTCTTGAGCAGGGCGTTGCGCTGCTTGAGCACCCGCTCGTAGTCGCTGCGCACCCCGGCCAGCCGCGGGGTGCGGCTGACCAGCAGGTCGTCGAGGAACCGGCGCCGCTCGGCCGGGTCGCCGCGGACCAGCGCGAGGTCCTCCGGGGCGAACAGCACGCTCTTCACCAGGCCGAGCAGCTCCCGCGGCCGGGCCAGCGGGGAGCGGTTGACCCGCACCCGGTTGGCCCGGCCGGGGTTGATCTCCACCTCGACGAGCAGCTCGCGGTCCTCCCGGCGCAGCGCCGCCCGGACCACCGCCTGGGGCGCCCCGTGCCGCACCAGGGGCGCGTCACCGGAGACCCGGTGGCTGCCCATGGTCGCGAGGTAGCCGACCGCCTCGACGAGGTTGGTCTTGCCCTCGCCGTTGCGGCCGACGAACACCGTCGGCCCCGGCCGCAGCGCCAGGTCGACCCTATCCCAGCTGCGGAACCCGACGAGCTGGAGGTGCCGGACGTACACGTCAGCACCCGGCCGGTGGTGAGGTGCTGGAACGGCCCCCCTGCAGGGCCCCGCCGCGAGCCTGCGAAGAGTGGGGGGCAGGGGGGTCCTCCATCACGCCGGGCGCTCGACCTCCTGCGCCTGGATCGCCTGGACGGCGTGCCCGCCGAACTGGTTGCGCAGCGCGGCGACCGCCTTCATGGTCGGCGAGTCCTCCTGGCGGGAGGAGAAGCGGGCGAACAGCGACGCCGCGATGGTCGGCATGGGGACGGCGTTGTCGATCGCCTCCATGACCGTCCAGCGGCCCTCGCCGGAGTCCTCGGCGTAGCCCCGGATGCGCTCGAGGGCGGGGTCCTCCTGCAGCGCGCGGACCAGCAGGTCCAGCAGCCACGAGCGGATGACGGTGCCCTGGGTCCACGAGGCGACGACGCCCGGGACGTCCTCGATCAGGTCGACGGCGGCCAGCAGCTCGTAGCCCTCGCCATAGGCCTGCATCAGCGCGTACTCGATGCCGTTGTGGACCATCTTCGCGTAGTGGCCGGCCCCGACCGGGCCGGCGTGCACGAAGCCGGCGCCCGGGATGGCCTCGCCCGACTCGTCGGTGGGCGCGGGCGGCTTGAGCGCGTCGAAGACCGGCTGCACCTTCGCGACGTCGTCGGCCGAGCCGCCGACCATCAGCGCGTAGCCGTTCTCCAGGCCCCACACGCCGCCGGAGACGCCGGCGTCGACGTAGCCGATGCCCTTCTCGCCGAGCATCTCGGCGTGCACCTTGTCGTCGGTGAACTTGGAGTTGCCGCCGTCGACGACGACGTCACCGGGCTCGAGCAGCTCACCGAGCTCGCGCACCGTCTGCCGGGTCGGCTCCCCGGCGGGGACCATCACCCACACCACGCGCGGTGCCGAGAGCGCGCCGACGAGCCCCTCGAGGCTGTCGACGTCCCGCTTGCCGGGCGCCCGGTCGTACCCCACGACCTCGTGGCCGGCGCGGCGTACCCGCTCGGCCATGTTGCCGCCCATCTTGCCCAGCCCGATCAGCCCCAGCTGCACGGTTCTTCCTCTCGTCGCACACCGTCGTCGTCATGCGGGCGCACGCGCCGGTGCGGGTGCCCGCGGGATGCGGTGCCCGGGCGCACGGCCCGGGACACCTCCGTGGAGGGCCCGATCGAGCCCCGTCCTGCGGTCTGGGATCAGCCGGGGAGACGCACCGGCATGATCAGGTACCGGTAGCTGCCGGGCCGCTCGGCCGGGCGCGAGGCGCCGTCGTCGTCGGTGGCCGGGTCCTCGACGCCGGAGAGCACCGCGGGCTTGAGCGGGCTGGTGAAGTCCATCCGCGCGCGGCCGGTGTGCACCGCGGCGAGCCCGTCGAGCAGGAACGTCGGGTTGAAGCCGATCGTCAGCGGGTCGCCGTCGAAGTCGACGTCGCAGCGCTCCTCGGCCTGCCCCTCGTCGTCGCTGCCGCCGGCGCGCAGGGTGACCTGGCCGGGGGTGAACTCGCAGCGCAGGGGCGTGCCCCGCTCGGCCACCAGCGCCACGCGCTTGGCGGCGTCGGTGAACTGCGCGACCGGGAGCGTGGCGTTGGCCGCGGACTCGCTCGGCATGATCGCGCGGTACTTGACGAACTCGGCGTCGAGCAGCCGGGTGGTGGTCTGCCGGTCCTTGCCCGACAGGCCCAGGATGCCCTCGCCCGAGCCGCCGGAGGACAGCGAGACGGTGATCTCCGGGCCGCTGGTGAGCGTGCGGGCGGCGTCGGCGAGCGTGCGCGCCGGGACCAGCACCGCGGCCGAGGTGCCCGGGGTGTCCGGCCGCCAGGCGAACTCGCGCACCGCGAGCCGGTAGCGGTCGGTGGCCGCCAGCGTCACCCGGTCGTCGTCGATCTCCAGGCGGACGCCGGTGAGCATGGGGAGGGTGTCGTCACGGCCGGCGGCGACGGCGACCTGGCCGACCGCCTCGGCGAAGACGTCGCTGTCGACCACGCCGGCCGACGACGGCATCGACGGCAGGGACGGGTAGTCCTCGACCGGCAGCGTCGGCAGGCTGAACCGCGCGTTGCCGCAGGTGATGGCCAGCCGCGGGCCCTCGGCGTGGATGTCGACCGGCTGCGGGGGCAGCGCGCGGGTGATCTCGGCGAGCAGCCGGCCCGGCACCAGCACGCGGCCGGCCTCTGCGGCCTGCACGTCGACCTCCGCACGGGCGGAGACCTCGTAGTCGAAGCCGGACACCGACAGCTGGCTGCCGTCGACCTCGAGCAGGATGCCGGCGAGCACCGGCACCGAGGGCCGCGGCGGGAGGCTGCGCGCCGTCCACGCGACGGCATCGGCGAGCACCTCGCGTGTCACCCGGAACTCCATGACCGACCCACCCCAGCTCTGCACGGTCCACTGCTGTCTCTGCGCACCGCTCCCCGGCGTCCGTGCTCACCGGGGTGGTGCTGTCCGTCCTGCGCGGTTCATCGTGCCCGTCGGTGCACGGCCGGGGGAACCCGGGACCCGATCAGGTGTCCCGTCGCCGGCGTAATGCCGCCGGGGTCGCTGTCCTGTTCCTGCTCCTGCCGTCGCTCTCGTCCTCGTCCCCGGCGTCGCTTCTCCCTGCTCCTCGTCGCTGCTCTTCATCGCTCCTGGAGGCCCCCGGGCCGGGACTTCCCCACCCCTACTGGGGTTCAAGGAAATCTCGATCTCTATCCCTCATCTCCGTCATCACCGGTGTGGAAGCTGGGGATCGAGGCCCTTCGCGCAGGTCAGCGCCCGAGTCGACATGTTGGCCCACTGTGGGGAACCGGCGTGCTCCTGTTGTCGACACGTGGACATCTCGACGGCCGTGCACAACGACCCCCGCGGATCCACGTCCTGTCCCCGGTCCACCCCCTGTCCGTCCCCAGTCCGTGCCCAGCCCGTGTCCCAGCCCGCCGGCGGCGGCCGCGCCGCGACCACCGCGGGGTGGGGACGGAGGCCTCCGGACGGGACGAAGGCGCAGGTCGGGACGGGAGCGAGGGGCTCCGTACACACACTGGGGAGTTCCCTGGGGACGGCACCCCGTGCCAGGCCGGTCGCGACGGCGGGGTCACACCCCGATCACGATCTCCCCAGGGTGTGCACATCCCTGGGGACAACTCGGCGCGATGTCGACACCCGGGAGGCCGGTCACCGCCCGTCAGCCGCGTGACGACGGGAGCCGGAGGGGGCCGCCCGGGCCCCGGTCCCCGTCCTCCGGCTGTGGACATCCCGCGCGGGACCCCTCCGTGCCGGCGGGACGGCACGGGCCGGGCGCCGGCTACTGGCGGGCGCGGCTCTTGATGCGGGCGGTCAGCTCGGTCACCTGGGTGTAGGTGGCCCGGCGCTCGCTCATCAGGTTGGTGATCTTCTTGACCGCGTGCATGACCGTGGTGTGGTCCTTGCCGCCGAAGGACGCACCGATCCGCGGCAGGGACAGCTCGGTGAGCTCCCGGCACAGGTACATGGCGATCTGGCGGGCGTTGACCAGCGTGCGGCTGCGGTTGGCGCCCTGCAGCTCCTCCATCGTCACGGAGAAGTACTCCGCGGTCGCCGCCATGATGATCGCCGCGGTGATCTGCGGGCCCTGCTCGTCGCTGATCAGGTCCTTGAGCACCAGCTCGGCCAGCGGCAGGTCGACCTGCTGCTTGTTGAGGCTGGCGAAGGCGGTGACCCGGATCAGCGCGCCCTCGAGCTCGCGGATGTTGGTCTGCACCTTGCTGGCGATGAACTCCAGCACCGGGTCGGGCACCTGCAGGCGCTCGCCGTAGGCCTTCTTGCGCAGGATCGCGATGCGGGTCTCGAGGTCGGGCGCCTGGACGTCGGTGATCAGGCCCCACTCGAAGCGGGTGCGCAGCCGGTCCTCCAGCGTCGTCAGCTTCTTCGGTGCCCGGTCGGAGGTGATGACGATCTGCTTGCTCGCGTTGTGGAGCGTGTTGAAGGTGTGGAAGAACTCCTCCTGCGTCCGCTCGGCGCGCTCCAGGAACTGGATGTCGTCGATCAGCAGGAAGTCGATGTCGCGGTAGCGACGGCGGAAGTCCTCGGCCCGGCCGGAGTGAACCAGGTTGATGAACTCGTTGGTGAACTCCTCGGTGCTGACGTAGCGCACCCGCACGTTGGGGAACATCCGCGCCGCATAGTGGCCGATCGCGTGCAGCAGGTGCGTCTTCCCCAGCCCGGAGTCGCCGTAGACGAACAGCGGGTTGTAGGCCCGCGCCGGGGCCTCGGCGACGGCGACCGCCGCGGCGTGCGCGAACCGGTTGCTGTTGCCGATGACGAAACTGTCGAAGACGTACTTGGGGTTCAGGCCCGGGTCCAGGCCCGCCGGGGGACGGCGGTCGCCGAACAGCGGCACCGCGCCGCCCCCGGACCGCGCCGGGCCCCGGTCGCGCCGGCCCTCGGGCTCGTCGGCGGGCGGGGCGTCGTCGCCGAGGTCGAAGGGCAGCACCTCGGCGCCCTCCCCCGGCCGGACGCCGCGCCGGCGGCCGCGGCCGCGCACCGCGGGGCTCCAGTCGGTGCCGCCCCACTCCCCCGCGCCGTCGGCGGACGACTCGGCCGCACGGGTGTCGGCCGGCCGTGCGGTCTCGTAGCGGGCGGCGTCGGCGTAGCGGTCGTCGCCACGGCGGTCGTCCGCACGGCGCTCGTCGGCGCGACGGTCCTCGGCACGGCGGTCGTCGGGGTACCGGCCGTCGCCGAAGCGCTCGTCGGGGTACCGGACGTCCTCCCGCCCGCGCGGCGCCTCGGCCCGCGCGCCGTCGAAGGGGCGGTCGTCGAAGGGGCGGTCGTCGAAGGGGCGGTCGTCGTAGCCGGGGGCGCCGTCGCGGGGCGCGCGCTCCAGCGGGCGGGCGTCGCTGCGGACACCGAAGGCGCTGCGGCCGTCGTCGGCCCGCTCGCGGTCCTCGTCGGTCGGCTCGGGGACCGGCGGCGTCCACGGCCGGCGGGTCGGGGCCTCGGGCTCGGTCGCGCCGGCGGGGGCGTCCTCCAGCTGGATGGCGACGCCGATGTCGCGGCCGAGCTGCTCGGACAGCGCCTCGGCCAGCACCCGGCGCATGCGGGACTCGAGCACGGTCTGGGTGAACTCGTTGGGGGCGGCCAGCACGGCGGTGCCCCCGACGAGGCCCACCGGCCGGGTCAGGTTGAGCATCGCGTTCTGCTGACGGGTCAGGCTCGTGGCCAGCCGCTCGCGGACCGAGTCCCAGACCTCCGCCAGGTCCTCCGTGGCATCGGCCATGACCGTGTCCTCCCCAAGCTGGTGCTGTCCCCGTGGTCCGACCGTCCCGCACGTCCCGGGTCCCCGGTGTCGCGGCGCCCGGGTGTGGACGTCCGGACACACGGGATCCACACGAGTGTCCACAGGCTGTGCACGACCGGCGACACGGCGCCTTGTCGACTCGCCGCTGGCGGGTCGGTCCCGGCGTCGTCGCTGATCGGGAGGGAGGTCGTGATACGGCTCGAGGCGGACGGCGGTCAGGTCGACCGGGTGGTCGGCCCCCGTGCCGGGCAGGTCACCCGGACCGGAGCGACGGCGACGCTAACAGCCCCGTCCACAGCCCGGCAACGACGTCCGGGCGCCGCGGTGGCCGCCGGCGTGCGTGTCGTTCGGCGTGTCGTCCCCTCCCGGTCGGCGCGTCGCCACCAACCGTCCGCCCCGGGGGTGCAGCCTGAGTGGTCACACCGGGCCCGGTCCCCGGACGGGTCCCGTGCCGGTCGCCCGGTCGGAGGGGCCGTCGCCGGTCCTGGCCGTCCTCCCCGCCGCCCTGGTTATGATGGGCGGAGTCCGTGTACCCGTCGGGGTGCCCGGAGACCAGCCTCCGGGGTCGCGCGGAGCGGCGAGTGCCGTCCCGCCCCGTACCCCGCAGCGTGCCTGCCCACCGGCGGGCCCGCACCACCGACGTCCTGCCGTAGGAGTTCCCCGTGAGCAAGCGCACCTTCCAGCCGAACAACCGCCGCCGGTCCAAGACCCACGGCTTCCGGCTGCGGATGCGCACCCGTGCGGGCCGCGCGATCCTCGCCGGCCGCCGCCGCAAGGGCCGCGAGAAGCTCTCCGCCTGAGGTGCTGCCCGCGCAGGCCCGCCTGCGCCGGCGTCCGGAGTTCACCGCGGTCGTCCGGTCCGGCCGGCGGGCCGGTCGGCCGACCATGGTGCTCCACTACCTCCCCGTCCGACCCCCGGCCAGCGCGGCCGGGGGTCCTGACGTGTCCGGGGACGGTGCGGCCGCAGCGTCCGGCCCCCGGGCCGGCTTCGTCGTCGGCAGGGCGGTGGGCAACTCGGTGGTCCGCCACCGCGTGACCCGGCGCCTGCGGGCGGCGGTCCGCGAGGAGCTGTCCCGCCTGCCCGCCACGGCCGACCTCGTCGTCCGCGCGCGGCCCGAGGCCGGCACCGCCGACTCGGCGGTGCTGCGCCGCGACCTCGCCGCGGGCCTCGACCGGCTGCTGCGCGAGCGGACGCGGTCGTGACCGGCGCAGCGGGGCCCGGACCCCGTCGCCGCGGCCCGGTCGCCCGCGCCCTGCTCGCGGCGATCGGCTTCTACTCCCGCGCGATCAGCCCGGCCCTGCCGCCCCGCTGCCGCTTCGCACCCACCTGCAGCGCCTACGCCGCCGAGGCGGTCGCCGTCCACGGCGCCGCCCGCGGGTCGTGGCTGGCACTGCGGCGGCTGCTCAAGTGCGCACCCTGGCACCCCGGTGGCTTCGACCCGGTCCCGGCGCCGCGCGCCGGGCGGGCGACCGCCGGAACCGGCGGCGACGGCCGCACGTCGATGACAGCGACGCCCGCGGGACCGGTTCCCGCGGCGCCCGCCGCCGACGGCGCCCGTCGCCCCGCCCCCGAGACCCCGCCGGCTGACCGCCGGACCCCGCAGCAGGAGGCTGGCGTTGCTTGACTGGCTGTACACCGCGATCGCCTTCGTCATGAAGACGTGGCACTCGGTGTTCTCGACGTTCCTCGACCCGGCCGCCGGCATCACCTGGGCGCTGTCGATCGTGTTCCTCGTCGTCACCGTGCGCCTGATCCTGTTCCCGCTGTTCGTCAAGCAGGTCAAGAGCCAGCGGGCGATGCAGGAGATCCAGCCGGAGATCCAGAAGCTGCGCAAGCAGTACGGCGCCGACCGCCAGGGCTTCAGCCAGGCGATGATGGCGCTGCAGAAGGAGCGCGGGGTCAACCCGCTGGCCGGCTGCCTGCCGATCCTGCCGCAGATCCCGGTCTTCCTGTCGCTGTTCCACGTCCTGCGCCGGCTGCGTCCGGGCGCCGACGGCCTCTACAGCTGGTCCGACGAGCTCACCGACCAGGCGGCGCGCGCCGAGCTGTTCGGCGCGCCGATCTCCTCGTCGTTCAACATGACGGGGCAGAAGGCCACCGACATCCTCGCCCTGCCCGGCGTCTCCCAGGGCGGCATCCGCACCGTCGCGCTGATCCTCATGGTGATCATGTGCGTCACCACGTACATCACGCAGAAGCAGATCATGGCGCGCTCCGGCCCGGTCGAGGGCCAGGCCGCGATGGTGCAGAAGCTGCTGCTCTACGGCATGCCGATCAGCCTCTTCGTCACGGGCTTCTTCTTCCCGATCGGCGTCCTGCTCTACTGGATGACCAACAACCTGTGGACGCTGGGCCAGCAGTTCTTCATCCTGCGCAAGCTGCCCCCGCCCGGCTCCCCCGCCGCGCTCGCCAAGGCCGCCGCCGACAAGCCGGCGATCGACCCGAAGACGCTGGCCCCCAAGCCCGGCGCCAAGCCGGTCCGCCCCGGTAGGAGCGGCCGTCCCGCCACCCCCGGCGTCGCCCTGACCAAGGACGGCAACGGCACCGACGGCGCCACGGGCGCGAGCACCGGCGGCGCGACGGCCGGCGGCACGCCCGCCACCGGCCCGGCGGACGGCACGCCCGCGAACGGCACCGGTGCCGGGGGCGCGACCGCGTCTGGCAGGTCGGGCAACGGGTCCGGCGGCTCCGGCGGCGCGTCGGCCAACGGCGCCGGCAGGGGCAACCGCCCCGGCCGCCCGCCGCACGGCCGCGCGGCCGGCACCGGCGGGAAGAAGAAGCGCCGCTGACCCCTGCGTCCCGCGGACGCACCCGCCGGCCCCGAGCCGCCGTCCCGTGACGGCGCCGGCCGGCTCCTGACCCCCGGGTACGCCCGGCTGCCCGCACCGACTGGAGGTCCCTCCGTGAGCGTTCCGCACCAGCCCGCCGGCGACACCGCCGCGACCGCCGAGGTCACCGCTGGCGCCGTCCTGAGCCCGGCCACCGGCCCGGTCGCCGACGTCGAGCTCCCCGACACCGACGAGACCGGCGCCGACGCCGCGCTCGAGCCGGCCGTCGAGGGCGTGGCCCCCCGCGGCACCGACCTGCTCGTCCGCGAGGGCGACGTGGCCGGCGACTACCTCGAGCGGCTGCTCGACATCCTCGACGTCGACGGCGACATCGACCTCGACGTGGAGGGCGACCGGGCCTCGGTGGCCATCGTCGGCGGCGAGCTCGACGACCTCGTCGGCTCCGACGGCGCGGTGCTCGAGGCGCTGCAGGAGCTCACCCGCCTCGCCGTCGCGCAGGCCACCGGCGTCCGCAGCCGGCTCATGCTCGACGTCGGCGGCTACCGCGCGAAGCGGCGCGCCGACCTCACCTCCATGGCCGCCGACACGGCCGCGCGGGTGGCCGGCAGCGGGCAGCCCGAGCGGCTGTCGCCGATGAACCCCTTCGAGCGCAAGGTCGTCCACGACGTCATCGCCGGCGTGGCCGGCGTCCGCAGCGAGTCCGAGGGCGAGGAGCCCGCCCGCCGCGTCGTGGTCCTGCCGGAGCGGTGAGCGGCCCCTCCGAGCAGGCGGCCGGCGCCCCGTCCGCCCCACCGGCCCCGCCCGTCGCACGCGACGTCTTCGGGGCGGCGCTGCCCGACGCCGAGCGCTACGTCGCCCGGCTGGCCTCCGACGGCGTCACCCGCGGCCTGATCGGGCCGCGGGAGGTGCCGCGGCTGTGGGAGCGACACGTCCTCAACAGCGCCGCGGTGGCCGAGGCCGTCCCCGACGGCGCCCGGGTCGTCGACGTCGGCAGCGGGGCGGGCCTGCCCGGCATCCCGCTCGCGCTGGCCCGGCCCGACCTCTCGCTCGCCCTCGTCGAGCCGATGGCGCGACGGGTGGAGTTCCTCGAGGAGGTCGTCGCCGAACTCGGCACCGGCTGGCGGGTGGTCCGCGGCCGCGCCGAGGAGCGCTCGGTGGTCACGGCCGTGGGGGCGGTCGACGTCGTCACCGCCCGGGCGGTCGCGGCGCTCCCCCGGCTGGTCGGCTGGTGCCGGGGCCTGCTGCGCCCCGGCGCCCGACTGGTGGCCCTGGTCGGCGCCCGCGCGGTCGAGGAGCTGCCGGCGATGCTCCCGCAGCTGACCGCCGCCGGGATGCGCGACGTCCACGCGCGGGCTGTCGGTGCCGGGCTCGGGGACGCTGCCACTACCGTGGTGGTCATGACGCGCGGCACGCGGTGACCGCTCGGCTACGCCGCGTTCCACGTGGAACGCACAGAGCAACCCGTACCCGTTCCACGTGAAACGGGACGGCAGGGAGGACCCCCGATGACCGACCCGGGCCAGCGGCTGCGGAGCAGCCTCGCGGCCGACTCGTCGGCCAGTTCCGGCGGCGCGGAGTTCGACAGCCCCATCGCGATGGAGGCGATGCGGGCCACCCGCGTGCTGCACGCCGCCGACCAGGAGCCGTTCCCGCCGCCGGGCCGCATCCGGGTCATCACGGTCGCCAACCAGAAGGGCGGCGTCGGGAAGACCACCTCGACGGTCAACCTCGGCGTCGCGCTGGCGCTGTTCGGTCTGCGGGCGCTGGTCATCGACCTCGACCCGCAGGGCAACACCAGCACGGCGCTCGGCGTCGAGCACACCGTCGGGACGCCGTCGATCTACGACGCGCTCGTCGGCGACAGCTCGCTGGCCGACGTCGTGCACCCCACGACGGCGAGCCCGCTGCTGCGCTGCGTCCCGGCCACGATCGACCTGGCGGGCGCGGAGATCGAGCTGGTGTCCGTCGTCGCCCGCGAGTACCGCCTGCGCCGGGCCATCGAGGGCTACATCCAGGGCCTGCCCGAGGACCAGCGGCCGCACTACGTCCTCATCGACTGCCCGCCGTCGCTGGGCCTGCTGACGCTGAACGCGCTCGTGGCCGGCGACGAGGTGCTCATCCCCATCCAGTGCGAGTACTACGCGCTGGAGGGCCTCGGGCAGCTGCTCAACAACATCGAGCTGGTGCGGGCGCACCTCAACCCGGGGATCGCCGTCCGCACCATCCTGCTGACGATGTACGACGCCCGGACCAAGCTCGCCGACCAGGTCGCGGAGGAGGTCCGCAGCCACTTCGGCGACCTGGTGCTGACGACGGTCATCCCGCGCAACGTCCGGGTGTCCGAGGCGCCGGGGTACGGGCAGTCGGTGCTCACCTACGACCCGGGCTCGCGCGGGTCGACCAGCTATGTCGAGGCCGCCCGCGAGCTCGCCGAGCGCGGCGTGCACCTGCAGCCGGAGCGCGACCCCCGGCCGATGGGCCCGCCGCCTCCCCCGCCGGCCCCGGCCACCGCGCCGATGCCGGCCATCCGGCCGTCCTCGGGCCCGCCGTCGGGTGCCTTGAAGCGCGCCTTCCCCGAGTCCGACGCCGGCGTCCTGCCCGTCCCCACCTCCGAGGAGACCCGATGAGCAAGCGTGGCGGCCTGGGCCGCGGCCTGGCGGCGCTCATCCCCACCGCTCCCCCGGTCGAGCAGCCGACGCTGCCCCAGACCGAGACCGCGCCCGCCCCCGAGGCGGGTGGGGCCCCGGAGACGGGTGGGACGACGGCGGGCTCCCCCGTCACCCTCCTGCCCCCCGCCGCGCAGGCCGCGGCCACCGTCGCCGCCCAGGCCGAGGCGGCCGTCGGGGTGCCCGGCGCGCAGCTGCGCGAGGTGGCCGTCACCGACGTCGTCCCCAACCCCCGCCAGCCCCGCCAGGTCTTCGACGACGAGGCGCTGGAGGAGCTCACCTACTCGGTGCGCGAGTTCGGCCTGCTGCAGCCGATCGTCGTCCGCGAGCGCGGCAGCGACTCCGGCGGCGGCTACGAGCTCATCATGGGCGAGCGGCGGCTGCGGGCCGCCCGCGCCGCGGAGCTCGAGACGGTGCCGGCGATCGTCCGCGACACCGAGGACGACGCGCTGCTGCGCGACGCCCTGCTGGAGAACATCCACCGGGTCCAGCTCAACCCGCTGGAGGAGGCCGCGGCCTATCAGCAGCTGCTGGAGGAGTTCGGCGCCACCCACGAGGAGCTGGCCCAGCGCATCGGCCGCAGCCGCTCGCAGGTCACCAACACCATCCGGCTGCTCAAGCTGCCGGTGAAGGTGCAGACCCGGGTGGCCGCCGGCGTCATCTCGGCCGGCCACGCGCGGGCGCTGCTCGGGCTGGGCGACGCCGAGGCGCAGGAGGCGCTCGCCGGCCGGATCGTCGCCGAGGGCCTCTCGGTGCGGGCGACGGAGGAGGCGGTGGCCCTCGCCGCCGCCGAGCAGCCGGCCTCGCGCCGGCGCGCCCGCCGGATCAGCGCGCCCGGCGTCGAGGACCTCGCCGGCCGGCTGTCCGACGTCTTCGAGACCAAGGTCAAGATCCAGATCGGCCGGGCGAAGGGGCGCATCGTCGTCGAGTTCGGCTCGGTCGACGACCTGCAGCGCATCATCGGCCAGATGGCGCCGGACATCACCGGCCGCCGCGAGGACGACGAGGAGTCCTGAGACGACAGCGCCCGGGTTCCGTCACGGACGGAACCCGGGCGCTGTCGCAGCCGGTCTCAGGGGCGCTGGGCGCGGGCCCGGTGGGTGAGCAGCCGGGCCAGGACCTCGCCGAGGTCGTGCCCGGCGGCCTCCACGGCCATCGGGAACATCGACGTCTCGGTCAGCCCCGGGGAGACGTTCACCTCGAGGAAGTGCACCTCGCCGTCGGGCGAGACGATCGCGTCGGTGCGGGACAGGTCGGCCAGGCCGAGCGCCTCGTGCACCCGGACGGCGAGCTGCGCCGCGCGGGCCGCGACGTCGTCCGCGAGCCGGGCCGGCGCGTGGTACTCCGTGAGGCCGGGCGTGTACCGCGCGGTGTAGTCGAAGACGCCGGACTCGGGGGCGATCTCGACCGCCGGCAGCGCCTCGGGGCCCTCCCCCAGGTCGACGACCGACAGCGCCACCTCGACGCCGTCGACGAACCGCTCGACGAGCACCGTGTCGCCGTAGGCGAAGCAGCTGACCATCGCCGCGGGCAGGTCCTCCACCCGCGAGACCTTCTGGGCGCCGAGCGCGGAGCCACCGGAGGCGGGCTTGACCATGAGCGGCAGCCCCAGGCGGGCGACGATCAGGTCGAGGACGGCGCCGGCGCCGAGCTCGCGGAACGTCGAGTGCGGCAGGGCCACCCAGTCCGGCGTCGTCACGCCGGCGGTGCGGACCACCGACTTGGCGGCGGGCTTGTCCCAGGCCAGGCGGCAGGCCGCGGCCGGGGAGCCGACGTAGGGGACGCCGGCCAGGTCGAGGACCGCGCGCAGGGCGCCGTCCTCGCCGGTGGCGCCGTGCAGGGCGACGAAGACCGCGTCGGCCGGTGCCGCGGCGAGGCCCGGCAGCAGCTCGGCGTCGGCGTCGCGCAGCTCGGCGTCGACGCCGACGCGCGCGAGCTCCTCGACCACCTGGGTGCCCGAGGACAGGCTGACCTCGCGCTCGAAGGTCAGGCCGCCGGCGAGGACGACGGCGCGCAGCGGCGTCTCCTCGGCCGGGCGCTCGGCCACGGGGGACGGGGCGGGCTCGGTCACGTGCTCAGTCCTCGATCCGGTCGCTGTTGGCGGGTCCGACGATGGTCTCCGCGGTGTGGGTCGGCCGCCCGACCGCGCGGAAGGTGCCGGTGTCGACGGCGTCGAAGGTGGAGTGCAGGTCCAGCTCGGCCTCGATGACCCGGGCCAGGCGGCGCACGCCCTCGCGGATCTGGTCGGGCTCGGGGTAGCAGTAGGACAGCCGCATGTACTCGCGGCCCGAGCCGTCGGCGTAGAAGCCGATGCCCGGCACGTAGGCGACGTGCGCGTTCACCGCGCGCGGCTGCATGAGCTTGCTGTCCAGGCCGTTCGGGAGCTTCAGCCACACGTAGAAGCCGCCATCGGGGCGGGTCCAGGTGGTGCCGGGCGGCATGAGCGCGTCGAGGGACTCCAGGGTGGCGTCGCGCCGCTCCCGGTAGAGCTCGGTGAACAGCTTGATCTGCTCGCGCCACGGCTGGGTGTCGAGGTACCGGGCGACGGCGTACTGGGTCAGCGACGGCGGGCAGAGCACCTGCGCCTCGGTGGCCAGCACGAGCTTCTCGCGGACGGCGAGCGGCGCGAGCACCCAGCCCACGCGCAGGCCCGGCGAGAAGGTCTTGGAGAACGAGCCGAGGTAGATGACCCGCTGGGCGTCGCGGGCCCGCAGCGCGCGCATCGGCTCCCGGTCGAAGCCGAGCAGGCCGTAGGGGTTGTCCTCGATGACGAGCAGGTCGTAGCGGTCGGCGATGTCGACGATCGCCTGGCGCCGCGGCTCGGACAGCGTGACGCCGCCGGGGTTGTGGTAGTTCGGCACCGTGTAGAGGAACTTGACCCGGTCGCCGTTGGCGCGGCACTCGATGAGCGCCTGCTCCAGCGCCTCCGGGATCAGCCCGTCGTCGTCCATGGGCACGTGCCGCACGCGGGCCTCGGCGGCCTGGAAGACGCCGAGCGCACCGACGTAGGAGGGGCCCTCGGCGAGGATGACGTCGCCCGGGTCGCAGAAGACGCGGGTGACGAGGTCGAGGCCCTGCTGCGAGCCGACGGTCACGACGACCTCGCTGGGCGAGGCGTCGGTGATGCCCTCGAGCGCCATGACGTCGCAGATGCGCTCGCGCAGCCGCGGGTCGCCCTGACCGGAGCCGTACTGCAGCGTCTGCGCGCCCATGCCGCTGACCAGCTCGCCGATCATCGAGCCGACGGCGTCGAGCGGGAGTGCGGTGACCGCGGGCATCCCGCCGGCCAGCGAGACCACCTCGGGCCGGCTGACGACGGAGAACAGCGCGCGGATCTCCGAGGTCTTCATGCCGTGGGTGCGGGCTGCGTACCGGTCGGCGAGGGGGTCCAGCCGCGGGTGACGGGGGATGACGTGCCCGTGCTGCTGCGGCGGGGGGCGGTGCGGCTGGCCGTGCGACGGCGGGGTGGAGGCCACGGACCGAGTGTAGGGACGGGCACGGGTCCGTCTCCCCGACACGGCGGGTGAGACGGACCCGTCACACCTGGGGCTACACCCGTCACAGAGGTCACACCGGTGAGCCGCCCCGCGCGGGATGCCGGACCGACCGAGGGGCCGGAGGCTCCCGGCCGGGACGGCATGGCAGGGCTCAGCGCACCAGGGGGACGGCTCCTGGCCGCGGTGTCGGCCGGTAGGCCGACGACGTGGTCGTCACACCTTCTGGGGCAACACGAACGTGCCGGTGGGCGGGTCGGCCTCCGCCGGGAGGAAGAGCCGCTGGACGGCGGCGAGCACCGCGGAGGCGACCGTGCCGCGCAGCCGCGCGTCGAGCAGCAGCAGCCGGTCCACCGGGTGCGACAGGTAGCCGCAGTCGAGGCGGACGGCGGGCATGCGGGTCCAGCGCAGCAGGTCCCACGTCTTGGGGTGCCCGCCGAGGTCCAGCATGCCGGTGCGGGCGACCATCTCGCGGCGGGCGAGGTCGGCGAACCGCTCCCCCACCGTCGACGACGTGCCGGAGCCGGTGCCGTAGTAGTAGCTGGCCACCCCGCGGGCGTGCTCGGAGCCGTGGGCGTCCATGTGCAGGGAGATGAACAGGTCGGCGCGGGCGTCGTTGGCGAACGCCGTCCGCTGCTCCGCCGTCGGGTTCTGGTCGCGGCCGCGGGTGAGGTAGACGGTGGCGCCGGCGGCGGCCAGGCGCCCCTCGATCCGGCTGGCGAGGTCGAGCACCAGGTCGGCCTCGGTCGTCTCCCCGGCGGTGAAGCCGGTGTCGGCGCCGCCGTGCCCCGGGTCGACGACGATCCGCCGGCCGATGAGGTGCGGCCCGCTGTCGACGAAGCTCGCGCTCTGCCGCAGCAGCTGGGGGCGGCCGCCGGTGACCTTGCGGCCGAGCTGGCGCAGCGCGCGCAGCGTCCCGGGGCCGCAGGTGCCGTCGGCGGTCAGGCCGTAGTCGCGCTGGAAGGCGCGCAGCCCGGTCTCGGTCTCGCGGCCGAAGATGCCGTCGGCGCGGCCGGCGTCGTAGCCGAGCTCGAGCAGCCGCTCCTGCAGGTTGGTGACGTCGTCGCCGCGCATGGGGCGCTCGGGGTCGTGGTGCAGCAGCCGGTCGCCCAGCGACCAGCGCGCCTCCGACAGCGCCCGGTAGGTCTCCTCGCCCACGCGGCCGTCGACCGAGAGCCCGCGCACCTGCTGGAAGTGCCGGACGGCGAGCTCGGTGGCGGGGTCGTACTCCTCGCCGACGCTCTCGCCGGCGGCGGCGTCGACCGCCAGCAGCCCGAGGCTGCGCAGCGCCGCCCGGACGTCGGCCACCGCCGGCCCGGTGCTGCCCGGACCCAGCGGCTCCATGCTGCTCTCGCTACCCATCGTGCCCTCGATTGTCCCGTGCGCGACACCATCCGGCCCGCCGGGGGTCGCCCCGCGCGCGCCGCGGACGCCGAGGGCCCCGCCCGTCCGGTGCGGACGAGCGGGGCCCTGGGGACCTTCTGGAACGGCCTCCCTGCGGGGGCCCGCCGCGAGCGTGCGAGCGGTGGGGGGCAGGGAGGTCCTTCGTCAGACCGTGCGCCGGCTCAGATGTAGTCGGCGAGGTCCGAGAGGATGGCGCCCTTCGGCTTGGCGCCGATGATGCTCTTCACCGGCTTGCCGCCCTGGAAGACGGTCATCGTCGGGATCGACATCACCTGGTAGTCGCGGGCGATCTGGGGGTTCTCGTCGATGTTGAGCTTGGCGATGGTCAGCTTCTCGCCGTGCTCGCGGGCGATCTCCTCCAGCACCGGGGCGACCATCTTGCACGGCCCGCACCACTCCGCCCAGAAGTCGACGAGCACGGGCTTGTCGCTGCCCAGCACGTCGCTCGCGAAGCTCGCGTCGGTCACCGTCACGGTGTTGCCTGCCATGGTCGTTCTCCCTCTGGTCGGTCGAGGTCCGGTGGGCCTCCGGGGTGGATAACCCGCGGAGGGGGTGCGGTATGCCCGCCGTGCTGACCTGCTGGAACGGCCCCCTCGCGGGGGACGAGGGGGTCCTCCGTCAGCGCTCGTCGAAGGTCTCGGCCAGCCAGCGCTCGGCGTCGATGGCCGCCGCCGCGCCGGTGCCGGCCGAGGTGATCGCCTGCCGGTAGACGTGGTCGACGACGTCGCCGCACGCGAACACGCCGTCGATGTTGGTGCGGGTGCTGGGGTGCTCCACCTGCACGTAGCCCTCGTCGTCGAGCTTGAGCTGGCCCGCGAACAGCTCGCTGCGCGGGTCGTGGCCGATGGCGACGAACAGGCCCGACACCGGGAGCTCCTCGGTGCTGCCGCTGGCGACGTCGGTGAGCTGCACGGCGGAGACGGTCTGCTCGCCGAGGACGTCGGTGACCTGCTTGCCGAGGGCCCAGCGGATCTTCTCGTTGTCCTGGGCGCGCTTCTGCATGATCTTCGAGGCGCGCAGCTCCTCGCGGCGGTGCACGACGGTCACGCTCTTGGCGAAGCGGGTGAGGAAGGTGGCCTCCTCCATCGCCGAGTCGCCGCCGCCGACGACCACGATGTCCTGGTCGCGGAAGAAGAACCCGTCACAGGTGGCGCAGGCCGACACGCCGCGGCCGAGCAGCCGCTGCTCGTTGTCCAGGCCCAGGTACCGGTACTTGGAGCCGGTGGCGACGATGACCGCGTGCGCCCGGTGCACCTCGTCGCCGACCTTCACGACCTTCGGCGTCGCGTTCAGGTCGACCTCGGTGACGTCGCGGGCGACCAGCTCGGCGCCGAAGCGCTCGGCCTGGGTGCGCATGTCGTCCATCAGCTGCGGACCCTGGATGCCCTCGGCGAAGCCGGGGAAGTTCTCGACCTCGGTGGTCGTCATGAGGGCGCCGCCGAACTGGGAGCCCTCGAAGACCAGCGGGTGCAGGTTGGCCCGCGCGGCGTAGATCGCCGCGGTGTACCCGGCAGGGCCCGACCCGATGATGATCAGGTCACGGACACCGTCGTGCTCCGCCGGCGGGATGACCGGGGAGGTGATCTCGGTCGTCGTGGCGGGGCCGGGGGTGGGCTGGGGATCGGTCACGTGCGGCACAACGCGGCATCGTAGGGCGGGATTCCCGCCGGAGGGCCGCCGGCGGCCGCGTGGCGGCGCCCGGCGGTCAGGCCGTGGTCAGGCCGTGGTCAGCCGGCGGGGGTGACGGCGACCTCGGCGAGCGTGCCCGCGAAGCCGTCCTCGGCGGGCACCAGGCCGGTCACCCAGACCAGCACGTACTGCGTGGTCACCGGCTCCTCGAAGGCCAGCTCGGCGGTGCCGTCGACCGTGCCGGTGGCGGCGACCGCGAACGAGTCGAGCTCGCCGTCCGGGGCGTCGCCGGTGCGCACCTCGACGGCGATGCCGGGGGTGCTGGTCGTGAGGGTCACACCGCCGACGGCCTGGGCCGAGCCGAGGTCGTAGACGACGCCGACGCCGGGCTTGAGGTTGCCGAAGTCGGCCGAGCCCCGGTAGTTCAGGGTGGACCAGGTGGTGGCCGGGTCGCCGTCGAAGGAGGCGGGGACCTCGTCGTCGTTCTCGGGCTCGCCGTCGCCGAAGGGGTCGAACACCGCGCCGCCGGCGAGGGCGACCGGCCCGGCCGCGGCGGAGGTGGGGGCGGCGCTGTCCTCGGCCGGCGCGCTGCTGGTCGGGGCCGGGGGCGTGGTCCCGGGCGAGTCGACCTCGCCGGACACCGACAGCAGGTTGTTGCCCACCCACAGCGCCAGCAGCACGACGACGACCAGCGCGGCCAGCGGCAGGCCGATGACCAGCAGCCGGCGGGACGTGCTCGAGCGCGGCTCGTCGTCCTCGTCGTCGTGGTCGTCACCGGCCAGGACGTCGTCGTCCCAGACGTCGTCGCGGCGGTCGTCCTCGAGCCAGGCGTCCTCGGCCTCGGCGTGCCGGGGCTCGGCGTGCTGGGGCTCGGCGTGCGCGGGGGCGGGCGGGACCGGGGGCAGCGTGCCGGGGACGAGCCGCTGCGGCGCGCCGCCGACCGGGGCGACCGCCTGGGTGGCGTCGGGCCGGGCGCCGGACTGCTCGGCCTCCCGGTGCTCGCGCAGCCGGCGCAGCCAGCCGCTGTCGCTCTCGTCGCGGTCGCGGACGGGGACCGAGGAGTGCGAGCGGGGACGCTCGGCGAGCAGCGCGGCCATCGCGGCGGCGCTGGCCAGTCGCGCGCCCGGCTCGGTGGAGCGGGCGCGGCGGACCAGGGCGGCGAGGTCGGGCGCGGCGATGACCGGCGCGGGGCCGGGCCCGTCGGAGGTGCGGCCGGTGAGGCAGTACTCGAGCAGGGCGCCGAGCGCGGCGATGTCCTCTTGCACGCTGCCGGCGGCGGCCGGCACGGCGCGCAGGCCGACCAGCCCGTTGGGGCGCAGCACGACGGTCTCGGGGCCCAGGCCGCCCACGGCCAGGCCGACCCGGTGCGCCTCGGCGACGCCCTCGGCCAGCCGGCGCAGCACGGTGCGGGCCTGGCGCTCGTCCATCGGCCCGGACTCGAGCCGCTCGGCGAGCGTCTGGCCGTCGATCCACTCGTTGACGACGTAGGCGACGCCGGCCTCCCCGCCGGTGCCCTCCGAGGCGTCGTAGACCATCGCCAGAGCGGGGGTGGCCAGGCCGCCGGCGGTGAGCGCCCGCGCGATCCACGCCCGGGCGGGCGGGCCGCCGGGGACGTGCACGCGGATGGCGACGTCGCGGTTGAGGATCCGGTCCTTGGCCCGCCAGCTGTGGATGACCCCGCTGTCGGTGCGCTCCTCGGGACCGATCTCGTCGAGCGGGCGGTAGCGGTCGGGGAGCCCGGTGATCGTCGACGTCACGGACGCTGCCGACCCCCTGTCTGCTCCCCGCCGGAGGCACGCCGCCCCGGCACCGGTGTCCCGTACCCCGCCACCCCCGCGCTCACCCACGGCCCAGCCGCGCGCGGACGGCGGCGAGGGGCTCCCGGAGCTCCGGGACACGGGCGAGCGCGAAGCCGGCGAGGGCCGTGACTCCGACGACAACCGTACCGATCACCAGGGTGCCGAGCGAGCCCCCCACCGAGGTCCCGAACGCGTCGTCGGTCACCCCGACGACGAGCCGGCCGAGCAGCCCCGCGACCACGGCCGCGAGCACCATCCGCAGCACCGGGCCGAGGGTCCCGCCGGTGCCCGCGCCGCCCAGGTGGCGGCGCAGCGCGACGTGCCCGAGCGCCCAGCCGGCGAGGTAGGTGGCGCTGGTGGCGAGCATCAGCCCGGCCACGACGTGCTCGGGGCCGACGACGGCCGGCACGAGCAGCAGCAGCGGCACCCGGACGGCCACCATGCCCACCTGGATCAGCGTGGGCGTGCGGGCGTCCTTCATGGCGTAGAAGACGCGCAGCTGCAGCAGCGTCACGGCCATCGGCAGCAGCCCGAACGCGCCGATCGCCAGGGCCAGCCCGATGGCGCGGGCGTCCTCGAGGCCGGTGTTGCCGCGGCCGAAGGCGACCACCGCGAGCGGCGGGCCGAGCACGGTGAGCGCCGCGCTGACCGGCAGCAGGCCGAGCGCCGACAGGCGGGTGCCCAGCGCGAGGTCGCGGACGACGCCGGGCACGTCGGAGCGGGCGGCGGCGCGGCTCATCCGCGGCACCAGCGCCGTCAGCAGGGCGACGCCGATGATCCCGTAGGGCATCTGGAACAGCAGGCTCGCGTTCTGGAAGGCGAAGTTGCCCAGCCCGCCGTCGCGGCCGGCGGCGTTGGCCACCCGGGTGGCGACGATGACGCCGATCTGGCTGACCGCCACGTAGACGACGACCCACACGCCGAGGCTCCCGGCCTCGCGCAGGCCCGTCTGGCGCAGCCCCCAGCGCGGCCGCAGCGGGACCCCGGCGCGCCCCAGCAGCGGCACGAGGACCAGCGCCTGGACGGCGATGCCGAGCAGCGTGCCGCCGCCGAGCAGCCACACCTGCCCGGCGGTGATCGTCGCGGGCTCCAGGTCGCCGGGGCCGGCGGACAGCACGAACAGCACGCCGGTGGCGATGACGACGACGTTGTTGAGCACCGGTGCCCAGGCGGGCGGGCCGTAGACGCCGCGGGAGTTGAGGATCGCCTGCGCGAGCGCGCCGACGCCGTAGAAGACGATCTCCACCAGCAGGATCCGCGCCAGCCAGTTGGCCAGCCGGACCTGCTCCGGGTCCTCCTGGATGCCGTACAGGGCGGTGAGCAGCGGCGCGACGGCGACCGCGACCGCGGTCACCACGACCAGCCCGGCGATCGCGAGGGTCGACAGCCGCTGCGCGTAGGCGACGCCGCCGTCGCGGTCGCGTTCCTGCGCGTGCACCAGCAGCGGCACGATCACCGAGGTGAGGACGCCGCCGAGCAGCAGCTCGTAGACGATGTTGGGCAGCGTGTTCGCCGTCGTGTAGGCGTCGCCGACCAGCCCGACGCCGAGGACGGCGGTGAGCACCATCGTGCGCAGCAGGCCGGTGATGCGGGAGACGAGCGTGGCCACCGCCATCGTCCCGGCCGCGCGGAGGATGCCGCGGCTGCCGCCGGGGGCGCCCTCGCGCTGCTGGGCCTCCTCCTCGGTCTCGCCGGGCGCCGACGGCACCGGCGGGAGCTGCAGGATCGGGATGACCTGCGTCTCGTCGGCCGGGATGAAGCGGCGGCGCACCGGCGGGGGCACCGGGGGCAGCGGCCGGTCGGGCCGCCGCGCGGGGCCGGCGTCGGGGGGCGTCGCGGGGGGTGTCGCCGCGGGCGGCCGCGGCGGCCGCGACGTCGACGGCGGCGGGACCGGCGGCCGGGGGGACGCCTCCGGCCGGGGGGACGCCTCCGGCCGGGACGACGCCTCCGGCCGGGACGACGCCTCGGGCCGCGGGCGGGCCGGCGGCGGGACGGGCGGGACCGGCCGCGGCGGCGCGGGCAGCCGCGACTCCGGCGGCGGGGCGACGGGATAGGGCGGCGGGGGCAGCGGGCGCCCGCGCCCGCGGGAGCCCACCGACGGCGGCACCGGCGGCAGCGGCCGCTGGGCCGGGGCGTCCTCGTCGCTGCGGGGGCGGCCGGTCACACGGGGCTCCGGCTCGGCGGGAAGGCCGCGCCGTCGGGCAGGCCGGCGTCGTCGTCGGGACGGCCGCGGCGGCGCAGGAACAGCACGCCGCGGCGCAGGAAGAGCAGCCCGAGCAGCACCGCCGCGCCGATCGTGATCGACAGCGAGATGGTCCCGTAGGCGGTGCTGCGCACCTGGATGGCGACGTCCTCGCCGAGCGGGCCGCCGTCGGGCGTGGTGAGGCCGGCGGTGACGGCGAAGCGGCCGGACTGGCGGACCTCGGTGGGCACCTCCAGCGTCGTCCGCTCGCCGGGGGCGATCTCCTGGGGCCCGAGGTCGCCGATGGTCAGGCCGACGTTGTCGCGGGTGCGGGCCTCGACCTCGACGCGGACGGCGAAGGGCAGGTCGTTCTGCACGGTGAGCACGAGCGGCGCGTCGCTGGAGGCGAGGCTGTAGGTGCCGTCGGCCGGGGCCAGCAGCGTGACGCGCCCGCGCAGGTCGCCCAGGGTGTCGCGCAGGTCGGCGGCGGCGGTGCGGAAGGCGGCCGGCTCGTCGCGCCAGGACGCCGAGGCGGTCCGGGACAGCGCCCGGTCGTAGGGGGCCAGCGCCTCGTCGGGGTCGCCGACGACGGCGCCGGCGAGGTCGTCGCGCACGCCCTCGGCGCCGGCGAGGTCGGCCAGGCCCTCGGGGTCGAGCGCCGCGGCCTCGGCGGGCTGCACCGGCTCCCCGGCCTCGGCGACCGGGCCGGCGGCCAGGTCGGCGAGCGAGGCCGGCCGCAGCCCCGGCAGCGCGGTGTCGGCGATCATCGCGGCGACCGCCTCCGGCTCGGGGTCGACGTCGCGCGGCGGGGCCACCAGCACCGACTGCCCGGCGGGGTCGGCGACCGGCTGCTGGGAGAGCAGCACCAGCTCGGCCAGGTAGCGCTGCTCGGCCACCCGCGGGCCGCCGGCGGTGCTGCCGGCCGCGCCGACGACGGCGGACAGGCCGCTGTCGGCCGCGAGCGCCTCCACGGGGCCGTCCGCGCCGGGCACGGTGGTGCGGGCGGCCGCGCCGTCGCCGGTGGTCCCGAGCACCGCCTCCCCGCCGGACAGCGCGCTGGAGGCGACGACGACCCGCTCGACGCCGCCGTCGCGCAGCGTGCCGAGGGTGTCGGCGCGCAGCGAGCCCCCGGCGGCCCAGGCGAGGTCGGTGCGCGGGGTCACGCCCAGCACCTCGGCGAGCAGCGCCGCGCCGGCGGGGCCGGGGGCGGTCTCGTCGTCGGCCGTCGAGTCCCCGGTGGTGCCGGGTCCCGCGGGCAGGCTGCGCGCGACCGCGCCGGGCAGCCCCGCGGCCACCAGCGCGTCGGCGTCGACGTCGCCGTAGGACAGGGCGAGCACGGGATGGTCGGCGGCCACGGCGCGCAGCCGCTCCAGCCACGCGGCGGCGGCCTCGGTGCCGGTGCCCGCGCCCTCCTCGCCGGCGACGTCGTAAGGGCCCTCGGCCATGAGCGAGAGCTCCTCGACCAGCGCCGGGTCGACGGCGACGGTCACGGGGGCGACCGGGGCGGCGTCCGGTGCGCCCGGGGCGAGCACCGTGGGCAGCCGCTCGAGGACGGCGAGCGCCCGGTCGAGCCGGCCGTTCTCGGACACCAGCGCGGTGAGGCCGTCGTCGACGAACCCGCCGGAGGCGTCCCGGTGCGTGCGCTCGACCAGCGGCCACAGCCAGGCCACCGACGTCGCGGCCGCGGGGGCGACGGTCTGCTGCACCACGGAGGTGGCGATCTCGCCGACCCGCGACGGCTCGCCCTCGGGGTCGGTGCCGTTGACGTTGAGCAGCACCGGGTAGACGCCGTCGCGGTCGAGCTGCAGGTCGGCGGTGGTGGCCGTGTAGGTGAACGACAGGGTGCCGCCGGGCTCGAGGACGCCGTCGAGGGGCTGGAACGGGGCCGTGACGGCGGTGGCCGGGTCGGGGTCGGCGTCGTTGGCCAGCAGGTCGGCCCGGCTGGTGACCACCGCGCCGCGCTGCAGCCGCACGCCGAGGTCGCTGAGCGCCTCGGTGCCGGTGTTGGTCAGCGTGCCGGCCAGCGTGACCGTGCCGCCGGGCGCGACCGTGCGCGGGTCGAAGCGGGTGAGCGACACGGTCACCGGGCGCTCGGGGTCGGTCGCGGGTGCCGGGGCCGCCGGGGCCGCGGGCGGGGGCGGGGCGGCGGCGGCCTGCGGCAGGGCCGCCGGGGGGAGGGCGAGCAGCGGGAGGGCGAGCAGCGCCGCGGTCAGGCCGGCACCGAGACCCGTGCGGGGGCAGCGCGTCGCGGTCCCCCGGCGCCGGCCGGTCCCGGCCGCGGGCGTCTCGTGCCTGGGACGGACCTCGCGCGAGGGGTCACGCACTGTCGGCGAGCAGTGCCGGCGCGCGTTCGACCAGCGCCCGCTCGTCGGCGTAGGCCAGCCGGCCGCTCAGCTCGTCGAGGGGCACCCAGGCGACCTCGGTCACCTCGACGTCGGCGTCGGACAGGGCGCCACCGATGGCGCGCAGCAGGAAGTGGTGGACCGTCTTGTGCACGCGCCGGCCCTCGGCCACGAACCAGAAGTCGATGATCCCGAGCGGGGCGAGGACCTCGCCGATGATCCCGGTCTCCTCGGCGACCTCCCGGACGGCGGTGTCCTCCGGGGTCTCGCCCTCCTCGATGTGGCCCTTGGGCAGCGACCACAGCAGGCGGCCGCGGCGGTCGGTGCGGCCGATCAGCGCGGCGCGGGGGCCGGAGACGCCGTCGTCGGCGACCACGAGGCCCCCCGCGGAGGTCTCGTCGACCCGGCGCAGACGCCGCCCGGGGCGCCCTCGTCCGCCGGTCCCTGCCATGCCAGGAGGGTAGCGCGAGACGTCGCCTACCCTGGCTCGTCGTGTCCGGAGAGCCCCAGAGTCGTCCGGCCGCCGAGCCCGTTCCGCCGGCGGTCCAGGAGACCGTGCGCGCGCTGGTCGACGTGTCCCCCGTGCTGGTCGAGCTCGGCGAGCGGTTCGCCGCGGCGGGCTTCGAGGCGCACCTCGTCGGCGGGTCGGTGCGCGACGCGCTGCTGGCCGCCGGCACCGGCGCGAGCCTCCCCGACGGCGACCTCGACGTCACCACCGACGCCCGTCCCGAGCAGGTGCTCCACCTGCTGCGCGGCTGGGCGGGTTCCACGTGGAACCAGGGCATCGCCTTCGGCACGGTGGGCGCCGAGGTCCGCGGCACGCGGCTGGAGATCACCACCTTCCGCGCCGACCGCTACGACCGCGAGTCGCGCAACCCCGAGGTCGCCTGGGGGACGTCGCTGACCGACGACCTCGCCCGCCGCGACTTCACCGTCAACGCGATGGCGGTGTCGCTGGGCCCCGACCGCACGGTGACCGACCCCTTCGGCGGCCTCGGCGACCTGCTCGCGCGGCGGCTGCGCACGCCCGGCCGCGCGTCGGACTCCTTCGCCGACGACCCGCTGCGCATGCTGCGCGCGGTGCGCTTCGTCGCCCAGCTCGGGCTCACCCCGGTCGACGAGGTGGTCGGGGCGCTCACCGACATGTCGGGCCAGCTGTCCCGCATCACGCCCGAGCGGGTGCAGGCCGAGCTGTCCAAGACGCTGCTGCAGGACGCCCCCCGCGCGGCGCTGGAGCTGTTCGTCTCCTCCGGCCTGGCCGACGTCGTCCTGCCGGAGCTCCCGGCGCTGCGGATGGAGATCGACGAGCACCACCAGCACAAGGACGTCTACTCCCACTCGCTGACCGTGCTCGACCGGGCGATCGCGCTGGAGCAGGCGGACCCGGACGCGGCGTCGCCGGACCTGGTGCTGCGCCTGGCGGCCCTGCTGCACGACATCGGCAAGCCGGCCACCCGCCGGCACGAGCCGCGCGGCCGGGTCTCCTTCCACCACCACGAGGTGGTCGGCGCCAAGCTGGTCCGCAAGCGCCTGACGGCGCTGCGCTACCCCAAGGAGGTCGTGGAGCAGGTCGCGCGGCTGACGTTCCTGCACCTGCGGTTCCACGGCTACGGCCGCGGGGAGTGGACCGACTCGGCGGTGCGCCGCTACGTCACCGACGCCGGCGACCTGCTGCCCCGGCTGCACAAGCTGGTGCGCTCGGACTGCACGACGCGCAACCGGCGCCGGGCCGCGGCGCTGTCGGCCACCTACGACTCGCTGGAGCACCGGATCGCCGAGCTGTCCGCGGCCGAGGACCTCGCGCGGGTGCGGCCCGACCTCGACGGCAACGCGATCATGGAGATCCTGGGCATCGGCCCCGGCCGCGAGGTCGGCGAGGCGTGGCGGTTCCTCAAGGACCTGCGCCTCGAGCGCGGCCCGCTCGACCACGACGAGGCCGAGGCGGAGCTGCGCGCCTGGTGGGCCGCCCGGGCCTGAGCGCCTCCCCGCCCGGGCCCGGGCGCCGCCTCCGCCCTGTCCTGAGCGCCTCCCCCGCTCGGGTGACGGCCCCCGTCCGGCCCCTCCCGCGGCCCGCCCCGCGCCGGTAGGACGGAGCGCCGGACCGCGGGACGGGAGCGAGCGTGCACGCAGGGGTACCGGACGGTCGCGCGCGCCGGCCGCCGTGGCCCTCCGAGGGCGGCGCCGCCGCGCTGTGGCCGCCGGCGCCGGGTCTGCGCCGGCCCGCCCTCCCCCGGTCCCGGGTGCGCGAGGCCACCGCCGCGGTCCTCGCGCTGGGGCTGCTGCTCTGGCTCGCCGGCCGGGAGGCCGGCGACGCCCGGGGAGCGGACCGATACGACTTCCGCCTGCCCGAGGGGGCGGTCGCGGCGGCCCCGGCCGGCACGCGGCCGTCGCCCGGCGTCGGCGCGTCGGCCGGGCCGCTCGGCACCCCGCCCCCGGCCCCCGCCGCGGGCACCTGGGAGTACCTGGGCCTCCAGGACGACGGCGCGAGCCCGGTCGCCTACGACCCGTGCCGCGCCGTCCACTGGGTCCTCCGGCCCGACGACGCCCCCGCGGGTGCGGAGGAGCTCGTCACCGGCGCCGTCGCGGAGGTCGCCGCGGCCACCGGCCTGACGTTCGTCCACGACGGCAGCACCGACGAGCGGGTCACCCGGGACCGGCCCGCCTTCCAGCCGGCGCGCTACGGCGACCGCTGGGCGCCGGTGCTGGTCTCCTTCGAGCCGCCGGCCGCGAACCCCGACGTCGGCGGCGGCATCGCCGCACGCGGCGGCAGCGACGCGGTGCGCGCGGGCGGCCGTGCCGTCTACGTCACCGGCAGCGTGCTCGTCGACGCCGACTGGGCCGCCGACCGGGCCGCCAGCCCGGAGGGGCGCGACGCGGTGTCGGCGGTGCTGGTGCACGAGCTCGCGCACGTGGTCGGCCTCGGGCACGTCGAGGACGCCGGCGAGCTCATGTACGCGCACAACGACGGCCAGCGCGCGCTCGGACCCGGCGACCGCGCCGGCCTGGCACGCCTGGGCGAGGGGGAGTGCGAGCCCGACCTCTGACCGCGCTCCCCCCTCGGGGTGGCGGGGCGACCGCGGCCGGTACCCCGGAGGCGCCCGGACCGGGAGGATCCGCGGGAGGACCGACGGGGAGGACGCACGTGCACGGCGGACACCAGGACGGCCGGGGCGGGCGGCCGCCGTGGCCCTCGGAGCTGCCCGGCTCCGGCGGCCCGCTCCCGCCCGCGTGGGCGCCGCCGCCGGCACCTCCCGCGTGGGGCCCGCCGCCGCCCGCCGTGCCACCCGCGGGACCTCCCGCGTGGGGCCCGCCGCCGGTGCCCACCTCCCCCACCGGGCGGGTGCCGCAGTGGGTGCTCGACCAGACCACCGGCCGGCCCGTCGCGCCGCCGGGCTGGCGCACCTGGGCGCCGCCCGCGCCGCGCCGCCGCTCCTCCCCCGCCCGCGCCCTGCTGACGGTTGCCGCCGTCGTCGCGCTGAGCCTGGGCGCCGCGCACCTCGCCGGCGGGCTGCCCGCGCCGGCTGCCGGCACCCCGGACCTCTCCCCCGGCGGCGGCCTGCTCGGGGTGGACGGCGACCGCCCTCCCCCGGGCCTCGAGTCGGAGGCCGCGCCCCTCGGCCGGCCCGGTGCCGCCCCGGACGTCGGCGGGTACGCCTTCGTCCAGCGCCAGGCCGACGGCGTCGCGCCCGTCGCCTACGACCCCTGCCGCCCGGTGCACTACGTCGTCGCGCTGGACGGCGCCCCGGCCGACGCGGAGGCGCTCGTCGCCGACGCCGTCGCGCGGGTGTCGGCGGCGACCGGCCTGCGGTTCGTGGCCGACGGGACCACCGACGAGGCGTGGTCGGAGCAGCGCCCGGCCTACCAGCCCGAGCGCTACGGCGACCGCTGGGCGCCGGTGCTGGTCAGCTGGTCGACGCCGGAGGAGGTGCCCGAGCTCGCCGACACCGTCGCCGGGCTCGGCGGCAGCGTCGCCTACTCGGCGGGCGGCCCGTGGGTGTACGTCTCCGGCGCCGTCACCCTCGACGCCGGCTGGTCGGCCGGTGCGGCGCTGTCCCCCGGCGGGCGCGAGGACGTCCGCGCCGTGCTCATGCACGAGCTCGGCCACGTGGTGGGCCTGGACCACGTCGACGACCCCACCGCGCTGATGCACGCGACGAACACCGGCCAGACGGGCTTCGGCCCCGGCGACCTCGCCGGGCTGGCGCGCCTGGGCGAGGGGGAGTGCGAGCCCGGCCTCTGAGCCGCCGCCTCTGAGCCACCGCCGCCGAGCCGCCGACCGGGACGCCGCTACCGGGCCGCCGCCGCCGGGCCGGCTCCCCGGTCCGGTTCCCGGTGGGTCCGGGTGACCCGGGCGTAGCCGGCCGCGGTCAGCAGGTAGACGCCGGCGACGACCACCAGCGCCGGCACCGACCGCCCCGACGCGGGTAGCAGGAACGCCCCGGCCACGAGCGCCGCGACGAAGGTGACGTTGACCAGCGTGTCGTAGACGGAGAACACGCGGCCGCGGAAGTCGTCGTCGACGCAGCGCTGCAGGGTGGCGTCGACGCAGATCTTCACGCCCTGCGCGACGAAGCCGAGCACCAGCCCGGAGGCGACCATGCCGGGCGGCGCGAACGTCAGCACGAGCGCGAGCTGCAGCACCCCGCCGGCCACGAGCAGCAGGAGGACCCAGCCGCGGGCGCCCAGCCGCCGCACCGCCGCGGGCGTCACGGCGGCCGCCAGCAGCGTGCCGGCCGACCCGGCGGCGAGCACCTGGCCCAGGCCCACGAGCCCGCCGGCGAACAACGGCCCCGCGCCCTCGGTCAGCGTGTTCCGGTAGAGCAGCAGCGTGAGCAGCGTCAGCAGGCCGTAGCAGAGCCGGTGCGCGCCGATGGCGGCCAGCGCCGCGGCGGCCGGCGGGTGCGCGGCCACGTGCCGGGCGCCGGCGACCATGCCGCGCAGCACCTCCCGCGCCGCGACCGGCGCCGGGCCGGCGCCGGAGTCCGGCCCCAGGTACGCCGTCGCGAACCCGGCGGCGACGGCGGCCGAGGCCAGCCACGGCAGCGCCGCCGACAGCGCCACGGCCGCGTAGGCGGCGTCGCCGGGCGGGGCGAGCTGCAGCAGGCCGAGCGCCACGAGACCCCCGGCCACCGTGGCCACCGCGCCGGACGTCGTCGCCAGCGCGTTCGCCGGCACCAGCGACTCCGGGTCCGTGGTGTGCGGCAGCCCCGCCGACAGCGCCGACAGCAGGAAGCGGGTGACGGCGAAGACGGCCAGCCCCGCGGCGTAGAAGGGGACCCCGGCGTCGCCGGCCAGCACCAGCGCGGCCACGACGGCGACCAGCCCGGCGCGCAGCAGGTTCGCCCGCACCAGCACCTGCCGGCGGCTCCACCGGTCCAGCCACACGCCGGCGAACGGCCCGACCACCGAGTAGGGCAGCAGCAGGACGGCGAAGGCGGCGGCGACGTCGACCGGGTCGGCCGCCCGCTGCGGGTTGAACAGCACCGTGCCGGCCAGCGCGGCCTGCAGGACGCCGTCGCCGGACTGGGCGAGCAGGCGCGTGGCCAGCAGCCGGCGGAAGTCGCCGCGGGCGAGCAGGTGCCGCACGGAGGTGTCGGCGCGCGGCACCTGCTCACCGTACGGTGCGGCCTCGCCCTCCCCCGGAGGCCGGACTGTTGCACACTGGGATCGATGTCCTCGGTGCCCTCGTCACCCGATCCCGAGTCCGGCCGCCCTGCTCCGGCCGTCCCGGGCCGACGCCGCGCGGCGGTGCCCCAGCTGTCCACGGGCACCCTCGACGACGTCGGCCCCGGGTCGCTGCTGGTGGCGATGCCGGCGCTGAGCGACCCGAACTTCGCGGGCACCGTCGTCTACGTGCTCGACCACAACGACAGCGGCACCCTCGGCGTCGTCCTGGGCCGCCCGAGCCAGGTCGAGATCCGCGACGTACTGCCCGGCTGGTGCGACCTCGCCGTCGAGCCCGGGGTGTTCCACGTGGGCGGCCCGTGCGAGACCGACACGGCGCTGTGCCTGGCCGCGTGCCCCGGCGAGGGCGCCGAGCCGGCCGGTTTGCGGCGGGTGGCCGGCGACGTCTACCTCGTCGACCTCGACGCCGACCCCGACGCCCTCGACGGCGGCCTGACCGGGCTGCGGGTGTTCGCCGGGTACGCCGGGTGGTCGCCCGGGCAGCTGGCCGGCGAGCTCGCCGAGGGCGCCTGGGCCTGCGTGCCCGGCACCCCCGACGACGTGCTCAGCGACCTGTCCGGCCCGGAGCTGTGGCGCGCGGTGCTCGGCCGCCAGCGGGGCCGCCTGGCGGTGCTGTCCACCGCGCCGGCCGACCCCTCGGCCAACTAGGCAGCCGGCCCGGTCCCCCGACCGGATGGGTCCCTGCCCGACACGCCGTCGCGGGAGGCGCCGCCCGGCGGACCGTGGTAGGAATGGCCCCGGAGGGGGCGGTCTGGGGAAGAGGCCGCCCCCTCCTCCCATGTCCGGGCCCCGGTGCGAGGCGCCGTCAGATGCCCACGGCCGCGGCCACCTCCGGGTGCGCGGTCGCGTCGAGGGACTGGTCCTCACCGGGCAGCGCGATCGTCCGCGCGCCGTGGTCGGCCAGCGTCACCGTCACGTCGGTCCCCTGGCCGGGCAGCTCCGTCTCGTACTGCAGCAGCAGCTCGCTGGTGTCGTCGACGGCCACCGACCAGCCCGCGTCCGACGCGTAGACCGTCGCGAGCCGGCTGTCGATCGACCGCTGCCCCTCCCAGGTGACCGCACCGAGGAACGCGCCGGCGTCGTCGGCGTCCTCCGCGCCCAGGTTGAGCACCACCTGCACGAGGACGTCGCCCAGCGGCACCGCGTCGGGGCCGGTGGCCAGCGGGCGGCGCACGAACGGGACGTCGGGGAGGCCGGCGGCCGCGAGCGCCTCGCCCAGGCCGGGGACGTCGCCGAACCAGACCTGCTCGCGGGTGAAGAACAGCGTGCGGACGTCGTCGGGCCGCCCGTCGCCGTAGGAGGTCACGGCGCGCGCCCGGCCTGCCGAGCCCGCGAGGTCGACCTCGCCGGTGAGGGTGAGCAAGCCCTCCTCGCCGAAGGGCGCGGTGACGACGACGTCCGCGCCGCCCTCCTCGGTCTCCCGCGCCAGCAGGCCGGCGAGCACCTCGGCCTCCTCGGCGGTCACGGGGTCGCCGGGCTGCCGGTCGGCGCCCTCGTCCGTGCAGCCGGTCAGCCCGACGCCGAGCAGGACCAGCGCGGTCGCGAGCAGGCGGCGCGGCATGCGGGCCAGCGTAGGCAGCCCGGCGTCGTTCCCCGACCCCCGACAGGCCGCAGGCCCGCCCCCCGGGTCGGGGGACGGGCCTGCTCACGTGGTGACGCGCTGGAACGGCCCCGTCCGGAGGCTCACCGCGAGCTCGCGAGCGGTGAGGGGGACGGGGTCCTTCCTCAGCGCTCCACGTCGCCGCGGATGAAGGCCTCGACGGCGTCGCGGGCCTCGCTGTCGGTGTACTGCACCGGCGGCGACTTCATGAAGTACGACGACGCCGACAGGATCGGGCCGCCGATGCCGCGGTCCTTGGCGATCTTCGCGGCGCGGACGGCGTCGATGATGATGCCGGCCGAGTTCGGGGAGTCCCAGACCTCGAGCTTGTACTCCAGGTTCAGCGGGACGTCGCCGAACGCGCGGCCCTCGAGCCGGACGTAGGCCCACTTGCGGTCGGTCAGCCACGGCACGTGGTCCGACGGGCCGATGTGGACGTTGTCGGTGCCCATGTCGCGGTCGACCTGGCTCGTGACGGCCTGGGTCTTGGAGATCTTCTTGGACTCCAGGCGCTCGCGCTCGAGCATGTTCTTGAAGTCCATGTTGCCGCCGACGTTGAGCTGCATCGTGCGGTCGAGCTGCACGCCGCGGTCCTCGAACAGCTTGGCCAGCACCCGGTGGGTGATGGTCGCGCCGACCTGGCTCTTGATGTCGTCGCCGACGATCGGGACGCCGGCGGCGGTGAACTTGTCCGCCCACTCCTTGGTCCCGGCGATGAACACCGGCAGGGCGTTGACGAAGGCGACGCCGGCGTCGAGGGCGGCCTGGGCGTAGAACTCGGCGGCCTGCTGCGAGCCGACCGGCAGGTAGCAGACGAGCACGTCGGCGCCGGACTCGCGCAGGGCCGCGACGACGTCCACGGGCTCGTCGTCGGACTCCTCGACCGTGGCCCGGTAGTACTTGCCCAGGCCGTCGAGGGTGGTGCCGCGCTGCACGGTGACGCCCAGCGGCGGCACGTCGGCGATCGTGATGGTGTTGTTCTCGCTGGCGACGATGGCCTCGGAGAGGTCACGGCCGACCTTCTTGGCGTCCACGTCGAACGCCGCGACGAACTCCACGTCCGAGACGTGGTACTCGCCGAAGCGGACGTGCATGAGGCCCGGCACCTTGGTGGTCTCGTCGGCGTCCCGGTAGTAGTGCACGCCCTGCACCAGCGAGGCGGCGCAGTTGCCGACGCCGACGATGGCGACCTTGACAGCTCCCATGGTCTTCCCTTCTCCCTGGACCGGGTGGTCCGTGTCGCGGGACCGTTCCGGTCCTGGCGGTGGCTGCAGCGGCGGTCGCAGCCGGGTCGTGCCTGCAGGCCTGGGTTCAGTCCTGCTCTGGTGCGTGGTCCGGCGGCCCGCTGCCGCCGCGGTCCGCGGCGTCCTGGCCCGGGCCGGGGGAGCGGCGCTCGCTGTCGATGAGCTCGGACAGCCAGCGGACCTCCCGGTCGACCGAGTCGAGGCCGTGGCGCTGCAGTTCCAGCGTGTAGCGGTCGAGTCGTTCCCGGGTCCGCGCCAGTGAGGACCGCAGGCCGTCCCGCTGCCGTTCGACCGTGCGGCGGCGCCCCTCGAGGATGCGCAGCCGCACGTCGGCGGCGGTGTGCCGGAAGAAGGCGAGGTGGACGCCGAAGAGCCTGCCGTCGTCGTACGCCTCGGGGCCGGCCTGGCTGACCAGCTCCGCGAAGCGCTCCTTGCCCTCCGCGGTGATCGTGTAGACCACCTTCCCGCGCCGGCCGGTGAGCGGCGGTGCGTCGGCCGGCAGCGGTGCCCCCCGGTCGGGCTCGTCGGTGGTGACGAGCCCGGCGGCGTGCAACCGCTTGAGCGCGGGATACAGCGACCCGTAGGAGATGCTGCGCAGGCCGCCCAGCACCTCCGCGAGCCGCTTCCGCAGCTCGTAGCCGTGCATCGGGGCCTGCTGCAGCAGTCCGAGGATGGCGAACTCGAGCACGTCGCCCCCCATCGGCTCCTGCCGGTCGATGTATCGGGACGATACATCGGGGTGTGAACGGGGCGGCAACTCGAGATCCCGCCGTCGGGCAGGGGTCGCCCGATCGGGCGCGGGAGGTGAGCGAGGACACCGTCCGCGGGGCGCGCCGGGGGGCGTGGAGTGCCCGCGTCCGGGGTCCGTGACTGGCGTTCCTGCGTACATTGGCGGCCGTGCCCGGACGTCGCTCCGTCGTGGACTACTCGCTGCACCGGCGAGCCGTCCTCGCGGACGTCCAGGCCGGCCGCACCGGGCTCTTCGAGGTCTGTGACGCGAGCCCCTACCTCACCCGTGCGGCGAGGTACCACGGGCAGCCCACCGACGAGACGTGCCCGGTGTGCCGGCGCGAGCGCCTGACGATGGTGAACTACGTGTACGGCGAGGCGCTCGGCCACGTGGCCGGGCAGGCCAAGACCGACGCGGAGCTCGCCCGGATGGACGCGATGCAGGAGGAGTTCTCCGTGTACGCCGTCGAGGTGTGCCGGGGCTGCGGCTGGAACCACCTGGACTGCTCCTACGTCCTCGGTACCGAGCCGGCGCCGGGGAGCTCGCCGCAGCGCGGCCGCCAGCGCGCGCGGGGCCGCACGGCCACCGAGCAGCGCTAGCGGGACCGCCGGGCGCACCGCCGGACCCGTCCGTCACACCCGTCCCGGGGACGGTGCGCACCCGCGCGTCCTCCCCGGTGCACACAGCAGACAACGCCACGCTGGGCCGGTTCGAGACCTGCCCACCGACTACCGAGGAGGGGCTCCCTGGTGCCTCCCCACGACGAGACCTCGCCGGTCGGGCCGTCCGGCGGCCCGCCGCGGCGGCCGCCGGCCGCCCGCGCACCCGGCTCGGGCGGCGCCCGCCGCCCGTCCGGGGGCACCCGCGGTCGCACGACGTCGGCCCGCGACGGGGGCTCGCGCCCCGGCGGCTCCCGCCCCACCGGCTCCCGTCCCGCGGGCGGAGCGCCCGGCGGCAAGAAGGCGCGCACGAAGAAGCAGCGCCGCCGTCGCCGGCTGAAGGTGCTGCTCGGCCTGCTGGTCGGCATGTTCGTGCTGCTCGGCGTCTTCGTCGGCGTCGTCTACGCCACCACCGAGGTCCCCGACCCGAGCTCGGTGCAGAACGCGCAGACGACCGTCGTCTACTACGCCGACGGCACCACCGAGATGGCCCGCCTGGGCGACACGAACCGCACCAACGTCGATCTGGCCCAGGTCTCGGAGCCCGCCCGCAACGCGATCCTCGCCGCCGAGAACCGGAACTTCTACTCCGACCCCGGCATCTCCTTCACCGGCATCGTCCGCGCGGCCTGGAACAACCTCACCGGCGGCTCGACGCAGGGTGGCTCGACGATCACCCAGCAGTACGTGAAGAACGCCTTCCTGTCCTCGGAGCAGACGTTCAGCCGGAAGTTCCAGGAGCTCTTCCTCGCCGTCAAGCTCGACAACGAGTACTCGAAGGACGACATCCTCGAGAACTACCTGAACACCATCTACTTCGGCCGCGGCGCCTACGGCATCGAGGCCGCGGCGAACACCTTCTTCGGCGTCCCGGCCGCGCAGCTCACCCCGCAGCAGGGCGCCGTGCTCGCCGTCCTCGTCCGCAGCCCGAGCTCCTACGACCCGGAGAACAACCCCGAGGGCGCGCAGGATCGCTGGGGCCTGGTCCTCGACGCGATGGTCGAGGAGGGCTGGATGACCCAGGCCGAGCGCGACGCCTCGGTCTACCCGCCGATCGCGCCGCGGCCGGAGTCCTCCGCGCTGGGCATCCCCACCGGCCCCGAGGGCCTGGTCGTCTCGCAGGCGATCGACGAGCTCGAGGCCCGCGGCTACTCCGACGAGCAGATCCGCGCCGGCGGCCTGCGCATCACCACCACCGTGGACAAGGCCACGCAGGACGCCGCGCGCGCCAGCGTGCTCGACGTCATGCAGGGCGAGCCGGGCAACCTGCGGCAGGCGCTGGTCGCCGTCGACCCGAGGACCGGCGCGGTCCGCGCCTACTACGGCGGGGAGATCGGCGCCGGCGAGGGCGCGGTCGACTACGCCCAGACCCGCCGCCAGCCCGGCTCGTCGATGAAGCCCTACGTGCTGGCCACCGCGCTCGACCAGGGCATCGGCGTCAACTCCCGGCGCGACGGCAGCTCCCCGCAGGAGTTCCCCGACCGCGAGGCGCCGGTGCGCAACTCCGGCGGCGCCTCCTGCGGCGCCTGCACGCTCGTCGAGGCCATGACCCGCTCGCTCAACACCACCTTCTACGGCCTGGCCTACGAGGTCGGCCCGGAGAACGTGCGGGCGACGGCGCTGGCCGCCACCGGCATGCCGGAGACGTGGCCCGCCACCACCGGCGGTCTGCTCGACGACCAGCCGACGCTCACCGCCCCGAACTCCGGCGGCGTCACCGGCTCCTCGATCGGCATCGGCGAGTACGAGATGCGCCCGATCGACCAGGCCGTCGGCTTCGCGACCTTCGCCAACGGCGGCGTGCGCCACAACGCGCACTTCGTCGCCCGGGTCACCGACACCACCGGCGCGGTGCTGCTGGAGAGCGGCGCCGACGCCGGCGAGCAGGTCATGTCGGCCGACGTCGCCAACGACACCACCTTCGCCCTCGAGGGCGTGGCGCAGTACTCGCGCCGCTCGCTCGACGGCGGCCGCGAGGTGGCGGCGAAGACCGGTACGCAGGGCATCGACGCCGACGACAACTCCGACGCCTGGATGGTGGGCTACACGCCCTCGCTGTCGACGGCGGTCTGGATGGGCAGCGACCGCTACGAGCCGATCCGCAACAGCGACGGCGCGATCATCTACGGCTCGGGCCTGCCGGGTGCCATCTGGCAGCAGTTCATGGACACCGTCCTCGCCGGCACGCCGGAGGAGGACCTGCCCAACTCGCCGAAGATCCGCGGCGACACCGGCGAGGGTGTCCCGGCGCCGGTGACCACGGCGCCGCCGACCCAGTCGGCGCCGACCACCCAGTCGGCCCCGACGACGCAGCCGCCCGCACCGACCACCACGACCCCGCCGCCGGCCCCGACGACCACCACGCCCCCGCCGGCGCCGGAGTCTCCGGTCCCTCCGGTCACGCAGTCGCCCTCTCCTGACACGAACGCCCCGGGCACGGTGCCGCCGGTGCCCGGGACGGGTGAGGACCAGACCGCGAACGGCTGGGGCAACCAGAACGGTGCGCAGGCCCCCGCGCCCGGTCAGGCGCTGCAACCCACCGGCTGACCCGCCCGGCACACTGGACACGTGAGCTCCACCCCCTCGGGCCCGTCCGCCCCGGCACCCACGCCGGCGGACGGGCCCGCGGCGTTCCCGGCGCCGTCCGGCCGGCCCGACCGCGTGGTGCCGACCTGGTCGGACCCCGTCGCCGCGCAGGCCAGCGAGGCCGTCGGCGGCCCGTGGGGGCGGCACGCGGTCACCGGGCGCGCCCTGTTCTGGACGCCGCTGCGGGTCTGCCTGCTCTACGCGACCGTCGTGCTCGCCGGCGCCTGGCTCAAGCAGGCGCCCTGCTCCGACGGCAACTGGGCCGGGTCGGTGCAGTACACCCACCTCTGCTACTCCGACGCCGTCCCGCTGTTCGGCCTGCACGGCCTGGACACCGGCGCGCTCCCCTACCTGGACTCCGCCGTCGAGTACCCGGTGCTCACCGGGGCGTTCATGGCGCTGGCGGCCCTGCTCGGCCGCGGCTACGAGAGCGTGGCGACGGCGGCCGGCCTGCTGCCCCAGGTGCCGCCGGTGCAGGCCTACTACGTCGCCACCTGCCTGCTGCTGAGCCTGTGCGCGCTGGTCACCGTGCGCGCGGTGCTGGGCGCGGCCGGCCGCCGGCCCTGGGACGCGGCGCTCATCGGCCTCTCGCCGCTGCTGCTCGTGCACGCCTTCACCAACTGGGACCTGCTCGCCGTCGCCCTCGCCGCGTGCGGGCTGTGGGCCTGGGCGCGCGAGCGGCCGGTGCTCGCCGGCGTCCTGCTCGGCCTGGGCACCGCCGCGAAGCTCTTCCCCGTCCTGGTGCTCGGCGCGCTGTTCCTGCTCTGCGTGCGCGCCGGGACGCTGCGCGTGTGGCTGCGGGCCGCCGTCGCCGCGGGCGCCGCCTGGCTCGTCGCCGACCTGCCGGTGGCGCTGCTCGCGCCGGAGAACTGGTCGCTGTTCTTCCGGCTCAACAGCAGCCGGCCGGCCGATCCGGACACGCTGTGGAACATCGCCATCACCGCGGCCGGCGGCGACCTGTTCGACGGGCCGCTGGCCGAGGGCGAGACGCCGGTCGTGCTCAACGCGCTCGTGGCGGTCTGCGTGCTGCTGGTGGTGGCCGCGGTCGGCTGGCTGACCCTGGCCGTGCCGGTGCGCCCGCGGGTGGCCCAGGTGGCCTTCCTGCTCGTCGCGGGCTTCCTGTTGGTCACCAAGGTGTGGAGCCCGCAGTACTCGCTGTGGCTGCTGCCGCTCGCGGTGCTGGCCCGCCCGCGCTGGCGCTCGCTGCTGCTGTGGCAGGCCACCGAGGCGGTGCTGTGGGTGGTCCGGATGCTCTGGTACCTCGGCACCGACGACCGCGGCGTCGGCGTCGAGTGGTTCTTCCTCGGCGTCGTGGTGCGCGACGTCGCCGTCGTCGTGCTGATGGCGCTCGTGGTGCGCGACGTGTGGCGCCCCGACGCCGACGTCGTCCGCACCTCCTGGCCGGCCGTCGACGACCCCGCCGGCGGCCCCCTGGACGGCGCGGAGGACCGGGTGGTCCTGCGCCGGCGACCGCGCACGATCAGGCCGCCTGATCATGCGGTGTCCTAGCTCACCGTCGGCGGTGAGCCAGGACGCCGTGGGCTGAGCCAGGACGCCGTGGGGGAGGTCGCCCGGCCGGCGGTCAGCCCAGCGCCTCGCGGACCAGCGCGACCTCCTCGGCGTGGGAGGCGGCGTCGCCCGGGGTCTCCAGCACGACCGGGCAGTCGGCGGCGCGGGCGACCTCCAGCAGCAGCTCCAGCGGGATCTCGCCCGCGGCGAGCGGCGCGTGCCGGTCACGGCCGGAGCCCTGCGGGTCGCGGCTGTTGTTGAGGTGCACCAGGTCGATGCGGCCGGTGACCGCCCGGACGTCGTCGACGGCGGTGGCGAGGTCCCAGCCGGCCGCCCAGGCGTGGCAGGTGTCGAGGACGAAGCCCGCGCCGAACTCCCCGACGGCGTCCCACAGCCGGGACACGGCGCCGAGCTCGCGGGCCATGGCGTTGTCGCCGCCCGCGGTGTTCTCGATGAGCAGCGGCAGCGGGAAGCCCCCGTCCTCGGCCTGCCGGGCGAACGTCTTGCGCCAGTTGTCGAACCCGGCGGCCGGGTCGTCCTTGGCCAGCACGTGCCCGCCGTGCACCACCATCCCGCGGGCGCTGATCGCCGCGGCCGCACGCGCGTTCACGGCGAGGTTCTTCCGGCTCGGGATGCGGATGCGGTTGTTGGTCGAGGCCACGTTGAGCACGTAGGGCGCGTGCACGAAGACGGCGACGTCGGAGGCCAGCAGGTCCTCGGCGTCCGGGCGCGGCAGCGGCGCCTTCCAGCCCTGCGGGTCGCCCAGGAAGACCTGCACGCCGTCGGCGTCCATCTCCGCGGCGCGGGCGAGCGGGCCGCCGTCGTCGAGCTGGTTGTCCTCGGTCAGTCCGGGGCCGACGTGTACGCCGATCGGGTGTGCAGCCACCCCGGCGACAGTAGTTCGGCGCGGATCGGGCACCCACCCGTATCGCCGCGTGGACGCCGTCGTTGGGACACCAGGAACGGCGGATCCCCGCCGGACGACGTCGACGACGACGGGGCGGTGCGCGGATGGGGACCGGTACGGCGCGGGGCGGCAGGGTCCGGCGGGGGGCCCTGCGCGGGCTCGCCGCCCTGGTGCTCGCCGGGGTCGTGGTGCTGGGCGGCGCCGTCCTGCTCGCCCCCACCGCGAGCGCGGCGCCGTCGGCCACCGTCGAGATCCGCGACCTCACCCCGCCGCTGGTCTCGGTCGACCCGGGCGGCGAGGTCGCCTTCGTCAACCGGATCGAGCCGAGGACGGTGCAGGTCGGCGGGGGCGGGCTGCTGCCGTCCCTGGTCACCGCGCAGGTGTTCACCGACGTCACGCTGCAGACGCCGTCGGGCACCCACCCGCTGCCGAGGGACGCCGAGCACCGCGAGCGCTTCGACCGGACCTGCGTGTTCCCGCAGTGCGCGATCACCTACACATACCGCGTCGTCGTGCCCGACACCTCCGTCGCCGGCTCGCTGCTGACCCGGGTGACGACGCAGGCGCTCGGCCGGCTGCCGCAGAACCTGCTGGTCACGGTCGACGGGCGGCAGACGCAGGTGCAGATCGGCGTCCCGACGCCGTTCGTCGTCGACACGCTGCTGCCGCTGCCCGACCTGCCGTCGGTCGGCCTGCCGCAGCTGCCGGCGGTCGACGTGCCGCTGCCGCAGCCGCCCGTCCCCGGGACGCCGCAGCCCGAGGCGGCGCCGGAGGCCCCGGCCCCGGCACCCGCCGCCCCGGCCGCGCGAGGCGTCGACGGCGAGCCGTACGGCTACGACCTCGGCGGCGCCGCCGCGGCGATGGCGCCGGTGGGCGACGCGGTCGCGGCGGCTCCCGGCCTCCCCGCGGCGTCCTCCGGAGGGGGCGCGGCCGGTGCACCCGGCGCGGGTGCCGGCGGCCTGCCGGGGAACCACGACGGCGTCCCCGTGCCCGTCTCCGGCGACCTCCGCGGTCTCGACGGCACGGCGATCGACGAGGAGAGCAGCACCGTCACCGCCGACGGGCCGCCTCCCGCCGTCGGGCTGCCGCTCCCGGCGCTGCTCGCCGTCGTCGCGCTGGCCGGCGCCACCGCCGCGCTCGTCCGCACGCACCTCGCCCTGCGCGCGCCCGGCGGCCGGCGCCCCTGACCTGCGTGCCTGCGGCCGCCGTCCCCGGCCGGGGTCGGCGGCCGCGCTGGTACGCTCGACATGCGCGTCCCGTGTGCCGTCCCGGCAGGCAGGGCGCGCGACGCGTGTACGACCCTCCTGCTGCAGACGTCCTGCAGCCGCCCAGACCAGAGGAGGTGGGGTTCTCCGTGCGTCACTACGAACTGATGGTCATCCTCGACCCCGACCTGGAGGAGCGCACCATCGCTCCCTCCCTCGACCGGTTCCTGACCGTCGTCACCAACTCCGGTGGCACCGTCAAGACCGACATCTGGGGCCGGCGCCGCCTGGCCTACGAGATCAAGAAGCACGTCGAGGGCATCTACGCCGTCGTCGACATCCAGGCCGAGCCCGCGGCGGTCGCCGAGCTCGACCGCCAGCTCAACCTCAACGAGTCGGTCCTGCGCACCAAGCTGATGCGGCCCGAGGTCCACTGAGCATGGCCGGCGAGACCGTCATCACCGTCATCGGCAACCTGACCTCCGACCCGGAGCTGCGGTTCACGCCGTCGGGTGCCGCGGTCGCCAACTTCACGGTCGCCTCGACGCCCCGCACCTTCGACCGGCAGTCGCAGGAGTGGAAGGACGGCGAGGCGCTGTTCCTCCGCTGCAACGTCTGGCGGCAGGCGGCCGAGAACGTGGCCGAGTCCCTCACCCGCGGCTCGCGGGTCATCGTCTCGGGGCGCCTCAAGCAGCGCTCGTTCGAGACGAAGGAGGGCGAGAAGCGCACCGTGATCGAGCTCGAGGTCGACGAGATCGGCCCCTCCCTCCGCTACGCCACCGCGAAGGTCACCCGTGCCGCCCGCGGTGAGGGCGGCGGCGGCGGCGGCGGTTTCGGCGGCGGCGGTGGTGGCGGTTTCGGCGGCGGTGGCGGCGGGGCGAGCGACCCCTGGTCCACGCCGGCCGGCCCGTCCGACGAGCCGCCCTTCTGATCCCTCTCTACCCAGATCTAGCCGTACCTGGAGAACCCAGTGCCCAAGCCCCCCGTGCGCAAGCCCAAGAAGAAGGTCTGCCAGTTCTGCAAGGACAAGGCGACCTACATCGACTACAAGGACACGACCCTGCTGCGGAAGTTCATCTCCGACCGCGGCAAGATCCGTGCCCGCCGCGTGAGCGGCAACTGCAGCCAGCACCAGCGGGACGTCGCCACGGCCGTCAAGAACAGCCGTGAGATGGCCCTGCTGCCCTACACCTCGACGGCGCGCTGACCATGAGCACCCAGAAGCTGATCCTGACGCAGGAGGTCACCGGTCTCGGGTCCTCCGGTGACACGGTGGAGGTCAAGGGCGGCTACGCCCGCAACTACCTCCTCCCCCGCGGCCTGGCCATCGTCGCCTCCCGCGGTGCCGAGAAGCAGGTCGAGTCGCTGCGCCGGGCGCGTGCCGCCCGCGAGGTGCGGTCGCTCGAGGAGGCGCAGGCCGTGGCCGGCCGCCTCTCCGGCCTGACCGTCCGGGTGCCGGCCCGCGCCGGCGACGGCGGCCGCCTGTTCGGCCGCGTCACCACCGCCGACGTCGCCGCGGCCGTCACGGCCGCCGGTGGCCCGGAGCTGGACCGCCGCCGCATCGAGCTGCCGAGCAGCATCAAGACCACCGGCCAGCACACCGTCACCGTGCGGGTGCACCCGGAGGTCACCACCCAGCTGGCGATCGACGTCGTCGCCGGCTGACGCACCGCAGCACCGCCCGGGGGGCGTCGGACACTCCGTCCGGCGCCCCCCGCGGCGTCTCCGGGGCCGGTCAGGGCACCGGTCACGGGCTCGGGGGCGCCGCCGTCCCGGGTGCCCGCCGCGCGGCCGCCCGCAGCACCAGCAGCCCGCCCACCGCGGGCACCAGGGCCCGCAGCCGCACGCCGCGGGGCAGCGGCAGCTGCCAGGCCAGGACCGCCGTCACCAGGTAGGCGGTGCCGTGCAGCGGCCCGACCGCCGAGGCGAGCGGCGCCCAGTGCACGGTCGCGAGGTTCCCCAGCAGGACGGCGAGGGTGACCAGCTCGGCCGCGGTGGCCACGCCCAGCCGGCGGGCGGCCGGGTCAGACACCGGCGGTCGACCCCGGACGCACGACCATGAGGACGACGACGGCCACCCAGACCAGGTTGAAGGCCCCGGACGCCGCCGCCAGCCGCGCGACGCGGGCCCGCGCCGCCACGAGCGTGCCGCCGGCCGGGAGGGCCCGGGTGGCCGCGGCGAGCAGTTCCTGCTGGCCGGGCAGGACGACGCCGGCCAGGAGGCCCGCCGCGAGCAGCGTGAGCGCCATCGACGCGAGGACCCAGGCGTTCCCGAGGACGCCCAGCGCGCTCGCCGTCGCGACGCCGAAGACGGGCACGGCCAGGGACAGCACGGCGTACACGCGGGTGACCCGGTGCAGCAGGCGCAGCGCCGGCACCCCGGCTCCGGACCCGCTGCCCGACCCGCTGCTGGACCCGCTGCTGGACCCGCTGCTGGACCCGCTGCTGGACCCGCTGCTGGACCCGCTGCTGGACCCGCCGCCCGTCCCGTCGGCGAGGGCCTCTCGGGCGTAGCGGGGGAACAGGCTGATCGCGATCGTCACCGCGCCGACGAAGACGACGGCGACGACCACGTGGACGCTGAGCAGCACGGCGGCCATGGGACTCCTCTCTCCGGTGCGGCCACGGTATCAGCCGGACTGAAACAAGCGGTGCTGGGAGGATCCGTCCGTGACGGGACCCGGAGGAGCGGCAGACCGGCCGCCGGACAGCGCCGCGATGGCGCTCGTGGTCGCCGGTCGCGCGGTGGAGGACCTGCTGGGGAGCCGGCTGGCGCCGCTGGGCCTGTCCCTGCGGCTGTTCGGCGTCCTCGGCCACCTGGCCCGCGACGAGGGGCTCTCCTACACCGACCTGGCACGGCGGGCGCGGGTGACGCCGCAGAGCGTGCACGCGACCGTCGGGCGGCTGGTCGAGCTCGGTGCCGTGGCGCCCGCCGGCCCGGGACGCGGCCGGCGGGCCGGGCTCCGGGTGACCGGCGAGGGGCGCCGGCTGCTCGCCGCCGGGCACGACGCGGTGGCCGCGCTGGACGCCGACCTCGGCGCGGCGCTCGGGTCCCGCGGCGCCCCGCTGGACCACTCGGCCCTCCTGGCGGTCCTGGCGCTGGCCGGGCGGGCTCCCGGCGCCTGACGGGGGCGCTCAGGCCCCGGAGGGGGTCCCGAGGTCCTGGCGACCCACGACCGACAGCAGCTCCAGCTGCCCGACGGCGGCGCTGCCGGGCGGGGCGGTGAAGAACAGCAGCCGCTGCCGGCCGTCGTCGCTGACCAGGCGTTGGCAGTCGAGCTCCAGCACGCCCAGGGTCGGGTGCACGATCCGCTTGCGGACGCTGCGCCGCACGGCGACGTCGCCGCTGGCCCACAGCGCCGCGAACTCGTCGCTGGCCGCGTGCAGGCGCTCCACCAGGTCCTCGGCCTCGTCGTCGCGCCCCCGGCGGGCGACGGCGGCGCGCAGGTCGGCCACGCTCTCCCGCGAGTGCCGCAGGTGGTCCTCGGCGGGGTAGAGGCCCCGTGCGGCGGGGTCGGTGAACCAGCGGTAGACGAAGCTCGCGGCGGGCCAGGTCCGCGGCCCGGCGTCGCCGAGCAGGGCCTCGGCCATGGGGTTCTGCGCGAGGGTCACGTCGAGGTCGGTGATGACCCGCGCCGGCGTCGTCCCCAGGCGGTCGAGCAGGGTGAGCATCGCCGGCTGCACGTGCCCGCTGCCGCCCGACGACGGCGGCGCGAGGCCGGCCAGGTGGAACAGGTGGTCGCGCTCGTCGCCGTCGAGCCGCAGCGCGCGGGCCAGCGCCGCGAGCACCTGCGGGGACGGGTGCGTGGCCTTCCCCTGCTCGAGCTCGGTGTAGTACTCGACCGAGGTGCCGGCCAGCCGCGCGACCTCGTCGCGGCGCAGGCCCGGCACCCGGCGGCGGGGGCCCTCGGGCAGGCCGACGTCGGCCGGGCGGACGCGGGCGCGCCGGGTGGACAGGTAGCTGCCGAGGTCCGCGGGGTCCACCGGGCCAGTCTCCCGTGCCGCGCGCGGGGCCGCCCGAGGGCTCGTACGACCCGGCGGGTGGGCTGCTGGGACCGGTGTTCCGGACGGGACGACACGACACGCCCGGACGTCGGATCGCCCGACTTCTTCGTGTCCACAGCCCGTGGGCGGAGCGCCCGCAGGTGACACCCGCAGGACCCGCGGATGGCCGGTCGGTGTCCCGCCCGTCTCCACATGTCGACTCGGGCTGTCCACCGACTTGTCCACAAGTTGTGCAGAACGCGGTGCACACGGGTGTTGGACGGACCGGCCGTCGGTTTCCTACCGTCCTCTGCGGCACCGGGTCCCGGCGGAGAACTGTCGGTGGCTCCCGGTAGCAACGTGCTCGGACGGACGTTCGGGCACGAGCGTCGCGCGTCCTGGTGCTCCCCCACCGGGCCCGGGCTCCCGCCCGGGCTGTGTCCGCGCGCGCCCACGAGCACAGGGAGGTACCAGGTGGCGGTCGCCGACGACTTCAGCCGGCCGCAGGCCACGGCGCCGGAGTACGACCGGCAGCCCCCGCAGGACGTCGCCGCCGAGCAGTCGGTGCTCGGCGGCATGCTGATGAGCAAGGACGCCATCGCCGACGTCGTCGAGCAGCTGACCGGCAACGACTTCTACCGGCCGGCCCACCAGGTGATCTACGACTGCATCCTGGACCTCTACGGCCGGGGCGAGCCGGCCGACGCGATCACCGTCGCCGCCGAGCTCAACCGCACCGACCAGCTGTCGAAGATGGGCGGCGCGGTCTACCTGCACACGCTCATCGCCTCCACGCCCACGGCGGCCAACGCCGGCTACTACGCGCAGATCGTGGCCGAGCAGGCCACGCTGCGGCGGCTGGTCGAGGCCGGCACCCGCGTGGTGCAGCTCGGCTACGGCGCGGCCGGCGGTCGGGGCGACGTCGACGACATCGTCGACCGCGCGCAGCAGGAGATCTACGAGGTCACCGAGAAGCGGATGAGCGAGGACTACTCGCGCCTCGAGGACGTCCTGCAGCCGACGATGGACGAGCTCGACGCCATCGCCTCCCGCGGCGGCACCGCCCGCGGCGTGCCCACCGGCATCCGCGACCTCGACGAGCTGACCAACGGCCTGCAGGCCGGGCAGATGGTCGTCATCGCCGCCCGTCCCGGTGTGGGCAAGTCGACCCTCGGGCTCGACATCGCCCGGTCGGCCACGGTGAAGCACCACATGCCGGCCGTCATCTTCTCGCTCGAGATGAGCAAGCACGAGATCACCATGCGGCTGCTGTCGGCCGAGGCGAAGGTGCCGCTGCACCACATGCGCGCGGGCACGCTGTCGGACGAGGACTGGTCGAAGCTCGCCCGCCGGATGGGTGAGGTGGCCGACGCCCCGCTCTACATCGACGACTCGCCGAACATGACGATGATGGAGATCCGGGCCAAGGCGCGGCGGCTCAAGCAGCGCCAGGACCTCAAGCTCGTGGTCATCGACTACCTCCAGCTCATGACGTCGGGCAAGCGCGTCGAGAGCCGTCAGCAGGAGGTCTCGGAGTTCTCCCGTGCCCTCAAGCTGCTGGCCAAGGAGATCGAGGTCCCGGTGATCGCGATGTCGCAGCTCAACCGTGGCTCGGAGCAGCGCCAGGACAAGAAGCCGATGCTGTCGGACCTCCGCGAGTCCGGCTCGATCGAGCAGGACGCCGACATGGTGATGATGATCCACCGCGAGGACATGTACGAGAAGGAGTCCCCGCGGGCCGGCGAGGCCGACATCATGCTGGTCAAGCACCGCAACGGCCCGACCGCGAACGTCACCGTCGCCTTCCAGGGCCACTACAGCCGCTTCGTGGACATGGCCAACTAGGCGCTACACGGCCACCCAGCCAGGCGCCCGCAGCGGCCCGGAGCACCCCGCTCCGGGCCGCTGCGGCGTCCCCGGGGCGGACGGCGACGGCCCGGTCGGCACCGGAGTTCCACGTGGAGCAGGAGCGGCTGCAACACCCGCCAGTTGTGATACGGCTCACCGGAGGCTAGGAAGGACCGGTTCGTCCCTTCCATCTGGAGAAGCCTGTGCAGCAACGACGCTGGCACCGGGCGACCTCGTCGCTCCTCGGTGCGCTGGCCCTCACGGCCACCCTCTCGGTCACCGCGACCCCCGCGCTGGCCGCCCCGCAGAAGGCCGAGCCCCTCTCGGTCTTCCCGTCGAACTCCCTGACCGTCCGCGACCCGGCCCAGCTGACCGGACGGCGGGTCGCCCTCCCGACGGCCGACTGCGGGGCCCCGGTCACCTGCGGCCTGGTGCAGTCGCTCAACCAGCTCGACGGCTTCGACCTGGACCCGCGGATCGCCGTGCGGTTCAGCTCGCCCGTCGACCCGGCGGCGACCGCCGCGCGCATCACCGTCCAGGAGGAGCACGGCGGGTGGCGCACCGGCGTCGACCGCGTCGTGTGGGACCCGGCCACCAACACCCTGTACGCCCACCCGGCCGAGCAGCTCGCGCCCGGCACGACGTACCGGCTCAAGGTGCAGGGCGGCCCGGACAACAAGGCCACCCAGGACACCTTCACCACGCTGAGCGCGACCGACGGCCTGCTCGACCTGCGCCGGCAGATCGAGAGCGGCGCGGCCCTCCGCGCCCAGGGCATCGTGCCGGGCCTGCGGATCGAGGGCGTCTTCCCGGCGGCCGGCACCACGGTCGCGCAGCTGCAGGACCGCGGCGCCGCCGACCAGACCGTCCCGGTGGTGCTCCCGCCCTACCCGGCCGGCAGCACGCTGGTCTTCGGCTCCTACGAGGCGCCGTCGTGGCTGCAGCCCGACGTCTCCATCCGGCAGACGCCCACCCGCGACGGCGGCCCGGCGCCGGTGGGCAAGGCCCGGCTGCCGATCGTCGCCGTCCTCCCGCCGGGCACGTCCCCGACGGGTGGCTGGCCGACGGCGGTCTTCGGCCACGGCTTCACCGCCTCGACGACGAGCGTCTTCCTCGCCGCCGTCGGCAACGCCAACGCCGGCCTGGCCACGATCGGCACCAACGTCGTCGGCCACGGCTACGGGCCCGGCAGCGAGTGGGTCGTCACCAGCGGCGGCCAGACGACGCGGCTGTCGTCCTACGGCCGGGGCGTCGACCAGAACGGCGACGGCGTCATCGGCAACACCGAGGGCTCCTCGGCCACCGGGGCGATCGCCGCGGCGTCGTCGCGGGACGCGCTGCGGCAGACCGCCGCGGACGTCATGACCCTGGTGCGCTCGCTGGGCACCGACGTCGACCGCAACGGCAGCGCCGACCTCTCCGGCCGCGGGGTGACCTACTTCGGCCAGAGCTTCGGTGGCATCTACGGGACGATGGTCACCGGCGCGGACCCGGCGATCGCCCGCTCGGTGCTCAACGTGCCCGGCGGTCCGATCACCGAGATCGCGCGGCTGTCGCCGTCGTTCCGGCCGCTGACCACCCAGGCGCTGCAGGCGGCCGGCCTGCTCAACAGCAGCGACCCGACCCGCGGCTTCTTCCAGGAGCAGATGCCGCTGCGCGGCGAGGGCCCGGTGACGCTGACCGTGCCGGGGGCGGCGGCGATCCAGGAGTACCTGGCGCGGGCCACCTGGCTCTCCCGGCCGGGCAGCCCGGAGACCTTCTCGCCGCTCATCGCGCCCGAGCGGGTCGTCGTCCAGGTGGCCTTCGGTGACCAGACGGTGCCCAACCCGACGTCGTACACGCTGGTCGACGCCGGGGACCTGTGGTCGCGGACCAGCCTCTACCGCAACGACAGGACGGCGAACGCGGCCGACAACCCGCACTCCTTCCTGCTGCAGCTGACCCTCCCGGCGGCGCTGCAGGGCCAGCGGCAGGTGGCGACGTTCCTGCGCACCGGGCAGGTCATCGACCCCGACGGCGGCGACGCGGTGTGGGAGGTGCCGATCAGCGACCCGGCCCTCCTGCTGCCGCTGAACTACGCGGCACCGGCGCTGCGGCCCTGACCGGCCGCTGACCGCAGAGGGGCCCGGGACGACATGTCGTCCCGGGCCCCTTCGTCATCCGCCGCCGTGGTCCCGTCCCGGTCACGTGCGGCCGGCGGGCGGGGTGTCGGGCGTGTCGACCTCGCCGGCCGCCCCTAGCGTCCGCCTCCCCCGCGCCGGTGCGGGCACGAGGCACCAGGAGCGGACGATGGGGACACGGGGGCGCGGCGCACCGCGCTGGCTGCACGGCGCGGTCGTGGCGGTGACGCTGGCCGGCGCGCTGCTCGCGCCCGGGCAGGCACTCGCCGAGGAGCCGGCGACGCCGGCGGAGGTGACGTCCGCGCCGGCGACGACGGCTCCGGCCGGCATCCCGGGGATCGACGGCGACCGCATCGAGGCGAAGTACGCCGCACTGGGCGGCCCGGCAGGCGTGCTCGGCGCTCCACGCGAGACCAAGCTGTGCATGGACGACGTGGTCTGTTGGCAGCACTTCGACCACGGGTCCCTGTTCTGGTCGCTGGACCGCTCCGCGGCGGCGTACGCCCTCACCGACAGCGCACTCGTCCAGGCCTGGCAGCGGACGGGGGGCGCCTTCAGCTCCCTGGTCCTGGGCGTCGGCGTCCCCGCGTCCGACACCTTCTGCGGCCTGCCGGACGGCGGGTGCGGCCAGCACTTCGCGAACGGGTCGATCTACCGGTCCGCCCGCACGAGCCCGGTGCGCATCGACGGGCCGATCCGGGACCGCTGGGCGGCGGACGGATGGGAGCGGGGCCCCCTCGGCTATCCCGTCTCCGCGGCCTTCTGCGGACTCCGGGACACCGGCTGCGGGCAGCACTTCCAGGGCGGCAGCGTGTACTGGAGTCCCGCCAGCGGAGCGGTGGCGGTGCGCAGCGGGCCGATCGCCGACCTGTGGGCGGCCCAGGGCTGGGAGTGGGGACGGCTCGGGTACCCGACCGGCGCGGCCTTCTGCGGCCTGCGGAACGGCGGCTGCGGTCAGCACTTCCAGGCCGGTTCGGTGTACTGGTCCCCGGGGTCGGGTGCGCACGTGGTCACCGCACCGACCGGCGTCCGCTGGGGCCAGTTCGGCTGGGAGTTCGGGCCGCTGGGCTATCCCACGTCGGATCCCTTCCACGGGGTGCACCACCGGGTGGGGCAGCACTTCCAGGGCGGCTCGCTCTACGACACCAACTGGGGCGTCCTCGCGGTCCTCGGGCCCATCCGCGATCGCTGGGCTGCGCAGGGCTGGGAGCGCGGACCGCTGGGCTCCCCGACCTCGGACACCTTCTGCGGCCTGCGCGGCGGCGGGTGCGGCCAGCACTTCCAAAACGGCTCGGTCTACTGGTCGCCGGCGACGGGGGCCCGGGTGGTCGACCGGCGTTTCGCCGACCGGTGGGCCCGGCACGGCTGGGAGTACGGCAGCCTGGGGTACCCGACCTCCGAGATGTTCTGCGGCCTGCGCGGCGGCGGGTGCGGCCAGCACTTCCAGGGGGGCTCGCTCTACTGGAACGGTGAGACGGGCGGGTGGCTCGGCACCGGCACCGCCTACGCCGTCCAGGGCCCCTTCCTCGCCGCCTGGGCGGCCCAGGGCTGGGAGAACGGCCGGCTCGGCTACCCCACGGGGGACGCCGTCGGGTCCGGCTGGAACCAGGGCCAGCGCTTCTACCGGGGGGACATCACGTTGATCAACGGCCGGGTGACCGTCCGGTTCGAGTGACGACAGAGGGGCGGCGGGGGGGGGGGCCGGCCGGCGGGGGGGCGCGGGGGGGGGGGGGGGGGGGGCGGGGGGGGGGGGGGGGGGGGGGGGGGGGGGGG
>NZ_JBJGYM010000023.1:0-76290 GCF_054049995.1 Geodermatophilus sp. SYSU D01106 | reverse complement strand
CCACCCACCGCAACCCGGGGCGAGAGCCCCCGGGCGCCCTGACCCCCACCCGGGCCCGCGCCCGGGGACCGCGCCCCCGGGACGCAGGCAAGGCTCACCTCGGCCCGCGCGGGCCACCACCTGGCCCGACCGTGACACCCCCGGCGGGCAGAACCGGCACAGAGCCCGCCCGACCAGCCCCCGCCCCTGTGAGGCCGCCGTGTACCTGTCCAAGACCGAGGCCGCCGTCCTGCCGACGACGCTGGTCGGCACCCCGAGGACCCCGCCGCCCCCCGCGACCGGCCGCCGCCGCATCTGGCCGCTGCTCGGCCCCGCGTTCGTCGCCGCGGTCGCCTACGTCGACCCGGGCAACTTCGCCACCAACTTCTCCGGCGGCGCCTCGTTCGGCTACACGCTGCTGTGGGTGATCGTCGCGGCCAACCTCATGGCGATGCTCATCCAGAGCCTCACCGCCAAGCTGGGCCTCGCCACCGGCCGCGACCTGGCCACCAACTGCCGCGAGCGCCTGCCGAAGCCGGTCACCCGCGGGCTGTGGCTGCAGGCCGAGGCCGTCGCCATCGCCACCGACCTCGCCGAGATCGTCGGCGGCGCCGTCGCGCTGAACCTGCTGTTCGGGGTGCCGCTGCCGGTCGGCGGGATCATCACCGCCGTCGTCGCCTTCGTCCTGCTCGGCGCCCAGTCGCGCGGGCACCGGCCCTTCGAGCGGGTCATCGCCGGGCTGCTGCTGGTCATCGGCCTGGGCTTCGGCTACACGCTGGTCGGCTCCGGCGTCGACCTCGGCGGGGTGGCCGGCGGGATGGTGCCGACCTTCGAGGGGCCCGACAGCCTGGTGCTGGCCGCCGGCATCCTCGGCGCGACGGTCATGCCGCACGTCATCTACGTGCACTCGGCGCTCACGCCCGGCCGCTACGGCGACGTCGTCACCGCCGGCAAGACCGAGCAGGGACGGCGCCGGCTGCTGCGGGCGCAGCGCCTCGACGTGCTGGTCGCCATGGGCGTCGCCGGGCTGGTCAACGCGGCCATGCTGATCATCGCCGCGCAGCTGTTCACCGCCGACGACGGGATCGCGTCGCTGGAGAGCGTGCACGCCGGCCTCGGCGACCAGCTCGGCACCGGCGCCGCCCTCGCCTTCGCGATCGCGCTGCTGGCCAGCGGCTTCGCGTCGTCGTCGGTGGGCACGCACGCCGGCCAGGTCGTGATGGCCGGCTTCCTCAAGCGGCACGTCCCGGTGCTGGCCCGGCGACTGGTCACCCTCGCCCCGGCCCTCGCGGTGCTCGTGCTCGGCGGCGACCCCACCACCGCGCTGGTCTGGTCGCAGGTGGTGCTGAGCTTCGGCATCCCGTTCGCGCTGGTGCCGCTGCTGTGGCTGACCAGCCGCCGCGACCTCATGGGCGGCTGGGTGAACCGCCGCACCACCACGCTGGTGGGCTCGGTGGTGGCCGCGCTGATCATCGGCCTCAACGCCCACCTGCTGATCGGCTTCGTCTCCTAGGCCGGGCGGGCTCGACGGTGTGCGCCGAGGTGCAGTCCGCGCCGGTCGGACTGCACCTCCGCGCACGGTGTCGCGGCTCCGTGTCTAGGCCGGCTCGGGCACCCCGCCCGGGTCGCCGCCCGGGTCGCCGGGGGTGGGCTCCACGGGCGGGGGCGGCAGCGGCTCCGGCGCGTCGGGCAGGAGCTCACCCGGGTCGTCGGGCACCGGCTCCGTCGGGTCGATGACCGGTTCCGGTTCTGGGATCGGCGAGACCATCCGCCGAGTCAACCAGCGCGCCCGGCCGCGCGCACCGCGTCAGGCGCCTCCGCGTCGGGCCCCTTCGCGTCGGGCCGTCGCGTCAGGTCCGGTGGGCTGCGGCGAGGTCGGCGGTGGCGCGGACGTCCTCGGCCAGCCGCGGCCACAGCGCCCGCGGCAGCTCGTGGCCCATCCCCGGGTGGACGACGAGCCGGGCGCCCGGCACCGCGGCCGCCGTCGCCTCCCCGCCCTCGGGCCGGATCATCACGTCGGCGTCGCCGTGCACGACCAGCGTCGGCACCCGGACGGCGGCGAGCTCCGCGCGCAGGTCGCGGGAGGCCCGGTGCGCGGCCTGCTGCCGGCGGGCACCGGGGCCGGTGAGCCCGGACGCGTCGCGGGCCATGGCCACCCGCAGCACCGCCAGGTGGTCCTCGCGGTCGGCCGGGTAGCCGGGCGACCCGGTCACCTCCTGCATCGCGACCATGACGTCCGCCATCGCCTCCGGCGTCGTCGCCGGGCCCCGCTCCCTCGCGAGCCGCCGTGCCCGGCGGACCAGTGCCAGCGTCGTGCGCGGCCGCATCCGGCCGATCCGCGGCGACGGCGTGGACATGACCGAGGTCAGCGACAGCACCCGGGCGGGGTGCTCGACGGCGAGCAGCTGGGCGATCGTCCCGCCCATCGACGCCCCGACCACGTGCGCGGCGGCCCACCCGACGGCGTCCATCACCGCGAGCGCGTCGCCGGCCATGTCCGACAGCGAGTAGGCCGGGGGCACCCGCCGCCACGGCTGCGCCGGGACCGGGGTGTCCAGGTGGGTGGACAGGCCGACGTCGCGGTTGTCGAAGCGGACGACGCGGAAACCGCGGCCGGTGAGCTCGGCGCAGAACCCGTCGGGCCAGCCGACCATCTGGGCGCCCAGGCCCATGACCAGCAGCAGCGGGTCGCCGTCGGCGGGGCCGAGGACCTCGTACGCGATCTCGACGGGGGTGTCCGGATCACCGGAGCGCGCGGTCAGGATGGGCACGGCTGCCTCCCGGGCGGTCTATGGGGATACAGTCGTACCACGAAAGAGGTGCCCGTGCCGAGACGCGTCGACCACGACGAGCGGCGCCGGCACCTGACCGCCGCGCTGCTGCGCATCGCCAGCACCCGCGGCCTGCAGGCGGTGTCGATGCGCGAGGTCGCCGCCGAGGCCGGCGTCTCGCTGCGGGTCGTGCAGTACTACTTCACCGACAAGCGCACGCTGATGCTCTCGGGCATCGCCGAGCTCGCCGCCCGGCTGGACCGGCGGGTGCGCGAGCGGGCGGCGGCGATCGGCACCGGGCTCCCGCCGCGGACCGTGTTCGAGGTGGTCCTCGGCGCGATCCTGCCCACCGACGAGGCCAGCCGCGCCGACCAGCTGGCCTGGACCGCCTACTACGCCGCCGGGCTCACCGACCCGGCCGAGGCCGTCGACGGCCGCTACGCCCCCGACGCGCTCGAGCGGTGGCTCACCGGGGTGCTGCAGCGCGCCGTCGACGCCGGTGAGGTACCGGCCGGCGTCGACCCGCGGATCGAGGTGGTGGGCCTGCTGGCGCTGACCAACGGCCTGGTCAGCAGCGTGCTGGGGCAGCAGCGCGACGTCGCCGACGCGCAGCGCGTGGTGGCCTACCGCCTGGACCGGCTCTTCGGCGCGGCCGGGGACTGACTCAGGCGACCGCGACGCCCAGCACGTGCGGGCTGGCCGGCACGCGGACCCGCGCGGGCGGGAAGTCGAACCGCCGCGCCCGGCGCACCGTGAAGCCGGCCCGCTCGATGTCGGCGACCTGGTCGGTGGCGGTGTGGCAGCCCCCGGCGAGCAGCGGCCAGCCGGCGACGTCGACGAACCGCTGCACCCGCCGCAGCCGCCGGTCCTCGGCCACCGTGTGCTCGAGGAAGCGCAGCTCCCCGCCGGTCCCGACCACCCGGCGCACCTCGGCGAGCGCCCGCGCGCGCTCCCGGATGCTGCACAGGACCAGGCACAGCACGGCGGCGTCGGCCGCGCCGTCGGGCAGCGGCAGCTCCTCGGCCGTGCCGGCGTGCACCTCGACGGCGACCCCGGCGGCGCCCGCCTCCCGCTCGGCGGCGGCCCGCAGCCGCGGCTCGGGCTCGACGGCGACCACGCGGGTGACCGCCGGCGGGTAGTGCCGGAAGTTCAGCCCGTTCCCGCAGCCGACCTCGGCCACGACGCCGGCCAGCCCGCCCAGCAGCTCCCGGCGGAGGTCGGCCATGCCGGCGTCCTCCAGGCGCCGGCTGACCCGGTCGTAGCAGCGGCTGAAGACGGGGCGCGGGCGGTCGGTCGCCATGGGTCACGGTCCCGGCCGCGGGACGACCCCGTCAAGCCGACCCGACCAGCGGCCGGCGATCAGCCGGGGAGAACCCCTCACGGGGAGATCCGGGTCGACCAGGTCGACAGCCCGCCCGCGGGCCGGAAACCGAGGGCCTCGTTGACCGCGACCATCGGCCGGTTGCTGTCGGCGTCGTAGGTGCTGATCCGCCGCACCTGCGGCAGCGCGCCGGGCAGCTCGCGGAGGACGGCGGCCTTGATCCGCGCGCCGAGGCGGTGCCCGCGGTGCTCGCGCAGCACCAGCGTGCCGCTCTGGTTCGCCCGTTCCGGCTGCTCCAACGGCACGTGCAGGTCGGTGAACGCGACGAGCCGCCCCCCGTGCAGCGCGCCGGCCGACAGCACGGTGCGCCCGCGGTCGAGGACCAGGGCCTCCATCTCCCGCACCCGCGCGCCGTCCCAGACCTCCTCGTCCACCGGCACGTCCCCGGTCGGGGCGTCGGTGGACATCCGCCGGCTGAGCAGGGCGCGGTCCTCCAGCAGCGCGTCCGGCGTCCGGTCCCGCCAGGTGACCACCTCGTACCGCGCGCTCGCGGCGGCCGCCCCGGCCTCCAGCGCGGCGAGGCGCTCCTCGTCGGCGGGGAGCAGCAGGTCGCGGCGGGTCTCCTGCAGGTCGCACGTCCACCCGGCGGCCCGGGCGAAGGCGCGGCCGGCCGTGCCCGGCGCGGGCTCGTCGACCTCGGCGACCGCCGACGTGCGCCCCGCCGCCGCGGCCAGCCGCAGGCCCTCGGCCAGCAGGGCGGTGCCGGTCCCGCGGCGGCGGGCCCCCGGGTGCACGGCGACGTCGACGTACGCCATGGACGTGTTGTCCCGGACCGGCAGCAGCACGCGCAGGGCGCCGACGACGCGGCCGCCGTCGACCGCGGCCCGGTGCGTGCCCCGCTGCGCGCCGCCGGGGGTGGTCAGCCGCCGCCCCAGGGCGACGTGCTCCCGCGCCGGCCGCGGCCGCTCGCCGGGGCGGTCGGCGCGCTGCGCGGCGGCCCACACCTCGCACCAGGCGGCGAACAGCACGTCGTCCGGGCCGGTCTGGACGATGCGCACCCGTCCGTTGTAGCCCGGGGCGCAACGCGGTTCCTCAGACCGCCCAGATGCCCGCGAAGTGGTGCACCGGGCCGTGCCCGGAGCCGATCCCCAGCGCCGCCCCGCCGGCCAGCGCGGCCTGCAGGTAGTCGCGGGCGCCCTCGACCACCGGCGCCCAGTCCGGCTCCGCGTCCTCGGTGGCGGCCGCGCGCCGGCGGGCGAGCAGCGCCGCGATCGCCGACGACAGCGTGCAGCCGGTGCCGTGCGTGGCCCGGGTGTCGATGCGCGGGCGCACGGTCTCCACCACGCCGGTGGCGGTGGCGAGCACGTCGACCGACACGTCCCCGCCCAGGTGGCCGCCCTTCAGCAGCACCGCGCGCGGGCCCAGCTCCAGCAGCGCCCGCGCCTGGCCGGGCAGCTCGTCCACCGTGGTGGCCGGCGCCGTGCCGAGCAGCGCGGCCGCCTCCGGCACGTTCGGCGTCACCAGGTCGGCCACCGGCAGCAGCACGTCGCGGACGGCGGCGACCGCGTCGTCGTCGACGAGCCGGTCGCCGCTGGTGGCCACCATGACCGGGTCGACGACGACCGGCCCGGCGGCGCGGCCGGCCAGCCGGGCGGCGACCTCGCGCACCACCGCGGCGGTGCCGAGCATGCCGGTCTTGGCCGCGTGCACCGTGACGTCGTCGAGCAGGGTGGCGATCTGCTCGCCCACGAACTCCGCGGGCACCGGGTGCACGCCGGTGACGCCGCGGGTGTTCTGCGCGGTCAGCGCGGTGAGCACCGCGGTGCCGTAGGCGCCGAGCGCGCTGAAGGTCTTGAGGTCGGCCTGGACGCCGGCGCCGCCGCTGGGGTCGCTGCCCGCGACGGTGAGCGCGACCGGCACCCCCGACCGCCCGGTCACCGGGCAGCCCGCAGGGCGCGCGCGGCGGCCGCCGGGTCCGGGGCGGCGCAGATCGCCGAGACGACGCAGATGCCGTCCACCCCGGTCACCAGCGGCGCCCGCTCGACGTCGATGCCGCCGATGGCGACCGACCGCAACCCGCCCGCCGCGGCCTCCGCCGCCAGCGCCGTGACCCCCTCGGGCCCGAGGCCGGTGCCGGCGTCGGGCTTGGTGGGCGTGGTCCACACCGGCCCGATGCCCACGACGTCGACCGTGCCCGGCGGCAGCGCCAGCGCGACGGCGAGCTCGTCGGGCGACCCGGTCGAGAGCCCGAGCAGCCGGTCGGGGCCGATCCGCTCGCGGACCTCGGCGGCCGGGGTGTCGTCCTGCCCGACGTGCACGCCGTCGGCGCCGGCCATGAGCGCGACCTCGACGTCGTCGTTGACGAACAGCGCCACGCCCGTGCCGGCGAGGACCTCCCGCACCGTCAGCGCGAGCGCGTACAGCTGCCGGCACGACGCCGTCTTGTCGCGCACCTGCACCGCGGTCACCCCGCCGGAGACCGCCGCCCGCACCACCTCGGCCACGCCGCGCTCGCCGGACAGCGCCGTGTCGGTGACGAGGTAGAGCGTGGGGTCGAAGGCGGGCCTCACGCGTCGACCCGGGCGGCGGACAGGTCGGTCACCGCGTCGAGCGCGTCGAGCCACAGCGGCGCGAAGGTGCCCGGCCCGGCGGCGACGGCGGCCGCGGCCTCGGCGGCCAGCGCCACGTGCGCGTGGGCGGCGACGGCGCCGGCGAGCGGGTCGGCGCCCGCGCCCAGGTAGGCCGCGACCAGCGCGCCGAGGGCGCACCCGGCACCGGTGGTGCGGGTGAGCAGCACCGATCCGCCGCCCACCCGGACCGTGCGGGTGCCGTCGGTGACGACGTCGACCTCGCCGCTGACGGCCACCACGCCGCCGGTGCGCCCGGCCAGCGCGACGGCCGCGTCGAGCGCGTCGTCTGTCTTGTCCGTGGAGTCGACGCCGCGCCCGCCGGAGCCCGCGCCGGCCAGCGCCAGCACCTCGGAGGCGTTCCCGCGGACGACGGCGGGCCGCGACCCCAGCAGCTCGGCGGCGAGCTCCGTGCGGAACGGCAGCGCCCCGACGGCGACCGGGTCGAGCACCCACGGCGTCCCGGCGGCCGCGGCCGAGCGGGCGGCCAGCCGCATCGCCTCCGCGGTCGCCCGGTTGACGGTGCCCACGTTGACCAGCACCGCCGAGGCGACGGCGGCGAAGCCCTCGGCCTCGGCGGGCTCGTCGACCATCGCCGGCGCCGCGCCGACGGCCAGCAGCGCGTTGGCCGTCAGCGTCTGCACGACGGTGTTGGTGAGGCAGTGCACGAGCGGCGCGCGGCCCGCGAGGGCGGACCGGGCAGCGGTCAGAGCGGCGGCATCCACCGTGACGTCCCTTCGCCAGCATGACCTGGACAGGTTCGACGGGTGTGTTCTCAGCCCGCCGGACGGCGGACACCCCGGGTCACTGACCGGCGACGGTACCCCCGGCCGGTGCGGGCCCGCCGGAGGAGGCCGAGTCGAAGAACGCCAGCTCCAGCCCCATCGCGCGCCGGTAGGCCCGGCGCACGGCCGGGGTGTCGGCGGCCAGCCGGTCGAGCAGCGCCTCGAGGGTGCGCGCCAGCTCCTCGAAGCCCGGGTCGGCGTAGGTGTCGACCCATTCCCGGTACGCACCTACCGCTCCGGGGACCAGTGCCTGGCCGAGGTGCGCGTACAGCCGCATGCACGGCGTCATGGCCGCGCAGACCTCGCCGAGCTCGCCGAGCGCGGCCGTGGCCAGCAGGAAGTCGGTGTAGGCCGTCGTCGCGGGGGCGGGCTCGACGGCGGCCAGGTCGATGCCCCAGCGCGCGGCGTACCCGTCGTGCAGCCGCAGCTCGTCGCGGACCCCGGCCAGCAGGCCGGCGAAGGCGTCGAGCGTCGCCCGGTCGCGGCTGTGCGCCACCCCCAGCGCGTAGGCGCGGGCGAACGCCTCGAGGAAGAACGCGTCCTGGGCGACGTACCCGGCGAACCGCTCCCGCGGCAGGGTGCCGTCGGCGACCCCGCGGACGAACGGCGAGTCCAGCGACGCCGCGGCGAGGTCGGCACTGCCCCGCCACAGGTCGGCCGAGAGGCTCACGCGGTCCTCACGCGGTCATCGCCCAGAAGTCCGCCTCCGCGGCGGCGACCTCCAGGAAGGCGGGCTCGTCGCCCGGGCCCGCCGCGTCGGCCGCCGTCTCCAGCGCCGCGACGTACCCGGCGAAGCCCGGCGTCGTCCAGTGCTCCACGAACGGCCCGTACGGCCCGGCGCCGGGGCGGGCGCCGGACCAGGCGTCGAGGTAGGCGCGCTCCACGGCCCACAGCGCGGTCAGGGCGGTGCCGACGTCGGCGACGTCGAGCCGGTACAGCAGGTCGCCGTAGGCGATGGTGGCCGGCAGCTGCGGCGCGGCGAGGTCGAGGTCGCGCTCGGCGGCGACCCGGCCGAACCAGTCGAGCTCCTGCACCAGCGCCACGCAGCCGTCGGCGAGGACGGCCTGCGCGGAGCGCGGCGCGCGGGCGAGCAGCCGCGCCTGGAAGCGCAGCAGGTCACCGAGGAAGTGGGCGTCCTGCACGAGCCAGGTGTCGAAGGAGGCGTCGGGCAGCGTGCCGTCGCGGACGGCGTCGAGGAACGGGGAGCGGGTGGCTCGGCCCCACGCGTCGGCGTGGCGGGCGAGCAGGTCGGCGACCGGCACGGCGGCCGACCCTACGGGGTGGTTATCGTGGCGGCGCCATGTGCGGGAGCTCGGGGCAACCGGGCTGAGAGGGCGGCTGAGCGCGCCGCCGACCGCTGGAACCTGACCGGGTAATGCCGGCGTAGGGAGCAGCCATGAGCACGTCCGACCGTGTCCGTACCGGCGCCCGCACCTCCGACGCGCCCCTCACCCTCGACGAGGCGCCGCCGCGCACCCTCGGCCTCGGCGAGTCCCTCGGCCTGTGGGCCAACCTCGGCGTGAGCCTCCTGCTGCCGGTCGCGGCGGTGTTCGTCGTCCTGCCCGGCCGGCCGCTGTGGGTGACCCTCGCCGCCGTCGTCGTCGGGGCGGTCGTCGGCTCGCTGCTGCTCGGCGCGGTCGCCGCCGCCGGCGCGCGGGAGAGCGTGCCCGGCATGGTGCTGCTGCGCGGGCTGCTCGGCCGGCGCACGTCCTGGCTGCCCACGGCGTTCAACCTCGTGCAGTGCATCGGCTGGGCGACCTTCGAGATCGTCGTGATCGCCGAGGCCGCCGCCCGGGTGCTCGACGCGCCCCGCTGGCCGTTCGTCTTCGCCGCGGGCGTGCTGGCCACCGCGATGGCGCTGCGCCCGCTCGGCGTCGTCCGGCTGCTGGCCCGCTACGCCGTCTGGGCTGCGCTGGCCGCCGTCGCCTACCTGTTCGTGCAGGTCCTGGCCGAGCCGCTGCCGCCGCTGGAGGACGGCGGGGCGACGTCGTTCTGGACCGCCGCCGACATCGTCATCGCGCTGCCGGTGTCCTGGCTGCCGCTGGCCGCCGACTACACCCGCCACGCCCGCAGCGCCCGCGCCGCCGGCGTCGGCTCCGCGGTCGGCTACGGCTTGGCCACCGTGGTGATGTTCGCCCTCGGCGTCCTCGCGCTGGCCGCCTACGGCAGCTCCGGCCTCGACGTCATCGGCGCGCTGCTGGCGGTGCCGCTGGGCGCCGTGGCGGTGCTCGTGCTGGTCTCGGTCGAGCTCGACGAGGCCTTCGCCAACCTGTACTCGACGGCGGTGTCGGCGCAGAACGTCGTCGGCCGGCTCGACCGGCGGGTGCTCGTGGTGGGCGTGGGCGCCGCGGCCACGCTGCTCGCGCTCACCCTCGACGTCGTCGCCTACGAGCCGTTCCTCTTCCTCATCGGCGCGGTGTTCGTGCCGCTGGCCGGCGTGCTGATCGTGGCCTACTGGCTCACCCCGCGCGGGGCCTGGGACACCTCCGACACCGCGCCCGCCCGGCCGCTGTACCTGCTGCCGTGGGCCGCCGGGTTCGTCGCCTACCAGCTCACCCTGCCCACCTACTTCCCCGGCCCGGGCGCCGGCTGGACGGCGTGGTGGAGCGCCCGCCAGGCCGACCTCGGCATCGACCCGGGCAACGGCTGGTCGGCCTCGCTGGTGGGTCTCGCCGTCGCCGTCGTCCTCGCCCTGCCGCTGGTGCTGCGCGGCCGCCGGCAGCGCGCCGCCGCGTGACCGACGTCGCCGTCGCCGGCGGCGGCCTGGTCGGCCTCGCGGTGGCCTGGCGGGCGGCGCGGCGCGGGCTGTCGGTGACCGTGGTCGACGACGCCCCCGGCACCGGCGCCTCGCTCGCCGCGGCCGGGATGCTCGCGCCGGTCACCGAGGCCGGGTACCGCGAGGAGGCGCTGCTGCGGCTCGGCGCCGCCTCGCTCGAGCGGTGGCCCGCCTTCGCCGCCGAGCTGGAGGCGGACTCGGGCCTGGAGGTGGGCCTGCGCACGGCGGGCACGCTGGTGGTCGGCTTCGACGAGGACGACGTCCGCGAGCTCGACGCGCTGCACGCCTTCCAGTGCGAGCTCGGCCTGGCCGCGCAGCGGCTGACCCCGCGCGAGACCCGCCGCCGGGAGCCCGCGCTGGCCACCCGGGTGCGCGGCGGGCTGCTGGTCGAGGGCGACCACTCCGTCGACGGCCGGGCGGTGCACGCCGCGCTGCTCGCCGCCGCGGAGGCAGCCGGGGTGGAGCTGCGGCGGGAGCGCGTGGCCGACGTCGCCGTCGACGGCGGGCGGGCCGCGGGGCTGGTGCTCGCGTCCGGGGAGCCGGTCGCCGCCGGCGCCACCGTGCTGGCCCTCGGCGCGCACAGCGGCGCCCTCCCCGGCCTCCCGGCGCTGCCGGTGCGCCCGGTGAAGGGGCAGGTGCTGCGCCTGGCCGGCGCCGACGGGCTGCTCGCGGGCACCGTGCGGGCGCTGGTCCGCGGCCGGCACGTCTACCTCGTCCCGTACGGGGGCGACCGGCTCGTGGTCGGCGCCACCGTGGAGGACCGCGGCTTCGACGCCCGGGTGACCGCCGGCGGCGTGCACGACCTGCTGCACGACGCCGTCGAGGTGGTGCCCGAGGTGGAGGAGCTCGAGCTGGTCGAGACCCTCGCCCGCTGGCGCCCCGGCACGCCCGACAACGCGCCGCTGCTGGGCCCCGGCCCGCTGCCCGGCCTGGTGCTGGCCACCGGCCACCACCGCAACGGCGTGCTGCTCACCCCGGTGACCGCCGAGGCCACCGCGGAGCTGCTCGCCACCGGCGCCCTGCCCGAGGTGGCGGCGCCCTTCACCACCGACCGTTTCGGGAGGACCTGAGTGCAGGTGACCGTCAACGGCGACGCGGCCGAGCTGGCCGACGGCGCCACCGTGGCCGACCTCGTGGCCGATCTGCTGGCCGAGCGCGCGTCCGGCCACGACCGCGTCGCCGTCGCCCGCAACGGCGACGTCGTCCCGCGCAGCAGCTGGGCGCAGACCCCGCTGGCCCCCGGCGACGCCGTCGAGGTGCTCGCCCCGACCGCAGGAGGCTGACGATGACCACCCAGGACCTCACCGGGCGGCTGGCGCCCGCCCTCGCCGCCGAGGAGGCGGGCGACCCGTTCGTCCTCGGCGGGCAGACCCTCACCTCGCGGCTGCTGCTGGGCACCGGCGGCGTGCCGAGCCTGGAGGCGCTGGAGGCCGCCGTCCGCGCCTCGGGCACCCAGCTGGTCACCGTCGCGCTGCGCCGCGTCGAGGCGTCGGCGGCCGGCTCGATGATGCAGGTGCTCGACCGCGCCGGCGTCCGGCTGCTGCCCAACACCGCCGGCTGCCGCACCGCGCGGGAGGCGGTGCGCACCGCCCGCCTGGCCCGCGAGGCGTTCGGCACCGACTGGGTCAAGCTCGAGGTCATCGGCGACGACGTCACGCTGCTCCCCGACGCCGTCGAGCTGCTCGACGCCGCCGAGCAGCTGGTCGCCGAGGGGTTCACCGTGCTCGCCTACACCACCGACGACCCGGTGCTCGGCCGCCGGCTGGCCGACGCCGGCTGCGCCGCGGTGATGCCGCTGGGCTCGCCGATCGGCAGCGGCCTGGGCATCCGCAACCCGCACTCGATCGCGCTGCTCCGCGACGCCGTCGACGTGCCCGTGGTCCTCGACGCCGGCATCGGCACCGCGTCGGACGCCGCGCTGGCCATGGAGCTCGGCTGCGACGCGGTGCTGCTGGCCTCCGCGGTCACCCGCGCCCGCGACCCCGAGCGGATGGCGCTGGCCATGCGGCAGGCGGTCGAGGGCGGGCGGCTGGCGCGGCTCGCCGGGCGGATCCCCCGCCGCTGGCACGCCGAGGCCTCCACCTCCTTCGAGGGCCTGCCCGCCCTGTGACCCCCCGGCTGCTCGTCGTCACCGACCGCACGCAGGCGGCCCGCCCGCTGTTCGAGACGGTGGCCGCGGCGGTGGCCGTCGGGGCGCGGGCGGTGCTGCTGCGCGACAAGGACCTGCCCGCCGCCGAGCGGGCCGCGCTGGCCGCCGACCTGCGCGACCTGCTCGACCCGGTCGGCGGGCTGCTGGTGTGGGGCGGGGCGGCCGGCGCGCCCGCCGGCCTGCCGGTGCACCTGTCGGCCGCGGACCCGTTCCCCGGCGCCCGCCCGCCGCTGGTCGGCCGCTCCTGCCACTCGGCGGCCGAGCTGGCGCGGGCGGCGGCCGAGGGCTGCGACTGGGTGACGCTGTCGCCGTTCGCGGCCACCGACTCCAAGCCGGGGTACGGGCCCGCGCTGGGCCCGGCGGGCCTGGCGGCCCACGTCGCCGCGCGGGGCCCCGGCGCCCCGCCGGTGCTGGCGCTGGGCGGCGTGCGCCCCGGCGACGTGGCGGGCTGCCTCGCCGCCGGGGCGTCCGGCGTGGCGGTGATGGGGCCGGCGATGCGCGACCCCGCCGTCGTCGCCGACTACTGCGCGGCGCTCGCCGCCGCCTGACGCGCCCCCGGGCGGCCCGGGAGCACCAGGTTGAGCACGACGGCGACGACGGCCGCGACGACGATCCCCGAGTCGAACAGCGCGCCCCACTCGCCGGTGACCCGGTCCAGCGCCCCGGGCACCGACGCGATGCCCCGGCCGAGGGCCAGCGACAGCGCCACGATCAGCAGCGAGCGCGTGTCCAGCCCGTCCTTGGCGAGCATCTGCACGCCGATCGCGCACACCATGCCGAACAGGACCAGCACGCCGCCGCCCAGCACCGCGGGCGGGATGGCGGCGAGCACCGCGGCGACCTGCGGCAGCAGCGAGAGGCCGACCAGCACCAGCGCGCCGATGGTCACCACGTGCCGGCTCATCAGCTTCGTCAGCGCCACCAGGCCGATGTTCTGGCTGAACATCGTCGTCGGCAGGGCGCCGAAGACGCCGCCGAGCACCGCGCTGCCGCCCTCGGCGAGGATGCCGCCGCGCAGCTCCCGCCGCGTGGCCGGCCGCCCGGCGCCGCCCTCGGTGACCGCGTGCACGGTGCCCACGGAGTCGACCATGTTGACCACACCGACCACGGCCATCGACAGCACCGCCACCAGCGGGAACGACAGGCCGAACTCGAAGGGCAGCGGCACGGCGACCAGCGGCCGGTCGCCGACGCCGGACAGGTCGAGCAGGCCGAACGGGATGGACACCAGGTAGCCGACGACGACGGCCACCAGCACCGACGCGCTGCACAGCAGGCCGCGGCAGAACTGGTTGAGCGCGACGGCGAGCAGGCAGACCAGCGCGGCGATCCCGAGGTTCACCGGCGAGCCGAAGTCGGGTGAGTTGGCGCCGCCCGCGGCGAGGGTGATCCCGCTGGGCAGCAGCCCCAGGCCGATGACCAGGATGATCGTGCCGGTCACCACCGGCGGGAACAGCGCGGCGACCCGGTGGATGCCGAGCGCGATGGCCACCTGGACGGCGGCGGTGACCAGCACGCCACCGAGCACCGCCGACAGCCCGTGGTCCTCGGCCAGCGGCACCGCGACGGCGATGAACGCGAACCCGGAGCCCATCATCAGCGGCAGCCGGCTGCCGACCGGGCCGATGCCGACGGTCTGCAGCAGGGTGGCCAGCCCCGCGCACAGCAGCGCGGCCTGCACCAGCAGGGTGGCCTCACCGGTGGTGGCGCCGATGACGCCGGCCAGCAGGATCGCCGGCGTCAGGTTCGACGTGAACATCGCGAGCACGTGCTGCAGCCCGAGCGGCACCGCGACCCGCCACGGCGGGCGGCCGTCGGGGTCGGCCGGGTCGGTGCTGCGGGGTGCGGTGCCGCGGGGCGCGGTGCCGGCGGCGCGCGACCGCACGGAGGACAGGACCATCGGGGGGACTCCTCGGCCGCAGGGGGGCGGGTACCCGCAGCAGCGTCCCGGCGCGGTGTTCCGGGCACGTTCCGGGCGCGTGGCGGGTCCGTTCCGGTCCCGCCGGTGTGACGCTCCTCGCAACCGTGTTTGAGCCGGCCCCGCGCGAGCCATACGCAGGTGTTCGACCACGGCGCCGGCACGGGCGCCCGACAGCCACGGGGAGCACACGGGTGAGACGCGGACCGGCCGGCCTCGGCTGGCCGTCGGCTCCCCCACCCCCCGCCTGGGACGGCGTCTCCTGGCAGCTGTCCGACGTCGCCGAGCTCCCCCGGATGCGCGCGGAGCTGCGGCGGTCGCGCACCGTCGGCGTCCCGGCCGACCTGCGCGACCGGCTGCTGCTCGTCCTCGACGAGATGGCGTCCAACGCCCTGCGGCACGGCGGCGGGTCGGTGGAGGCCGCCGTGCGCCGCACCGGCGACGCGTTCCTCGTGGCGGTCACCGACGGCGACACCCGCACCGCGCCGACCCCCGCGGTCGACCGCGACCCCGCGCAGGGCGGCCTGGGCCTCTACCTGATCGCCGAGCTGTCCACGGCGCACGGCTGGTACGTCGACGGCGACGCGAAGACCGTCTGGGCGGTCCTGCCCCGCTAGGGCCGGGGGCCCTCCGGCTGGGGGTGGAGCCGGATGGCCACGAGGGCGACGTCGTCCTGCAGTCCCTCGGGCCGCAGCCGGCGGACCAGCGCGTCGCACAGCCGCTCCAGCGGCAGTCCGGCCAGCTCCGTCAGCGCGTCCCGCAGCCGCTCGATGCCCTCGTCGAGCAGCAGGTCGCGGCCCTCGACCAGCCCGTCGGTGTAGAGCAGCAGCGTCGAGCCGCGGCGGACCTCGACCTCGTGCGAGGTGCGGCGGGCGGCGGGGTCGACCCCGAGCATGAGCTCCCCGCGCTCGCCCCCGAGCCGGCGCACCTCCCCCTCGGGCGTGAGCAGCAGCGGCGGGGGGTGCCCGGCGTTGGACCAGCGCAGCGTCGTCGTCCCGGCCGCCCGCTGCTCCGGGGTCTGCTCCACCCGGGCGACGACGGCGGTGGCCATGGTGTCGAGGCCGAGCGCGTCGACGGCGGCGTCGAGCTCGGCGAGGACGGCGTCCGGCGGGGTGTCGCCGCGGTGGGCGACGCCGCGCAGCATCCCGCGCAGCTGGCCCATCGCGGCGGCCGCCTCGGTGTCGTGGCCGACGACGTCGCCGATGACGAGCACGGTGGCGCCGTCGGGCTGCTGGAACGCGTCGTACCAGTCGCCGCCGACCTGGGCGACCTGCACCGCGGGCTGGTAGCGGACGACGATCTCGGCGTCGTCGGGCTGCGGCGGGGCGGTGAGCAGGCTGCGCTGCAGCGCCTCGGCGAGACGCCGCTGCTGGTCGAACAGCCGGGCGTTGTCCAGCGCCAGCGCGACGCGGTCGGCCACCTCGCGGGCCGCGGCGACGTCCTCGTCGGTGGCCGCCGGCCGGCCGGCGCCGCGGTAGACGCTCAGCGCGCCGAGGGTGCGGCCGCGGGCCAGCAGCGGGAGGGTGACCGCGGTCCGCGGGGCCAGCGCGTCGAAGGCGTCGAGCACCTCGCCCTCGGGCAGGGTCGGCCGGATCGCGGCCGGCACGTCGGCCACGGTGAGCAGCCGGCCCGACCCCAGCGCGCGCAGCACCGGGGCGTCGGGGGCGATCGACGCCAGGCGCAGCGCGGCGTAGGTGGCCGTCACCGGGCGCAGCGCCGGGTCGGCGTGCCAGCTCGCGACGTCGTGCATGCGCCCGTCGGCGCCGTCGGCGAGGGTGAGGATCGCCCAGTCGCCGAGCACCGGGACGACGGCCTCGGCCACCCGCTGCAGCGCGGTGCGCTCCCCCGCCGGTGAGCCGAGCGTCGCGGACATGAGCGCGCTGACCTCGGCGACCAGGGCCAGCCGGGCCGCGCTGTCCCGGGCGCGCTGCTCGGCGGCGCGGCGCTCGGTCACGTCGAGGAAGTACACCGACAGGCCGTCGGGCCCGGGCCAGGCGCGCACCTCGTACCAGGAGTCCAGCGGCGGCGGGTAGTACGCCTCGAAGACCCGCTCCTCGCCGCCCTCCATCGCGGCGCGGTAGTGGACCTCGAAGTCGCTGCCGACGGCCGCCGGGAACAGCGTCCAGACGACGCCGCCGAGGAGCTCCTCGCGGGAGCGGTGCAGCACCCGCTCGGCCTCGGCGTTGACGTAGGTGAACCGCCACCTGCGGTCGAGGGCGAAGAACGCCGACCGCATGGTCTCGAGCACCCGGGAGACGCGGGCGTCGCCCTCGCGGAGGCGGGTGGTGTCGATGCCGGCGCCGAGCAGCCGCACCGCCGTGCCGCGGTCGTCGGCCAGCGCCCGGCCGCGGCCCTGCACCCAGCGGGTCTCCCCGCTGGGGAGCACCACCCGGAACTCCGCGTCGTAGACGCCGACGTCGTCGATGGCGTCCTGCAGCGCCTGCAGCGTGCGCTCGCGGTCGTCGGGGTGCAGCCGCGCGGCGAAGGCGTCGATCGACTCGTCGAAGCCCCCGGGCCGGTACCCGAAGATCGCCATCAGCTGGTCGTCCCAGGACAGCCGGCCGGTGACGAGGTCCCAGTCGAAGCTGCCGATGCCCGCGGCGTCGATGGCCAGCTCGAAGCGGATCCGGCTGACGTCGGGGTCGTCGGGCAGCAGGGACAGCGGCCGGGACGCCTTCCCCGGCGGCCCCGGGCGCTGCTCGGGGACGGTCACGGGGGTGCGGGTCCAATCAGTGGGAGAGCTGCGGTACGCCGTCCTTTCTCCCATGCGCGGCGCGGGCGCGACAACCGGGGTGCCGGGGACGACACGGCGGGGCCCCGGCCCGCGAGGGCGGACCGGGGCCCCGGGGGTGCGGTCAGGCGGCCGGCTGGACCCCGAAGGTCGCCAGCCAGTCCTGGACGACCGGGATGTCCACGCGCTGCAGGCCGTCGATGTACCGGCAGTTGGCGGTGTAGCCGTAGCTGGTGACGGTGACGACGTTGCCCGAGGGCCCGAAGCTCGGGCCGCCGGAGTCGCCGAAGCAGGTGCCGCCGCCGCCGCGGTTGTCGTGCTCGTTGCCGTTGACCTGCAGGATCTGGGCGGTCAGCTTCTGGCCGACGACGTCGGTGTAGCGGCGCAGGATCGGGTAGCTCTGCGGCGTCGGCTTCTGCGGGCCGGAGTCGGGCTGGCGCACCTCGGTGCCGTAGCCGACGGCGCGGAACAGCGTCCGGTTGAGCGCGGGCTGGCGGTACTGCTCCAGCTCGTTCGGCGCGGCCAGCTGCGCGGGCTCCACGCCCGCGGGCGCCGGCTCGTCGAGCACGACCACGCCGACGTCGTTCCAGTTGTCCGTGTCGGTGAAGTCCGAGTAGTCCGGGTGCGTGTACGCGGTGCCGGACACCCAGTCGACCGCGTCGGTCTCCTCGGAGCCGGTGTACCCCACCGCCGGGTCGGCGACCGGCAGGTCGGCGGGCGCGGCCTCGTCGACGACGGGGTCGAAGGTGACCAGGGTCCGGCCCACCGTGCCGGCGGTGCAGTGCGCGGCGGTGAGGACGACGTCCTCGGACACCAGCGTCCCGGAGCAGCGGAAGCGCCCGCCCGTGCCGTCGTAGAAGACGAGCATGCCGACGTTGTCGTAGATGTTCGTCCGGTCCTCGATGCCGCCGGTGACGGCGCCGGCGGGTGCCGGCGCGACCAGGCCGGCGGTGAGCAGGGCAGCGGCTCCGGCGAGCACTGCCTTCGTGCGTGCGTGCATCCCTCGTCCCCTCGGTGGGCCAGGAGCCGCCGGGTGAGCGACTCCACGGAGGGCAACGAACCGTGCACGGAGGGGATACGCAACTCGAACGGGCCGGGGCCGTCCGGAACGCCGGACGGGCGCCCCGGGAGGCCGGCCGGCGGGCTGCCGGTCCGGCGCTCCGGGAGCGCCCGTCGAGGTCGTGTCCCCGCTGGTGTCCCTGCGCCGCGGGCTCGCGGGCCGGCGTCCTGCGGTCTCCTGTCGCGGCGCCGGGCCGGGGACCGCGGGCCGGGTCCGGGAGCGCTCCTCGGGCGGCGGGGCCGCGCCGGTCTCCGGGGCGCCGTCCTGCCAGGCCGTGCCGGTCAGAGACCCGGGGGACGACGGGGCGGGTCGTCCGTGCCGGGCACCGGCAGGTCCTGGTCCGCCTCCGCCGGCGGCTGCTGCCGGCGCGCCGTCCCGCGTCGCGTCCGTGCCTCCCGGATGGGCCCGCGCGCTGTCCCCGGGCGGGGCAGTCGGCGGGAGGGTCGAGGCCGGATCGTCGTGCGGTGCGGTTCGCCGGCGGCAGGGGTCCCGCTGCCGCCGGGCACCACCCGCCGCGTCGCGTCCGCGCCTCCCGGGAGGGTCCGCGCGCTGTCCCCGGGCGGGGCAGTCGGCGGGAGGGTCGAGGCCGGATCGTCGTGCGGTGGGGTCTGCCGGCGGCGCGGGTGCCGCGGAGGGGTCAGGGGGCGGCCACGGGGGCCGGGGAGGAACTGCTCGCGGGAGCGGGCCGGCGGTCCGGCTCCGGGGCGGGAGCCGGGCCCGTCGAGCACGTCGACGAGGAGAGCGGACGCGCGGTCTCCGGGAGGAGGCGCGCAGGGGGTCAGCCGGGGGCGGGTGGCGGTGGCCGGGGCGAGCCCCGGGCCGGCGGTGGCACCGGGTCGCCCCGGGTGCGCACCGCGCCGTCGGCCGGCGGCGGGGGGTCGGGTGCCCGCGCGGTCGGCCGGGTGGCCGACGGGCGGGCGGGCCAGCCCGCGGGGGCCAGCGCCGGGCCGGGCGGGCGGGGCCGCGGCACCGGGTGCACCGGCCGGGCGGTGCCGGCCGGAGGAGACGCCGCGGTGGGGGAAGACACCGCGGGCGTGATCGTGGGGGTGCTCGGCATCTCGGTGAGCACCACGGGTCCGTCCGCGCCGGGCCGGCGCAGGACGGGGGCGGCGGGACGGGGTGCACCCCAGGCGAGGTGCTCCCCGCCGGGGCCGGCACCCCACATCGCCAGGCGCCGGACGAGGCCGGGGCCGGGCGGGGGGACGGCGACCGGCGCGGTCGGCCAGGCGGCGTGCGCCCCGCCGGGGCCGGCGCCCCACATCGCGAGGCGGCGGACGCCGGCGCGGAGCCGGGCGCGCAGCCGGGAGCCGGGGGCCGGGGGCTGCTGGGCGCGGACCGGGGCGGCCGGCGCGGCGGCGGTGGCCGGCGGGACCGGCCGCGGGCGCGGCACCGGCACCGGGCGGGCCACCGGCAGCGGCCGCAGCGCGCGGCCCGGGGCGGCGCCGGCGGCCCGGCTGCCGGCGACACGGGTGCCGGTGGTGCGCACGGTGGCGGCGCGCGCCGGGCGGCGGCGGTGCGGCAGGGCCTCGGCCCGCTCGAGCAGCTCGACCCAGCCGGCGGGGACCAGGTCGTCGGGCAGGGTCGCCGACGCCGGGGCGGGTGCCCGGTCGATCGCCATGCCGTCCTCCTGGGGGTCTGTGTCCGCGGCCGGGGAAGGTGCCGCGGACAAGGAGAAAGGTAGGGACCGCCACCCCCGCGGACGGCCGTTCCGGACACGTCCCGCAGCCCCCGTGACGCAACCGTTGTGACGCTCTGACCTGCGGGTTGGTGACCGTGTGCTGACGGCGAGCACTTGTCGACCCGTCGACCGCCCCTGAGCGTGGGAGGGCCCCGGGGGGCCTCCGGTCACCCCGCGACACGTCCCGCCGCGCCCGGCGTGTCGGGCCCGGCGCGGGAGTCGCCCGTCCGTGCCGCCCGGTTGCCGGTGCCCGGAGGGGTGCCCACGATCGTGCGGTGACGGACTCCGGCGCCACGGGCGCCTCCCGGACGGCGGTCGGCGCGCAGGACTCCCCGGGCGACGGCGCGCCGGACACCAAGCTGCGCCGCGCCGTCACCGGGAAGCTGCTGTACCTGTTCATCCTCGGCGACGTCCTCGGCGCCGGCGTCTACGCGCTGGTCGGCGAGGTGGCCGGGGAGGTGGGCGGCGCGATCTGGGTGCCGCTGCTGGTGGCGCTGCTGCTCGCCCTGCTGACGGCGGCCTCCTACGCCGAGCTGGTCACCAAGTACCCGCGGGCCGGCGGCTCCGCGGTGTTCGCCGAGCGGGCGTTCCGCTCCCCCGTCGTGGCGTTCCTCGTCGGCTTCTGCATGCTCGCCGCCGGGGTCACCAGCGCCGCCGGGCTGGCGCTGGCCTTCGCCGGCGACTACCTCGGCGTCTTCCTCGACGTGCCCGCCGCGCCGGCCGCGATCGTGTTCCTGCTGGCCGTGGCGCTGCTCAACGCCCGCGGCATCCAGGAGTCGCTGCGCGCCAACCTCGTGATGACGCTGGTCGAGACGTCGGGCCTGGTGCTCGTCGTCGTCCTCGGCGCGGTGGTGCTGTTCCGCGGCGACGGCGAGCCGGCGCGGGCGCTGGAGTTCCCGCCCGGGGTGTCGGCGGGGACGGCGGTGCTGGCCGCGGCGCTGCTGGCCTACTACTCGTTCGTCGGGTTCGAGACGTCGGCGAACGTGGCCGAGGAGGTCCGCGACGTCCGCCGGGTCTACCCGCGGGCGCTGTTCGGCGCGCTGCTCACCGCCGGCGCCGTCTACGTGCTGGTCGGCCTGGCCGCGGCGGTCGTGCTGCCGCCCGAGGAGCTCGCCGACTCCACCGGGCCGCTGCTGGAGGTGGTGCGCGCCGCCGACGCCGGGATCCCCGACCAGCTGTTCAGCGTGGTCGCGCTCGTCGCCGTGGCCAACGGCGCGCTGCTCACCATGATCATGGCGAGCCGGATGGCGTTCGGGATGGCCGAGCAGCGGCTGCTGCCCGCCGCCCTCGGTCGGGTGCTGCCCCGCCGGCGCACGCCGTGGGTGGCCATCGCCGTCACCACCGCGGTGGCGATGGGGCTGAGCCTGCTCGGCGACCTCGCCACGCTGGCCAACACCGTGGTGCTCCTGCTGCTGTTCGTCTTCATCAGCACGAACACCGCGGTGCTCGTGCTGCGCCGCGACCGGGTGGACGTGCCGCACTTCCGGGTGCCGGCGGTCGTGCCGGTGCTCGGCGTCGCGTCCTGCCTGGTGCTGCTCTGGCAGCAGGAGGCCCGCACCTGGGCGTTCGCCGGGGTGCTGGTCGCCGTCGGGCTGCTGCTGTACCTGGCGACGGCACTGCCGCGGCGCCGGGCGGCCGCCCGGGAGGACGCGGGGTCGCCGGGCGCGGGGGTCAGCCGATCCGGCTCCTGATCGCCGCGGCGAACCGGGCGGCCGCGCCGTCGTCTGTCGTGAGGAACAGGCTCGGCTCGGTCAGCTCGACCTCGATCACCTGCGGCGCGCCGTCGTCGCCGGGGACCAGGTCGACGCGCGCGTAGAGCGGGGTCTCCCCGGTCCGCTCGCGCACCCACGCCAGCACCCGGTCGCCGAGCGCGCGCTGCTCCGGCCCGGCGGTGCGGGCGGTGATGGTCTCCTCGGCGAACAGCCCCGGGCCCAGCGCCTCACCGGCCAGCAGCGCGCCCTTGCCGAACGCGTGGCTGTACGCGCCACCGACGTACACCAGCCCCGTCTCGCCCTCCGCGTCGAGCCGCGCGAGGTAGGGCTGCACCATCACCGCCCGGCCGCTCGCGAGGATCCCCTCGGCCAGCTCGCGGGCGCCGGCCCGCCGCTCCGGGGGGAAGCGCGCGGTGTCGCGGGCGCCGGCGGAGACCACCGGCTTGACCACGACGTCGCCGGGCCAGCGGGACAGCGCACCGTCGACGTCGCCGGGCCCCTCCGCCCAGGCGGTGGGGACGACGGGCACCCCGGCGCCGGCCAGCTCGCGCAGGTACCGCTTGTCGGTGTTCCAGGCCAGCACCGCGGCCGGGTTGGCCAGCCGGGTGCCCTCCCCCACGCGCCGCGCCCAGGCCAGGAACTCGTCGCGCCGCGGCGCGTAGTCCCAGGTGGACCGGACGACGACGGCGGTCGCGGCGGACCAGTCGACCGTCGGGTCGGCCCAGTCGGCGGCGGAGGCGGTGAGGCCCTCGGCGGCCAGGGCGGCGACGAGCAGCGGCTCGTCCTCGTCCCTCCCGGCGGCCTCGGCACAGCTGGCGAGCAGGACGTCGGGCACGGCGCGATCCTGCCGTACCGGGTCTGCTGGGATGGGCCGGTGGCTGCCACCCCCCTCGTGATCGACACCGACCCGGGCATCGACGACGCCCTCGCCATCCTGCTGGCCCTCGCCAGCCCCGAGGTCGACCTGCGGCTGGTCACCACCACGCACGGCAACGTGGACCTCGCGCAGACCACCGAGAACGCGCTGCGCGTGCTGCACCTGGCCGGCCGCTCCGACGTCCCGGTGGCCGCCGGTGCCGCCGAGTCGCTGGTCTACGCGCAGCCCGAGCGGGCCGGGCACGTGCACGGGCGGACCGGGCTCGGCGGGGTCGACCTGCCGCCCTCGCCGGCCGCCGTCGACCCGCGACCCGCGGTGGTCGCCCTGGCCGAGCTGCTGCTGGCGTCCGATACCCCAGTGACCGTGGCCGCCATCGGCCCGTGGACGAACGTCGCGCTGCTGCTGGCCACCTACCCGGAGGCCGCCGCCCGCATCGGCCGGCTGGTGCTCATGGGCGGCTCGGCCGGTCGCGGCGGCAACGTGACCGCGGCGGCGGAGTTCAACGTGTGGGCCGACCCCGAGGCCGCGGCCCGGGTGCTCGGCGCCACGGTGCCCACGGTGCTGGTCGGGCTCGACGTCACGCTGCCCACCGTGCTCGACGAGGACGGCATCGCCCGCTTCGCCGCCGCGGGCCCCGTCGGCGCGACGGCGGCGGCGATCCTGCAGCAGTACCTCGACCACGCGCGCAGCTCCTACGGCACCACCGGCGTGGTGGTGCACGACGCGCTGGCGCTCACCGAGGCGATCGCGCCGGGCACGCTGGGCACCGTGCGGCGCGACGTCGTCGTCGACACCACCCGCGGCGCCGGCCGCGGCCAGACGCTGGTCGACCGCCGCACCGTGTCGGACTCCCCCACCGCGGTCGACGTCGCCGAGACCGTCGACAGCCCGGCCGCCGTCGAGTTCCTGGTCAGCCGCCTGAGCGACCTGGCCGCCCGTCGGGGCTGACGCCCCCGGCCGGCTGCGCCACCGAGGCGACGATCCCGGCGGCGATGTCGCGCAGCTTGCGGTTGTAGCGCTGCGAGGCGTCGCGCAGCAGGTCGAAGGCGGCGTCGGCGTCGACCCGGCGCTGCGCCATGAGCACGCCCTTGGCCTGCTCGATCACCGCCCGCGACTGCATCGCCAGCTCCATGTTGCGGGCGTGCTCGCCCAGCAGGGCGTGCGCGTCGGCGTTGGCGACGGCGACCGCCACCGCCTCGGCCACCTCGCGGGCCGCCTCCGCCGAGGTGTCGGAGGCGAGGGCGCCGGGCCGCGTCGAGTAGATGTTCAGCGCGCCGATCGTGGTGCCCTGGTAGGGCAGCGGCGTCGACAGCGAGCTGCGCACGCCGACGGCGAGGACGCGTGCGGTGTAGTCGGGCCAGCGGGTCTCGGTGCGCATGTCGTCGACCCGCAGCTGCACCCCGCCGCGGCCGGCGTCCAGGCAGGGCCCGTACCCGCGGGCGTACTGGAGCTCGTCGGCCGCCAGCGCCATGTCGCCGTCGTGGGCGGCGGTGGTGGGCACGTCGCCGCGGACCAGCGTGATCGACGTCGACTCGGCGCCGGGCACGTGCTCGGTCGCCAGGCGCGTCACCTCCCCCAGGACGTCGGACAGCTCGCGGTCGGCCAGCCGCAGCCGGCTCAGCGCCCTCCACAGGTCCTCCACGCGCCCATCCTGCCCTGGGACCCCCCGTTCGGGGCGTCCGGCGACCCACGGCGGACCCTCCGCTGCGGGACGACGGGGTTTCGGCGAGGATGGGCGCCGGTGCTGCGGAGCGACGGAGGGTGGACGATGGGCCAGGAGGCGTGGCCGCTCACACCCGTGCCCTCCGTGGCCGGCGACGTCTGGCACTGGCAGCTGGAGGCCATGCACGTCGTCTCCCGCGTCCGGGCCGACCTGCGGGCGCGCATCGCCCACCCGTCGGTGAGCACGTCCTCCACCGAGGACGCCCGCGACGGGCTGCTGCTGGTCTTCGAGGAGCTGGCGTCCAACGCGCTGCGGCACGGTGGCGGCGACGTCCGCGCGCTCGTGGTGGCCAGCCCCGCCGGGTGGCTGCTCGACCTCAGCGACGAGGCGCCCGACCGGCCGCCGGTGCCCGCCGTCGACCGCGACCCGTCCCTCGGCGGCATGGGGCTGCACCTGGTGGCCCAGCTGTCGGTGGCCTACGGCTGGGAGCGCCGGCCCGGCCGCAAGCACGTCTGGTCCCGGCTGCCCTCGGGGCTCGCCCCGCTCGAGGGCATCGGCGACCGCGTGCCCGAGCCGCGCACGCCCGAGTTCCCGCGCGACTGACCCGGCCGCCGGCGGGCTCAGGCGGAGTCGGCCACCGCGGCGCCCTCGTGCTCGGCGCGCGCGCAGTGCGCGCAGCAGTAGAACTGCCCCTCGACGACGACGCCGTGGCCGACCACCTTGACCCCGCAGTGCTCGCAGATCGGGGCCATGCGGTGGATCGCGCACTCGAAGCTGTCGAAGGTGTGCGTGACGCCCTGCGCCACCACCTCGAAGCTCATCGCGTAGTCGTTGCCGCAGACCTCGCAGACCGCCATGGCACCTCCCTTCCCCGGGAGGTGCCCGCGGACACCGCCGACCGGCGTGTCAGCCGTTGCGGGCGGTCCACCCGGACACGAAGTCGCGCAGGCTGCGGGTCGGGCGCAGCCAGGCGCCGTCCGCCGGGAGGGCGTCGAGCCGGACGCGGTCCAGCGGCGCGGTGAACGCCCCGGGCACGTCCTCGATGTCGATGAACTCGAGCAGGTCGGAGCCGATCGCGTAGCCCGCGACCTCGCTGAAGGCGACGACGACGACCTGCGTGCCGGCCCGCGCGAGCTCCTCGAGCGGCTCGGCGAAGTTGCGGCCGTCGCCGGAGAAGACGACCAGGCGGCGCAGCCGGTGGCTGTGCGTGCGCACCTCGATGTGGTCGAGCATCGCCTGGTCGATGTCGTCGTCGGGCTGCTGCTTGGGGCGGGCGAACACCGCGTAGCCGAAGCCGCGCAGCGCCTCCACCCAGCGCTGCAGCGAGCCGACGACGGGCGGGATGTTGGCGAACACGCAGGCCTCGACCTCGGGCGCGTCCGCGGCGGCCGGGTCGCCTGCGCCGTCGACGAACCACGCGGCGATCGCGTCGAAGCGCGGGCGGGACGCGGCGGTCGGGCGGGCGCCGATGACCGTGGACAGGGTCATGTCGATGTTCGGCGCGTCCCAGATGAGCAGGTCCAGCGCCGGCCGGCCGCGGCCCTGCGTCTCGTCGGGGAGGGTCGCCGTCCCCGTGGTCGCGCCGTCGGGCCCGCTCGTCACCGTCACGGGGGCAGTCTGCCCCGTCGGCCCGGTGACCGGCGCGGACGCCCCCGGTGCGGGAGCGGGCTCGGGGGCGGGCTGGGCGGGCGCGGGCTGGGCGGGCGCGGGCGGCCCGGCCGGGGACGTCGCCCGGCGGACCGCCCGGCGGCGCACCGGTCCCGTCATGCGCGCCCGCTCCCCCGCGGCCTCAGCCCAGGCGGCCGGCGAGGGCCAGCGCGCAGGAGTCGCCGCCGCCGTCGGACACCCGGTTCGCCCACCGCTCGACGTCGCGGGCGGCCATCGGGCGGGCGAGCAGGTAGCCCTGGGCGGAGTCGCAGCCGGCCTCGCGCACCATCCGCAGGTGGTCGGCGGTCTCCACGCCCTCGGCCACCGAGCGGATGCCGAGGGTGTGCGCCAGCTCGACGATCGCGCCGAGCACCGCGCCGGTGCCGCCGGCGGCCAACCGCTCGGCCGCGGTGATCAGCGACCGGTCGATCTTGAGCGTGCCGATGGGCAGCGCCATGAGCTGGGCGAGGGAGGACCAGCCGGTGCCGAAGTCGTCGATGGCGACCCGGACGCCGAAGCCCTGCAGGACGGCGAGCTGGTCCTCGGCGCGGGTGGGGTCCTCGGCGACGCAGGTCTCGGTCAGCTCGAGCATCAGCTGCTCGGGGGCGAGGCCGGAGTCGCGCAGGGCCGCGCGGACGTCGCGCACCAGGGTCTCCGCGGAGAAGTGGCGGGCGCTGATGTTGACCGCCATGCGCAGCGCCAGGCCCTGCTCGGCCCACTCCGCGGCCTGCCGGGTGGTCTCGTGCAGCAGCCAGCGGGTGATGGGGATGAGCTGGCCGGTCTCCTCGGCGACGGAGAGGAACGCGTCGGGGCCGAGCAGGCCGCGCTCGGGGTGCTGCCAGCGCAGCAGCGCCTCCACGCCCTCCACCTCGCCGGTGTCCAGGCGCACGACCGGCTGGTAGTGGACGACGAACTGGTCCTGGGCGCCGTCGCGCAGCCGGTTGGCGACGTCCATCCGCCACCGGGCGGCGTCGCGCAGGCCCGGGGAGAACAGGTGCACGCGGTCGCGGCCGGCGGCCTTCGCGGCGTAGCCGGCGGCGTCGGCGTCGCTCAGCAGCTGGTGGGCGTGCCGCAGGCCCGGCTGGGCGACGGCGACGCCGATGCTCGCCGACACCGGCACGGTCAGCCCGGCGGCGGTGAACGGGCGGGCGAAGGAGCGCTGCAGCCGGAAGGCCAGCGAGGCGGCCTCGGGGGTGTCGCAGGAGCGGGCGAGGACGACGAACTGGTCGCCGCCGAGCCGGCCGACGGCGTCGCCGGGGCGTACCTGGCCGGCGAGGCGGGCGCCCACCCGGCGCAGCAGCTCGTCGCCGACCTCGTGGCCGAGGGAGTCGTTGACGGTCTTGAAGCCGTCGAGGTCGAGGAACAGCAGCGCGGTGCGGCCGTCGTCGTCGGCGAGGGCCTGCTCGATGAGCTCGAGCAGCCGGGCGCGGTTGGGCAGGCCGGTGAGGTCGTCGTGCGACGCCTGCCAGGCCAGCCGGTGCTGGTCGCGGACGCGCTCGCTGATGTCGGTGTGCGTGACCACGAGCTGGCCGGAGTCGTCGACCCGCGCGGCCTGCAGGCGCCACCAGGAGTCGCCGTCGGCCAGCTGCTGGGCGTAGTCGCAGGCGAACACGCGGTCGGTGGAGCCGGGCGGCGCGGCCCGCAGCTCGGTGAGCCCCTCGGCGATGCGGGCGAGGTCGGACGGGGGCAGCCCCTGGGCGATCTGCGCCAGGTAGTCGTCGCCGGTACCGGCCACCTGCCAGCCGGCGGCGCGGACCAGGTCGTCGTTGGCCGACCAGCCGCGGTTGACGCTGCGGATCCGGCCGCCGCCGTCGAGCAGCACGGTGGGGGAGGGCAGCGCGTCCAGGACGGCGGCGGTCTGCCGGAGGGCGTGCGCCTGGGCGGCCTGCTCGCGGTGCCGGGAGTCGACGTCTCGGATGAAGACGACGAGGCCGGTGGCGTCGGCGGAGGCGCGCACCTCGAACCAGCGGTCCCGGGGGCGGTGGAGGTACTCGAAGACGCGGGGCCGCCCGTCGGTCATCAGCCCGCGCAGCTGGTCCTCGAACTCCGAGCCGCGCAGGTCGGGCACGCAGGCGAGCGCCGTCCGGCCGAGCAGGGCGTGCGCGGGGCGTCCGAGGAGCTCCTCGAGCGGGGTGTTCACCCACGTGAAGCGCCACTCGCGGTCGAGGTGGCAGACCGCGTCGGGGACGCTGGCCAGCAGGTCCGGTGGTGCCACCGCGCCTGCGTGGTCGGACTGGTGCACGCTGATCTCTCTCCCCCCGCCGCACTCCGGTCCTGCCCCTGGGGCGTGTCCCGGGTACGGACCGGGACGGGATGGGAAGTCGGTCCGTGCGCGACGCGTACCCGAGGGTAGTGGAGCGATGCCTCCTCAGACAGGGGCGATCGTTGAACGTTCGACGAGCGCGCCCACGGGCGTGTCGCGGGGCAGCGTCCCGAGCACGCTGCCCCAGTCGCCGCCCAGCCTGCTGGCGCAGAAGGCGTCCGCGACCTCCGTCGGGCCGTGGCGCAGCAGCAGCGACCCCTGCAGGCACAGGGCCAGCAGGCCCGCGATGCGGCGCGCCCGCAGCGGCAGCGCGCCGGGGTCGCCCAGCTCGGCGGCCAGGCGCTTGACTGCGTCGTCGTAGCGGGGGTCCGCGCCGCGGGCGAGCTCGAGCTCGGCGGTGACGGCGGCCAGCGCCTCGCCCGAGCGGCCGAGCGCGCGGAGGACGTCGAGGGCGATGACGTTGCCCGAGCCCTCCCAGATGCTGTTGAGCGGCGCCTGGCGGTAGAGCCGCGGGAGGCCGGAGTCCTCGACGTAGCCGTTGCCGCCGAGGACCTCCATCGCCTCGCCGACGACGGCGGGGGTGCGCTTGCAGACGAGGAACTTCGCCGCCGCGCCCGCCAGCCGGAGGAACGCCGTCTCCCCGCCGTCGACGGCCGCGGCCAGCCGGACGGCCAGTGCGGTGGCGGCCTCGCTCTCGACGGCGAGGTCGGCGAGCACGTTCTGCATGAGCGGCTGGTCGGCGAGCAGGGCGCCGAAGGCCCGGCGGTGGCGGGCGTGGTGCAGGGCCTGGGTGAGCGCGGCGCGGACGGTGGCCGCCGAGCCGATGACGCAGTCGAGCCGGGTGGCGTTGACCATCTCGAGGATCGTCGGGACGCCGCGGCCGGGGTCGCCGACCAGCCAGCCGGTGGTGCCGTCGAACTCGACCTCGCTGGAGGCGTTGGCGCGGTCGCCGAGCTTTTCCTTGAGGCGCTGCAGGCGGAACACGTTGCGGCTGCCGTCGGGCAGCACCCGCGGCACGAGGAAGCAGGACACGCCCTCGTCGAGCCGGGCCAGGACGAGGAACAGGTCGCTCATCGGGGCGCTGGTGAACCACTTGTGCCCGGTGAGCGCGTAGGTGCCGTCGCCGGCCGCGACCGCGCGGGTGGTGTTGCTGCGGACGTCGGAGCCGCCCTGCTTCTCGGTCATGCCCATGCCGGCGACGAGGCCGGGCTTGGCGGCGGGGTCGGTGAGGCCGAAGGCGTAGCCGGTGCCGGTGAGGCCGGGCCCGTAGCGGGCGGCGAGCTCCGGGGCGGCCCGCAGCGCGGGGACGGCGGCGTAGGTCATCGTCACCGGGCAGCCGTGGCCGGCCTCGACCTGCGTCCAGGCGAGGTAGCCGACGGCGCGGCGGACGTGGGCGTGCCGGTCCCCGGCCTCTGCCGCCGCCCACGGCGCGCCGGCCAGCCCGTGCGCGAACGCCGTCCGCATCAGCTCGTGCCAGGCGGGGTGGAACTCGACCTCGTCGACCCGGTGCCCGTAGCGGTCGTGGGTGCGCAGGACGGGGCGGTTCTCGTCGGCCAGCCGCCCCCACTCGCGCGCCTGCTCGCTGCCGGCCAGCCGCCCGAGGTCCGCGAGCGAGGCCAGGGTCGCCTCGTCGGCGTGCCGGACGCAGGCCTCGGCGAGGGCCGCGTCCCCGGCGACCGGGTCGTACCCGGCGAGCGGCGGGACCTGGTTGGTGACCTCGTGCGTGGCGCCCACGGCGGGCACCGTACGTCCCGGTGTCGCCCCGCTCACACCGGGCGTTCCACGTGGAACGGCGCTGTGTGCACGTACCGCGGCACGGAGGGCCGCCGCACCGCGCCGTGTGCACGCAGCGCGGTCAGGGGCGCGGTCAGGGGGCGCAGCCGGGGACGCGCGGGGGCGGGGTAGCGGGGTGGCGGGGTCAGGACAGCGGGCGGACCAGGCGGCCGATCGCCAGCTGGGCCAGCGGCGCGTAGCCGACCACCACGGGCGCCGGGCCGGTGACCCGCAGGCCGGTGGTGCTGCCGCCGTCGGGGCCGTCGGACACCCAGTGCAGCAGGCGCAGCCGCACCGGCCCGGCCGACACCGTCCACGCCCACCGCCGCGCCGCCTCGTCCACCGCCTCGACGACGAACGGCAGCGTGAGCCCGAGCGGCCCGCGCACCCGCCCCTCGAGCCCGGCCCGCAGCCGCGGCTCCGGCACCTGGACGCCGAGGATCTGCGGCGCCCACGTGGGCCAGCGGGCCGGCTCCGCGTAGCGCTCCCAGGCCCCGGCCGGGGCGACCGGCCCGCTCGCGTGCAGGGTCAGCGTGGTCACGTGGTCCTCCCGGACGTCAGGCGGGCGGGCCGCCGAGCAGCAGCTGCCGCAGCATGTGCAGGGCGAGCACCACCGAGCGCTCGCGCACCGCCGTCCGGGAGCCGGGCAGCCGCACCGAGCGGGCCTGCTGACCCGACGGGCCGACCGCGCACAGGTGCACCGTGCCCACCGGCTTGTCCGGCGACCCGCCACCGGGCCCCGCGATGCCGGTGATGCCGACGCCGACGTCGGCGCCGAACCGCTCCCGCGCCCCCTCGGCCAGCGCCAGTGCCACCTGCGGGCTCACCGCGCCGAACTCCGCCAGCATCCCGGCCGGCACCCCGACCAGGTGCTCCTTCGCCGAGTTGGCGTACGAGGTGATCCCCCCGAGCACCCACGCCGACGAGCCCGCCCGCTCGATCAGCCGCGCGACCAGCAGCCCGCCGGTGCACGACTCGGCGGTGGCGATCGTCAGGCCCTGGGACCGCAGCGCGTCGGCGACCAGGTCGTCGAGCGTCGGCCCGGTGGAGAACAGCGTCGCCGCGTACTCCTCGGCGAGCACCGCGGCCAGCCGGTCGTAGGCGGGCTGCGCCTCGGGCGTGTACCGGGTGACGATCTCCAGCTCGCCCTCGCGCAGGCAGGTGGTGATCTCCAGGCCGGCGAGCTCGTCGTCGTGCTCGCGCAGGGTGGCCGCCAGCTGCGCCTCGAGCGTGCCCCACAGCCGCACCGTCTCCTGCCGCAGCTCCGCGGCCCCGGCCAGGGCCGCGCGCACCGGCGCGGCGTCCAGCGCCGCCGGCCACATGCCCTGCAGCTCCGACGGCGGCCCGGGCAGCACGACGACGACGGGGCCGCCGCGGCCGTCGGCCGGCGGGACGACCAGCCCGGGCGCGGTGCCCACCGGCTCGAGCACCGTGGCGCCGGCCGGCACCTGCGCCTGCTTGCGGACGCCGGCCGCCGTCGCGTCGGGATCGGCGCGCCAGCCGCGGCGGCTCATCAGCTTCTCCACGATCGCGCCCACCCGCTGCTCGAGCTCGGGGTCGACGTCGAGCGGGCGGCCCTGCACCTCGCCGACGACGGCGGCGGTCAGGTCGTCGGCGGTGGGCCCGAGCCCGCCGGAGGTGACCACCAGGTCGACCCCCGCGGAGGAGAGGTAGGAGAGCGCGCCGCGCATGTCGTCCGGCCGGTCGCCGACCACCAGGACGGCGCCGACGTCGACGCCCGCCTGCCGCAGCTGCTCAGCGAGCCACGGCCCGTTGCGGTCGGGAACGCGGCCGGTGAGGACCTCGGTGCCGGTGACGACGATGCCCGCGCGCGTGCCCACCCGCCCGACCCTAGGTGTGACGCGGACCCGGGGCGCGACGGCCGGACCCGCCGCCGCACCTGCGCGGTCCCGCCCGCCACCGCGGTTAGCGTGCGGGGAGGGCCCGACCCGGTCCGCCGCCGACCGCCCCGCCCCCCGCAGGAAGGAACGACCGTGACCGCCTCGACGCCGCCGGCCGGCCCGCGCACGCAGGAGATCGCCGTACCGACGGAGGCCGACGCCCCGCACGGCGCCACCGCCGCGGGCGCTCCCGACGCCGCACCGGCCCACGCCGCCGCGCACGCCGCCCCCACCCACGCCACCGCCCACGCCGGCGCCCCGGCACACGCGGCCCCCGCGCCGCCCTCGATGCCGCACTCGATGCCGTCCTCGATCCCGCTGCCGCCGCCGGCCTACCCCACCACCGCGCCGCAGCCGGTGGCCCAGCCCCTGGCCGGCGACGCGCCGACCGCCGTCGTCCCGCCGGTGACCCCGGCCCCGGCCGCCGACGGCCCGCTGCCGACCGGGCCACTGGACTCCTTCTTCGGCACGCCGCCGCCCCCGCCGCCGGCGGCGGCCCCGGCCCCCGCGCCCGTCCAGCAGAAGGCGCCCAAGGCCCCCAAGGCCCCCAAGGCGCCGCGCACCCCGCGCGACCGCGCCGTCCTGGTCACCGCCGGGCTCGGCCTGCTCGGCCTCGTGCTGCTCGAGCTCGGCCTGGCGCTGCGCCTGGGCGGTCAGGTGCTCTGGGCCGACCTGCCGCTGTGGTCGGGCTTCGCGACGCTCGCCGCGCTGGCCGGCGTCGTCGGCCTGGCCGCGAGCCTGCTCCCCGGCGGCCGGCTCTCCCCCGCCGTCGCCGACAAGCTGGCGCTCGGCGGCCTCGCCGGGCTGGCGGTGTTCTGGGTGCTCATCGCCCTGCCGCGCGTCGACTCCGACCGCGGCTTCCTGCTCACCGCCGCGCTCGGGGCCCTCGCCGTCGGGGTCTGGCTGGCGCCGCACCGCCGGGCGCGCTGAGCGCCTGATCCGCTCCTCGCGGCCGCGGCCGGGTCACCCCCGGCCGCGGCCGTTGCCGTTCCCGCCGGCGTTCCCGCCGCCGTTCCCGCCCGCGTTGCCGTTGCCGTTGCCCTGACCGTTCCCGGGGCCGTCGCCCGGCCCCTCGGGCGCCGCGGGGGCCGGAGGGACCTCCGCCGGCGGCTGCGGCTGCTCCGCGACCGGCGGGGCCTCCCAGCCGGGAGCGGGTACCGGGACGGGGACCTCCACCGGCACCGGGACGGTCACCGTCACCGGCGACGGCGCGGGAGCGGGCACCGGGGCGGGGGCCGACGACGGCGCGGGCGGCGCGACCGCCACGGTGAGGGTCACCAGGTCGCCCGCCGCGAGCGCGCCGACCGGCGTCACCGCCAGCACGGTGCCGGCCGCCGTCGCGGCGTCGTCCTGCGTCACCCGGGTGACCCGCAACCCGGCGGCGACCAGCTCGTCCTCGACCTCGTCGGCGGGCCGGCCGGCCAGGGCGTCGCGGCGGACGTCGACCCCCGCCGGCGCGGCGTCCGCGACCGCGGCCGGCGGCGTGCCGGTGCCCGGGGCGGCCAGCTGCAGGGCGCCGATCCCGAGGACGGCACCCGCGGCGAGCGTGCCGGCCACCGCGAGCGCGCGCACCGCACGGCGGCGGGGCGGAGGAGGCGGGGGCGTCGGCGCGACGAAGCCCATGGGCAGGGGCAGCGGCGCCGTCCCGGGCGGCGGGGCCGGCGGCAGCGGCCGCCCGGCGCGCACGGTCTCCACCACGGCGGCCAGCTCCGCGCCGTCGGCGGGCCGCCCGGCGGGGTCCTTGGCCAGCATCCGCGCCACCAGGTCGCGCACCGGCCCGGGCACGTCGGCGGGCAGCGGCGGCGGGTCCTCGCGCAGCTGCCGGAGGGCGATCTGCACCGGGTTGTCGCCCTCGAAGGCGCGGTGCCCGGCCAGGCACTCCCAGGCCACCATGCCGAGCGCGTAGACGTCGCTGGCCGGGCCCGCCTTGCCGCCGGCGGCCTGCTCGGGCGCCAGGTAGTGCGCGGTGCCGACCACCTGCCCGGTGCCGGTGAGCGGCGCGCTGCCCGCCGACCAGGCGACGCCGAAGTCGGTGATCCGCACGACGCCGTCGCGGCCGACGAGCAGGTTGCCGGGCTTGACGTCGCGGTGCACCACCCCGGCGGCGTGCGCGGCGCCGAGGCCGGCGGCGGTCTGGCCCACCAGGTCGAGCACCCGCCCGGACGGCAGCCGCCCCTCGCGGGCCAGCAGCGACGACAGCGACTCGCCGTCGACCAGCTCCATCACCAGGTGGGCGCAGACCTCGCCGGCGTCGGACACCTCCTCGCCGTAGTCGAACAGCGCGGCGATGTTGCGGTGCGCGAGCCGGCCCGCCAGCCGGGCCTCGGTGCGGAAGCGGCTGCGGATGGTGGCGTCGCCGCTGTACTCACCTCGCAGCAGCTTCACCGCGACCGGCCGGTCGAGCAGGGCGTCGCGGCCGTGCCAGACCTGGCCCATGCCGCCGGTGGCGATCAGGCCCAGCAGCTCGTAGCGGCTCCCGACGACGCGCCTGACCACGCTCCCGGTCACGGGTCCCCCCTGGTCTCAGGTCTGGCCGGATCCTCCCGCAGCGGCCGAGGACCCGCTCGCGGTGGACGACGCGGGTCCCCCGCTCGTGGTGGTCGGCGACGCGCTGCCCGGCGTGGTCGTGGTCGGGGCCGTCGTGGTCGGGGTGGTGGTCTCCGACGGCTCGGTCGTCCTCGTCGGCTCCTCCTGCGCCGGCTCCTCACCCGTCGGCTGCCCGTCCGTGGGCGTCGGCGTCCCGGGCGCGGAGCTGCCGCCGGCGCTGCCGGGCGGTGGCGGCGTGGTCTCCACCGCCGGGGCCGACGGCCCGGCGCCGGTGACCGGCGAGATGCCGCCGTCGTCGTCCCCGTCGTCGGACGGGCGGGACCCGCCCCCGGAGGGCGCGACGGCGTAGGTGACGACGACGTCGTCGCCCGGCTCCAGGGTGACGCCGCTGGGCGAGACCGCCAGGACCAGGCCGGGCACGGTGCGGCCGGTGACCTGCTCGCGGCGCTCCACGGACAGGCCGAGCGCGGACAGCTGCGTGGCGACGTCCTCGATGGGCCGCCCGACGTAGTCCCCGGCCTCGACGACCACGCCCTCCTGCTCGTCGCGGGTCTGGGCGACGACGACGGGCGGCGGGCCGGGATCGGTCAGCGCGGTGACCACCGCGGCCGCTGCCCCGGCGCCGAGCAGCAGCGCGAGCAGCGGCACGAGCACCGCGGCCACCCGACGGCGCGGCGCCGGCGGCGGGCTGCGGCGGGGCAGGGCGCCGGCGGGGAGACCGGCGCCCGCGGCGAGGTCGGCGGCCGCGGGGGGACCGGCGGCCGCCTGGGTGGGCGGGCCGGGGTCGGCCGGGGCGACGGCCCAGCCCGCGGCGACGGTGGACGGCCCGGCGGGGACCGGCGGCTCGAAGGCGGGCAGCCGGCCGGCGCGGGCGTCCTCGACGGCCGCGACGAACGCCGCGCCGTCGGGCATCCGCAGCGACGGGTCCTTCGCCAGCGCCCGCCGGATGAGCGTGCGGACGTCGACCGGCAGCGTGTCCGGCAGCGGCTCGGGGTCCGAGCGCAGCTGCTTGAGCGCGATGGTGACGGCGTTGTCGCCGTCGAAGGCGGGGTGCCCGGCGAGGCACTCGTAACCGACCAGGCCGAGCGCGTAGACGTCGCTCGCGGGGGTGGCGTGGTGCCCCTCGGCCTGCTCGGGCGAGAGGTACTGCGGCGTGCCGATGACCTGGCCGGTGCGGGTGAGCGGCACGCTGCCGGCCGACCAGGCGATGCCGAAGTCGGTGATTTTCACGCTGCCGTCGGGCCGGACGAGGATGTTGCCGGGCTTGACGTCGCGGTGCACCAGCCCGGCGCGGTGGGCCTCGGCCAGCGCGGCGGCGGTCTGGGAGAGCACCGACAGCGTGGTGGGCGGATCGAGCGGGCCCTCCTGCCGCAGCAGCGCCGACAGCGGCTGGCCCTCGACCAGCTCCATGACCAGGTAGGCCAGGGTCTCGCCGGTGTCGCCGGCGGTGGTCTCGCCGTAGTCGTAGACGGCGGCGATGTTCGGGTGGCTCAGCGCGGCGGCGTGCTGGGCCTCGGCGCGGAAGCGGGCGAGGAACGTCGGGTCGCCGGTGTACTCGCTGCGCAGCACCTTGACGGCGACCTCGCGGTGCAGCAGGAGGTCGGAGGCGCGCCAGACCTGGCCCATGCCGCCGGCGGCGATGAGCTGGGCGAGCTCGTAGCGGTCACCGAGCATCCGGCGACCCGGTTCCACCACGGGAGCTCTCCCATCCCTGCCGGTCGTCGGGCCGGCGCCGTCCCCCCGGGACGCCGCACCCCCCGTCGAGGTGCCCGCGCCGTCCGGAGCCACACATCTTCCCAGTCGTCCCACCCGTCCGGGGAGTCCCACCGGTCACATGTCGGCATCGACACGACGACACGGGGCCGACGCGCGGGCGACGCGCCGGTGACCGGCGGGGGTCAGCCCTCGAGGAGGGCGCGGCCCCACCAGTCGGCGTCGTCGCGCACGCCCGGCGGGCAGGCGAAGACGGCCGAGGAGGTGTGCCGGACGTACTCGTTCATCGCGTCGCGCCGCAGGTTGCGCTGCACCTGCACGAAGCCGGTCTCCGGGTCCTTCTGGAACGCGATGAAGAACAGGCCCGCGTCGAGGCGGCCGAGGCCGTCGGTGCCGTCGACGAAGCTGTAGCCGCGCCGCAGGATCGCCGTCCCGGAGTTGGTCGGGTGGGCGAGGAAGACGTGGCTGGTCTCGGGGACCGCGAACTCGCCGTCGACCTGCTTCGTGAAGTCGACGGGGTCGAACTCGGCGCGCTGCCCGAGCGGGGCGCCGCTGCCCTTGGCCCGGCCGATGGTCAGCTCCTGCTCGCGCAGCGACGAGCTGTCCCAGGGCTCGACGAGCATCCGGATGCGCCGGGTGACCAGGTAGGAGCCGCCGCGCAGCCAGTCGGCGTCCCCGTCGCCCACCCAGACGAACCGGTCGAGCGCGCTGCCGTTCTCGGCCTTGAGGTTGTCGGTGCCGTCCTTGAACCCGAAGAGGTTGCGCGGGGTGGCCTGCGCGGTGCTGGTCGACGACGTCCGGCCGAACCCGAGCTGCGACCAGCGCACGCTCACCACGCCCGCGCCGATCCGGACCAGGTTGCGCACGGCGTGCACGGCCACCTGCGGGTCGTTGGCGCAGGCCTGGACGCACAGGTCGCCGCCGCTGATGGCGGGGTCGATCTGGTCGCCGGGGAACGCCGGCAGCTCGACCAGCGGTGCCGGGCGGCGGGCGGCCAGGCCGAAGCGGTCGCGCCCGTCGGCGGTGGTGAACAGCGTCGGGCCGAAGCCGACCGTGAGGGTGAGCCCGGACGCCGGCAGGCCGATCGCCTCGCCGGTGTCGTCGGGCGGCGCCCACTCCGACCCGCCGACCGCGCCGTCGGGTCCGGCGTCCTGCCCGGCGGTCATCCGGCGGGCGGCCGCGGTCCAGTCCCGCAGCAGCTGCGCGAGCTCCTCGCGGTCGTCGGTGGTGACGTCGAGCGCGACGAAGTGCAGCCGGTCCTGCGCCGGCGTGACGATGCCCGCCTGGTGCTCGCCGTGGAAGGGCACCGCGTCGGTGGGCGCGGGCCCCGCGGCCGCCGGGGCGTCGTCGGCGGTGGCCCGGCCGATGACGCCGCCGGCCGCACCGGCGGCGAGCACCCCCGCCGTGCCGGCGCCGAGGGCGCCCAGGAGTCGACGACGGGACAGTCCGGTCGGCCGCGGGTCCGCGGCCGCCTCGGTCGGGCTCGGCTCGGTCATGGCTCTCTCGCGCTGGGGGTCCTGGTCCTCAGGGGCAACGTCCCGGGGGGTCCGCCCACTCCCGGGACCGCTGTCGCCCCGCTCACCGGTCGGCGACGACCGCCGCCACCTGGCTCACCGACTCCGACAGGGCGGTGATGCTGTCCGACAGCCCCTGCAGCTGCTCCTGGGTGAGCTGGTCGTGCAGCGTCCAGCCGCCCTCGGTGCGGTACTGCTCGAGCTCGGCCTCGGTGGCGGCGAACCGCTCGTCGATCTCGGCGACCAGGTCGGGGTCGGCCTCCTCGAGGAACAGCCGCAGCGCCTGGACGGCGGCCTCGGACCCCTCGAGGTTGGCGGCGAAGTCCCACAGGTCGGTGTGCGAGTAGCGGTCCTCCTCGCCGGTGATCTTGCCGGTGGCGATCTCGTCGAGGAGCGCCTTGGCGCCGTTGGCGAGCTGCAGGGGCTCCAGCGCCGTCTCGTTGGCCAGGTCGACGATCTCCTGCACGTTCGCGAGCAGCTGGTCGGCGTAGGGCGTCATGCCCTCGGTCGTGCCGCCGACCCACAGCGCCTGCTCGATGCGGTGGTAGCCGGTGAAGTCCTCGCCCTCGGCCTGGTCGCCCTCGCGGCCGTCGATGAGCGGGTCGAGGTCGCCGAAGACCTCGGCCACCGGCTCGATCCGCTCCCAGTAGGTGCGCGCGACCGGGTAGAGCGCCTTGGCGCCCTCGACGTCGCCGGCCTTGACGGCGTCGACGAACGCGGTGGTCTGCTCGAGCAGCGCGCCGGTCTGGCTCTGCACGTAGCGCTGGTAGTCGGTGCTCGCCTGGGCGAGGGTCTCGTCCTCCGACAGCGAATGGGCCTCGCCGGTGACGGTGAGGTCGCCGCGGATGCCGTCGCCGACCATGCCGGGCTTGCAGGCGGTCTCGTAGTCGCCGGCGGGCAGCTCGACGAGCAGCTCGCGGGTGAGCCCGGGGGCGATGTTCTCCACCTCGCCCATGACCCGGTCGCCCTCGGCGTAGACGTAGAACTCGGTCACCTGCTGCCCGGAGTTGGTCACCGCGAAGCTGTGCGTGCCGGCGGCCAGCTCGCTGCTGGCGACGTCGCAGGCGTCGTCGGTGGCGGCGACGGCCACGGTGTCGGCGGCCTCCCCGCCACCGGACGCCCCGCCGGAACCGGAGCCGGAACCGGCGCCGCCGCAGGCGGCGGTGGTGAGCGCGGCCAGGAGGCCCGCGGTCAGGAGGGGGAGGCGGCGGTCACGAACGGACATGCGAGGGGGTCTCCGGCTGCGAGGAGGGGGTCCGGGCCGGGGCGGCACCGGAGGGCTGGGCGGGGGCGGCCGGCGTGCGGGCCGGCCAGAGGAAGGCGACGAGCACCGGCACGAGGTAGGCGACGTAGGCGACCGTCTCGAGCACCGTGGGGGCCGCGGTGACGTTGAAGATCCCGGCGATGGCCGCGCCGTACCAGCTGGCCGGGTCGAGGACGCCGGAGATGTCGAAGGCGAGCACGTCGAGGCCCGGCAGGACGCCCGCCTCCTGGAAGTCGTGGACGCCGTACTTGAGGATCCCGGCCGCGACGAACACCAGCAGGACGCCGCTCACGGTGAAGAACCGCGACAGGTCGATCCGGATCGCCCCGGCGTAGAGCCCGACGCCGATGACGACGGCGGTGAACACGCCCGCGCTGATCGCCAGCAGCGGCGTCGCCGACGTCGTCGCGCCCTGGGCGGCCGCGTAGAACAGCAGCGTCGTCTCCAGGCCCTCGCGGACGACGGACAGGAAGGCGACGCCGGCGACGGCGAGGGTGCCCATGCCGAGCGCGTGCTCGAGCTGGCCGGTGAGCTCGCCCTTGAGCCGGCGGGCGGTCCGGCGCATCCAGAAGACCATCCAGGTCACCAGCGCCACGGCCAGCACCGAGGTGACCGCCTCGAACAGCTCCCGGGAGCGGTAGTCGGCCAGCAGCGTCGTCGACGTGTAGGTGAGCAGGGCACCGAAGAGCACGGACAGGGCGAGCGCCGCGGCCACGCCGGCCCACAGCGGGACCAACTGGCGGCGCCGGCCGCTCTTCACCAGGTAGGCGACGAGGATGCTGACGACGAGCGTGGCCTCGAGGCCCTCGCGGAGGCCGATGAGGTAGCTGGCGAGGAACGCCTGGCCCATGACTGACCCATCTGTCGGGGATCGGGTGTCCCCCGTCACCGGACTGAGGGCAGGCACACCTTACTCATCGCGCACGACCGATCCAGCCCCTCCGTGCCAGAGGCCCCCGCGGCCGCTCGCGCCCGTGGCAGGGTGACCGGCATGTCAGAGACGACGACCGCCACCACGACCGTGACCCGCGAGGACGCCGGCGGCGTCGCGACGGTGACGCTCCAGCAGTCGGGGATCTCCCGCGCGCTGCGCCGCGAGCTGCTCGAGGTGGTGCGGGGCATCGCCGGCGACGGGTCGGTGCGGGCGGTGCTGCTCACCGGCACGGGGCGCGCGTTCTCCGTCGGTCAGGACCTCGCCGAGCACGTCGAGTCCCTGCGCGGGGACGCCGCGTCGTCGCTGCGGGTGGTCGAGGACGAGTACAACCCGCTGGTGCTGGCGCTGTCGGCGCTGCGCGTGCCGGTCGTCGTCGGCATCAACGGCGCGTGCGCCGGGGCGGGCCTGGGCCTGGCGATGGCCGGCGACCTGCGGGTCGCCGCCGCCGGCGCGAAGTTCACCACCGCGTTCACCGGCGTGGGCCTGGGCAGCGACTCGGCGCTGGCCGCCCGGCTGGTGCACACCGTGGGCGTCGGGCGGGCCACCGAGCTGCTGCTGCTGCCCGACCCGTTCACGGCCGAGACCGCGCTGCAGTGGGGCCTGGTGCACCGGGTGGTCGAGCCCGGCGAGGTCGCCGCGGAGGCGCGGGCGCTGGCCGAGCGGCTGGCCGCGGGCCCGACGGCGGCCTACCGGGCGGTGAAGACGGTGCTGGCCACCGCGCCCACCGACTCGCTGGAGCAGACGCTGGCGCACGAGGCGCGGCTGCAGACGGCGCTGGGGTCGACGGCGGACCACTCCGAGGCGGTCGAGGCCTTCCTGGCGAAGCGCGCGCCCCGGTTCACCGGGAGCTGACCGGGGCCAGGAGCCCAGGGCTCAGCGGGCCCAGGGGTTCAGCGGGCTCGGGAGGTCAGCGGGCCAGGGTGGTGCAGTCGCCGCAGACGTCGCTGGTCGTGGGCGGCCACGGCTCGTCCACGGCCACGCGGGCGAGGCTGCCGCACAGGCTGAGCTCGCAGGCGCCGTCCACCTCGGCGGCGGGCCGGTGCAGCTCGACGGCGTGCCAGAGGGCCGCGGTCGGGCCGTGCGCCCGGCTGCGGGCGGCGGCGTACGTCGTGGCCGCGAACGGCGTGGGGGCGGTCGCGGCGGCGGTCCGGGCGGTGCTGCCGGCGGCGGTGGTGGGAGCCATGCCGGAGAGGTCGGCAGCCCCGCGGCCGCGCGCCAGCCGGGGCGCGCCCCCCTCCCCCCTCCGGGTGAGGTGCAGGATGCCGGCATGCAGCTGACGAAGCACGGGCACGCCTGCGTGGTGCTGGAGGACGACGGCCGCCGGCTCGTCGTCGACCCGGGCGCCTTCACCGACCCGGCGGCGCTCGACGGCGCGACGGCGGTGCTGGTGACGCACGAGCACCCGGACCACTTCGTGGGCGACCGGCTGCGCGCGGCGCTCGACGCCGACCCCGCGCTGGAGGTGTGGACGAACCCGTCCGTCGCCGGGCAGCTGGAGGGCCTCGGCGGGCGGGTGCACGCGGTGGGCCACGGCGACGCGGTGACCGTGGCCGGCTTCGACGTGCAGGTGCACGGCGAGTGGCACGCGGTGATCCACCCGGAGCTGCCCCGGGTGCGCAACGTCGGCTTCCTGGTGGCGGGCCGGGTCTTCCACCCCGGCGACGCGTTCACCGTGCCCGACGCCCCGGTGCCGGCGCTGCTGCTGCCGCTGCACGCGCCCTGGTCGAAGACCGCGGAGGTGGTCGACTACGTCCGCGCCGTGGGGGCGGAGCGGGCCTTCGCCGTGCACGACGGCCTGCTCAACGACACCGGGCTCGGCGTAGTGGCAGGGCTCCTCGGCGAGCGGGGACCGGGCACGCCCACGCCCTACGCCCGGCTGGCGCCGGGGGAGTCGGTCGGGCTCTGAGCGCCCGCCCGGCTCCCCCGGCCCGGGGTCAGCGGACGGCGCGGTTGCGGCCGCCCGACAGACCCTCGGCGACGCCGATGAGCAGCACCGCAGCGATCACCGCGACGATGAAGCCGATGACGTTGAGCTCGAAGATGTCGCCGGTGCCGAGCAGGCTCGCGACGACGCCGCCGATGAGGGCGCCGACGACGCCGAGCAGCAGCGTGGCGACGATGCTCAGCCGCTGACGGCCGGGCTTGATGAGGCGCGCGAGCGCACCGATGATCAGGCCCACCACGATCAGACCGAGGATCTGCACGTCTGTCTCCCTTGTGTCCTGCGGACGCCGGACGGCGTCCTGGCCGGGGAGATCACTACCCGCAAGATCACCCCGCACACACACGGGGCGCCCGGTTCACCCGGTGGTGACCTGCTCCACGTGGGCCGGCAGCTTGTCCAGCTCGCCGTCGACGGTCTGCTGCACCATGCGCTGCAGGGCCGAGCGCGTGAACCGGTCGGCCAGCCGCACCCGCCGGGGGGCGTGGGTGAGCGTGATGGTCACCCGGGTGCCGCCGTCGGCGGCGTCGGCCAGCTCGATCCGCGTCGTCCACGTCTCCGGGGTGAGCTCCAGCCGGGTGGCCACCACCCGCTCGGGCTCCCACTCGACGATCTCGCCGCGCGGCGCGCCCTCGCGGGGGCGCTGGTCGCCGGCGAGCTGCCCGGGCACGCAGACGAACCGGGTGCCGCGACCCGACCCCTCCCCGTCGACGACGTAGGAGACGTCGCACACGGCGCAGTAGGGCTCGAGCACGGCCAGCGCCCGCCAGACACGGCTGCGCGGCGCGGCCACCTCGCGGGTCCCGCTCGCCGTGGTCACACCCCGACGGTAGCCGCGCTCACGCGGGCCCCGGCGTGAGGTCGGCGAGCACGGCGCGGGCGACGGCGTAGCGCTCCTCCCCCACCCGGCCGGCCCACTCGCGCTCGATCGCGGCGAGGTGCGCACGGACGGTGTCGTTGACCTGCCGGCCGCGGCCGGTGAGGCGGACGAGGCGGGCCCGTCCGTCGGTGGGGTCGGGGACCACCTCGACGTAGCCGCCGTCCTCGAGCGGCTGCAGGGCCTGGGCGAGCGCCTGCTTGGTCAGCCCGCTCGTGGTCGCCATCCGGCTCAGCCGCTCGCCGCCCGGCGGGACCATGGACAGCAGGCGGTAGTGCCGCGTGCGCAGGCCGGGGAAGGACTCGTCGCTCAGGGCGTACAGCTCGGCGCGGATCCGGTGGATGGCGTGCTCGAGCAGGACGACCACGAGGGGGCCGTCGTCCCCGTTGACGGATTCCGTCAAGGTGCTTCACCATCTCCGTGTCAGACAAGCGGCTTGACCATCCTCCCACGGAGCCCGCGATGACGACCTCCCCCTGGCTGGCCCTGTTCCGGCCGCTGCACCCCCGCCGCCCGCACCGCCCCGGCCCCCGGCGCCCCCGGTGACCGGGCTGCCGGACGGGACGACGGTCGACGGGCTGCTGCCCGCCCTGCGCCGCTGGGCCGGCGACCCGGACCTGACCGTCGAGCGGGTGACCTGCGCGCCGATCCCGCACCACGTCACCGCGCCGTCCACGCGGGCGCTCACCCGGGTCGCCGTCGCCGGCCGCGGCGGCGACGCGCGGCCGGTGGTGCTGCGCCTGGTGGCCAAGGAGCTGCAGGCCGCCCGCTACGGCCTCCCGCCGGAGATGCCCGACGTCGAACGGGCCCGGCTCGACGGCATCATCCCGTGGCGGCTGGAGGCCGACGTCCTCGTCGACGGCGTCGCCGCGCTGTCCCCGCCGGGAATGCGCCCGCCGGCCGTGGTGCACGTGCAGGAGCACCCCGGCGACCGGCTGACCCTGTGGCTCGAGGACGCCGACCCGCTCGACGCCCCGTGGACCGAGGCCGACACCCTCCGGGCCGCGGAGCTCCTGGGCCGGCTCGCCGCCCGCCGCCGGCACCACCCCGTGCCCCCGATGCCCACCGGCGACTTCCTGACCAGCTACCGGGACGACCAGCTCGGCCGCTGGGCGGTGCCGTGGCTGCTCGACGACGCCACCTGGGCCGCGCCGGTGATGCAGGTGGCCGAGGTGGTGGCGCTCCGGGAGGAGGTCTGCGCGCTGGCCCGGCGGGTGACCGAGGTGCACGCCGGCCTGGCCCCGCTGCCGGTGCTGCCCGCGCACGGGGACGCGACGCCGATGAACCTGCTCCGGCCCGCCGCGGCCCCGGACACGTTCGTGCTGGTCGACTGGGCGATGTCCGGCCCGGCGCCCGCCGGTTTCGACCTCGTGCCGCTGCTGTTCGGGCGGGCCGAGTGCGGGGCCGGGGCGCCCGGTGAGGTGCCCGGCCTGCTGGGCCCGGCGGTCGCCGCCCACGCCCGCGGCCTGGCCGCCGAGGGCGTGACGGTGTCCCCCGCGGAGCTCGAGACCGCCGTCCTGCTGGCCGCGCTGCTGCGCTACCCGTGCACCGGGATGCCGCTGCACGTGCTGTTCCGGCCGGTGACCGACGAGCTGCTGGCGTACGCGGCCCAGCGCGCGCGGTTCGTGCGGATGGTGCTCGACCTCGAGCCGCGGCTGGCGGCGCTCAGCGGCCGGTGACCGAGACCTCGAACTCGACCTGGCTCACGTCGGGGCGCAGCCGGGAGAAGGAGTGCACCAGCGGGTGGCCGGAGCTGTCGCGCACGGTGGTGCGGACGACGAGCAGCGGCGAGCCCGCGGCGATCTGGAGCAGGTCGGCCTCGTCGGGGGCGGCGGTGCCGACGTCGACGACGATCCGCGCGTGGGCGAGGTCGGCGCCGTACTCGCGCCGCAGGAACTCGTACAGCGAGCCCTCGGTGAAGTCCTCGACAGCGACCTTCGGGTACCGGTCGGCGGGCAGGAAGCTGTGCGCCACGTGGTTCGGGGCGCCGTCGACGCTGCGCAGCCGCTCGAGCTCGACGACGTCCGCGGCGACGTCGAGGGCGAGCTCGGTGGCGACCGTCCGCGGCGCCGGGACGACGCGCTGCTGCAGGACCGTGGTGCCCACCTGCGCGCCCTGCTCGGCCATGAGCGAGCTCCAGCCGGCGATCCGGTGGACGAAGCTCTCGCGGTACTCGTGCCGGATGGCCGGGCGGGTGACGTAGGTGCCGCGGCCCTGCTCGCGCACGAGGTGCCCGTCGGCCACCAGCCCGTCGACCGCCCGGCGCAGCGTGATCCGGCTGACCCCGTACTCGGCGCACAGCGAGGGCTCCGGGGGCAGCAGCGCCCCCTCCGGCATCGCCGCGACCCGGCGCCGGAGGTGCTCCCGGACCGAGAGGTACTTCGGTCCCGCCGCCGCTGCCGTCACGACCGCCAGGGTATGCGGAGGAAGACGTCTGCGGACGTCATGTCGTATGAGACGTCTCCCGCCCGGGTGAGAACCGGGCCGCTCAGGGCGCCCGCAGCTCGACGACGGTGACCTCGGGGCGGGCGCCCACCCGCATCGGCGGCCCCCAGTAGCCGGCGCCGGAGGTCACGTACAGCTGGGTGTCGCCGTGCCGGGACAGGCCCTCGACGGCGGGCTGGTCGAGCCGGATCGCGTAGTCGAAGGGCCACAGCTGCCCGCCGTGGGTGTGCCCGGACAGCTGCAGGTCGACGCCCGCCGCCCGCGCCTGCTCCACCTGCACCGGCTGGTGGGCCAGCAGCACGACCGGCGTCGCGTCGTCGCGGCCGTCGAGGGCGGCGTCGAGGTCGGCGCCGTGCCCGGGGACGCCGGAGCCGGCGGCCGTGCGGTCGTCGATGCCGGCCAGGTCGAACGAGGCGCCGCCGCGGCTGATCGGCACCCGCTCGTTGCGCAGCACCTCGACGCCGAGGGTGGGCAGGTGCCGCAGCCAGGCGGTGGTGTCGACGAAGTACTCGTGGTTGCCGGTGACGAAGTAGACGCCCTGCTCGCTGACCAGGTCGGCCAGCGGGGCGACGTCCCGGCGCAGCTCGTCGACCTCGCCGTCGACCAGGTCGCCGACGATCGCCACGACGTCGGGCCGCTGCTCGTTGACGATCTCCACCAGCCGCTCGAAGCGCCGCCCGCCGTAGGTGGCCGACAGGTGGCCGTCGGAGAAGGTGACGACCCGCAGCCCGTCGAGGGCCGGGTCCAGCCGCGGCAGGGTCACCGGCACCCGGCGCACGACCGGCGGGGAGTTGGCGAAGTACGCGCCGGTGCCGGCGGTGCCCAGCGCCACGGCGCCGGCGGTGACGGCCAGCGAGCGGGCGAGGAAGAGCCGCCGCGAGGGATCGGGGGGTCCGGCCTGCGGCTCCGCGGCCGGCGGGGGCGGCGCGGGGGCAGCGGGCACGGTCGCCGGCTCCCGGGCCGGTTCCGCAGCCACGGCCGGCCTCGTGCGCCTGTCCAGGAGCCAGCGCACCGGTTCCAGCGCCAGCAGCGCGAGGAAGGCGTAGAAGGCGACGCCCAGCCACGTGAAGCCGACCCAGGCCAGCGGCGCCTGCGCCGACAGCGACAGGTCGCGGCGGGTCAGCACGGCGGCGGCCGGGAAGAGGGCGAGCAGGACCGTGACCCAGGTGAGCGTCCGGCGCACCCGGCCCGGCCGCGTGGTGCTGCGGACCAGCCGCCACCACAGGTAGCCGTGCAGCAGGAGCATCGCCACGAGGACGACGGTGCCGAACCCGAGCAGGGCGATCAGGGACAGGACGGACCTCGCTTCGCGGGGGACGGCGGGGCGGACGTGCCCGGCCAGGGAGACGACCGGCCGGCCCGCGGCGTTCCCGCGCGAGCCGGCCGGCCGGTCGTGCTCAGGCCCGCGCGGCGGCGCGGACGGCGTCGCGCAGCGTCGGCTCCAGCGCCCAGAAGGCCCGGTCGGCGTGCTCGGCGCGGGCCTCCTCGAGACCGTGCAGCCGGCCGTAGGTGAAGGTGTCCTCGCCCGCGCCGACGGCGGCGGTGGCCAGCCGCAGGCACCACGTCCGCGTGACCACGGTGTCCTGGGCCTCGCCGAGGACGTCCTGCACCTGCTTCATGCAGGCCACCAGCGCCTCCGCGGGCGCGCCGAGCACCGGCGCGGCGACCTCGGCGGTGTAGCGGACCCGCTTGGCGGCCTTGCGCGCCTCGTGGAGGGCGTGCTCCGTCTCCTCCTCGTGCGCCCCGGGGTCGACGGCCTCGCGGCCGCGGGCCTCGTCGATGCGCGCGGTGAGCCGCTTGCCGGCGCGCTTCACCGCGTCGGCGAGGACGGCCCGGGCAGGCTGGCCCGCGGCCTCGGCCAGCGGCGGGTCGGCGAGCAGGGCGTCCAGGGAGTCCAGCAGCGCGAGGTGCCGCTTGTCCGACAGCGCGCGGATCGCCGCCTTGCGGCCGCGCTCGACGTCGGCCACCTCGGTGGAGCGCAGCCGCGCGGAGACCGGGCCGCGGACCAGCTCGACCGGCTGCGCGGCGACGACGGCGCGCAGGTGCTCCAGGGCCACCTCGCCGTCGCGGGCGCCGGACAGCGCGCCGCCGATCCACTGCAGCTCGTCGCGGACCGGGTCGGTGGCGGTGCGGTCGAGGACGTTCCGGAAGGCGGCGAGGATGCTGCGCAGCCGCCGGCAGGCCACCCGCAGGTCGTGCACGCCCTCCGGGTCGCCGGTGCGCACGCCGATGTCGGCGACCTGCAGCGCCTCGACCTGGGCACGCAGCGCGGCGAGGACGACGTCGCCCGCCGTACGCGCGGCCGCGGCGTCGTCCTCCCCCTTGCCCTTGGCCTTCTTGCCCTTCTTCCCCTTGCCCTTGGCCTTGGCCCTGCCCTCGGGGGCCTCGGGGGCGGGCGCGGGGGTGGCGGCCGGCGCGGCGGCCGCCAGCCGGCCCGCCAGGACGCGCGAGAGCTTCGACGGCGAGTCCGACGGCCGGATGCCCCCGGCGACCAGGGCGTCGGCGACGGCGTCGAGCAGCTCCGGGTCGCCGTCGACGAGCTCCACCTCGATCTCGCGCCACGTGGTCACCTCGGCAGGCGAGCCCGGGTCGGGCGCCATCGCGGTGCCGGTGACGGTGTCGGCGGCGACCTCGGCCAGCACCCGGCCGTCGGCGTCGAGCAGCTCGGTGACCTGGCGGGTGGTCTGCAGGGTGGCGACCGGCTCGGGACGCTTCCCGCGCAGGACGGCGGTCACCGGCTCGGTGACGGCGCGCGGCACGACGGTGCGGCGGGTACCCAGCGGCGCGTGCACCTCGCGGCGCGACCCGGCGACGGCGGTCGGCAGCTTGAGGTGCCAGCCGGCGTCGGTGCCGCCGGTGCGCCGGCGCAGCGTGATCCGCGCGCGGAGCAGCCGGAGGTCCGGGGTGTCGTAGTAGGTGGCGTCCAGGTCGTGCGTCACCGGGTCACCCACGGTGACGACGCCGCGGCCGACCCCGGTCAGGTCCGGCAGCACGACGTCCGGCCCCGCCTCGAACTTCCGCTCGACCTCGAGCTTGCCGCTGCCCACGTCGTCCTCCTCAGGTGGCCTTCTCCCGTACAGACCGTAGGCGTCGACCGCGTGTCGGGACACACGGCACCGGGCACTCTCCCGCCCGAGGACGCCAGAGCAGGCGTGCGGAGGAGGCGAGCACCGTGTTGAGCGAGCGAGACCTGTCGGCGGCGATCGGGAGCACGGCCCACGGACCGGACGGCGAGAAGATCGGCACCGTCGAGAGCTTCTTCGTCGACGACCGCACCGGTGCACCGACCTGGGTGGCCGTGAGCACCGGCCTGTTCGGGACCCGCCACTCGGTCGTGCCGGCCACCGAGGCCACCTTCACCGACGGGATGCTGCAGGTCCCCGTGGGCAAGGAGGCGGTGCGCCACGCGCCCGCCGTGCACGGGGACCACCTGAGCCCCGAGGAGGAGGCGGACCTGCGCCGCCACTACGGGATCGGGACGGGCACCGGGACGGGCATCGGGACGGGCACGGAGGCCGGTGCCGGCACCGGTGTCCCGACCGGGACGACGACCGGCACGACGACGGACCGGACGACGGGGACGGCGGACACGACGGCCCAGGCGCCCGCGCAGGGGGTCGCCGGGACCACCGGCACCGCCGCGGCCTCCGGGGCGAGCGCCGGGGCCGCGGGCCTGGTCCCCGGACCCGCGACCGACCCGGGCACCCGCCCGGTGCCGCCGCCGGCGTCCGACGTCCGCACCACCACCGAGCAGGCCGCGCCGCCGGTCCCGCAGCACTCCGACGGGGCGATGACCCGCAGCGAGGAGCAGGTGCGGGTGGGCACCGAGCAGGTCGCCGCCACGCGCGTGCGCGTCGTGAAGTACGTGGTCACCGAGGAGGTGCAGGTGACCGTCCCGATCCGGCGCGAGGAGATCCGGATCGAGGAGGTGCCGTTCGACGCACCCGACCCGGGGCCCGGCGAGTCGCTCGTCCCGGCCGGGGTCCCGGGCGGTGCCGGCACGGGGGGCGGGGTGACCGGGGGCGCCACGGGCGGCGGGGTCGCCGGTGGTGTCGGGAGCGGGGTCGGGAGCGGCGGTCAGGTCGGCGGCGGACTCGCCGGCGTGCCCGACGAGATCGTGCTGCACGCCGAGCGGCCGGTCGTCACCGTCGAGGTCGTGCCGGTCGAGCGGGTGCGGCTGCGCACCGAACTCGTCCAGGGCCACGAGCGCATCACCGAGCAGGTGCAGCGCGAGCAGATCGTCGTCGACGAGACACCGGCGCGACACGCCGGCACGGCGCCGGCCGGGACCGCGCAGACCGGGACCGCGGAGGCCGGCCCGGCCCCCGCGGACCGGACCCAGCAGATCGGCGCCGTCCCGCCGGCCGACCGGACCCAGCAGATCAGCCCGGTCCCGCAGGCCGGCCAGGCCCCGCCGCGCTAGCCGCGGCGGTCGGCCAGGAACGCGAACCGCGCGCGGGTGGCGGCGACCTCGGCGGCGTCGACGTCGGCGAGCACGAGCGTCTCCCCACCCGCGGCGGTGGCCAGGAGGTCGCCCATCGGGCTGACCACCTGGCTGTCGCCGGCGTGCTCGAGTCCGTCGCCGCCGGTGCCCACGCGGTTGCAGGCCACCACGTAGGCCTGGTTCTCGATGGCCCGGGCCCGCAGCAGCGTCGTCCAGTGGTGACGGCGCGGGGCGGGCCAGTTCGCCGTCACGAGGTAGACGTCGGTCTGCTCGGCGGCGGCCCAGAAGACGTCGGCGAAGCGCAGGTCGTAGCAGATGAACGGCGTGACCCGCAGGCCGCCGACGTCCACCGTCACCGGCGCCTCCCCGGCGCGGAACCGCTCGGCCTCGCCGCCGTGGGTGAACGGGTGCAGCTTGCGGTAGCGGTGCACCTGCCCGTCCGGGCCGGCCAGGACGAGGGAGTTGAACGGCAGGTCGCCGCCGGGGGCGATCTCCGGGCAGCTGCCGGCCACCCAGACGCCGTGCTCGGCGGCCTGCGCCCGCAGGAACGACGCCGACGGGCCGTCCTCGGGCTCGCCGATGCCCGGTGTCATGGAGAAGCCGGTGGAGAACGTCTCGCTGAGCAGGACGAACTCCGCGCCCGCGGCGGCCGCGCGGGCGACCTGGGGGGCGAGCCGGGCGTAGTTCGCCTCCCGGTCCTCCCAGACGATGTCGTGCTGGACCACCCCGAACCTCATGGACCCATCCTGGTCAGTCGGTGCACGGCCTCGGTGAGCACCTCGTCGCGCTTGCAGAAGGCGAACCGGACCAGGTGCCGGCCGAGGTCCGCGTGCTCCGCCGTCCAGAAGACACCTGCCGGCACGGCGACCACCCCTGCCCGGTGCGGCAGCTCCCGGCAGAAGGCCAGGCCGTCGTCGCCGTCGGCGATCCCGCGGACGTCGACCGTGGCGAAGTAGGTGGCCTCCGGGCTGATGGTCGGCAGCCCCGCCTCCCGGAGCCCGCCCACCAGGACGTCCCGGCGCCGCTGCAGGTCGGTGGCGATCCCGGTGAAGTAGGCGTCGGGCAGGGCGAGCCCCGCGGCGATCGCCGGCTGGAACGGCCCGGCGTTGACGTAGGTGAGGAACTGCTTGGCGGTGCGGACGGCGGCCACCAGCGGCGCCGGCCCGCAGGTCCAGCCCACCTTCCAGCCGGTGGTGCTGAACGTCTTGCCGCCGCTGCCGACCACCAGCGTCCGCTCGCGCAGGCCCGGGAGGGTCGCCGGCGAGACGTGCTCGGCGCCGGCGAAGACGAGGTGCTCGTAGACCTCGTCGGTGACCAGGAGCAGGCCGGCGGTGAGGACGACCTCGGCGACGGCGTCGAGCTCCTCGCGGCGGAACACCTTGCCGGTGGGGTTGTGCGGGGTGTTGAGCAGCAGGAGCCTCGCCCGCGGGGTGACGGCGGCGCGCAGGTCGGCGGGGTCGAAGGTCCACACCGCGCCGTCGGTGTCGGCCGGGGGCGGGGTGAGCGGCACCGGGCGCAGCACGCCACCGGCCATGGCGACCGCCGCGGCATAGCTGTCGTAGACCGGCTCGAAGACCACGACCTCGTCGCCGGGCTCGACCAGCGCGAGCATCGCGGCGGTGAGCGCCTCGGTGGCGCCGGCGGTGACCAGCACCTCGGTGTCGGGGTCGTAGGACAGGCCGCGGAAGCGCGCGACGTGCGCCGCGATCGCCGCCCGCAGCTCCGGGGTGCCGGGCCCGGGCGGGTACTGGTCGTGCGCGGTGCCGATGGCCGAGCGGGCGACGTCGAGGACCTCCGCCGGGCCCGGGGTGTCGGGGAAGCCCTGGCCCAGGTTGATCGAGCCGGTGGCCACCGCCAGGGCGCTCATCTCGGCGAAGACCGTCGTCCCGAAGCCCTGCAGGCGCTCCGCCAGGTATGGGGCGCTCATGCCGCCACCGTGAAGCGCACGGTCCGGCGGGCGACGTCGGCCTCGGCCAGCCGCACCCGCACCCGCGCGCCCGCCGTGAGGCCCGCGCCGGCGCAGCGCGCCCGGATCGCGGGGTCGGCGAGCACCACGGTGCCCCGGTCGTCGTCGGCGTCCACCACCACGGCGTCGAACTCCTCCCCCTCGCGGCCGGCGAGCAGCCAGGCCTCGGTCGCGTCGACGACGGCCCGCTCGACCGCCCGGGTGCGCCGGTCGGAGGCGGTCATGAGCGCCGGCAGCTCGGGCAGCGCCGCGCGGACCGCCGGGTCCGGCTCGCGCCCCGCGGCCAGCGCCAGGCACACCTCGGTGCCGAAGCGGTCCACCAGCCGGCGCAGCGGTGCGGTGACGTGGGCGTAGGGCGCGGCGACGCCGGCGTGCCCGGGGTCGGCGGGCGGGTCGCCGTCGAACGGCGTGTAGGCGGCGCCGCGCAGCAGGGCGGTGGCCTCCTCGAGGAAGGCGAGGTGCCGCGGGTCGGCGAGGTCGAGGCCGGCGAGCACCGCGCCGGCGCCGGCGTCCGCGGGCCAGTCGACGCCGAGCGCGGGCGCGAGGCGGCGCAGCCGCCCGACGTCCTCGGGGCGCGCCTGCGGCAGCGTGCGCAGGACGCCGACGCCGCCGTCGAGCATCAGGCGGGCGGCGGCGCGGCCGGTGAGCAGCGAGATCTCCGCGTTCCAGCCCTCGACGGGCAGCGGCGCGCGGGCGACGAGCGTCCAGCCGCCGCCGTCGGTGCGCACGACCTCCTGGTCGGGGGAGCCGAGCTCGACGGCGCCGCGGTCGGCGGCGCGCGCCCGCAGCAGCCGGCCGAGCTCGGGCAGCAGCTCCAGCGCGCCGGACAGGGTGCCCGCGTCGGCCTGCGCCTGGACGTCGGGGTAGGCGAGCTGGGCGCGGCTGCGCACGCGGGCGCGGCGCAGGTCGACCGAGCGCACCCCGCCGTCGGCGTCGAGCCGGATGGTCCACAGGGCGGCGGCGCGGTCCTCGCCGGGCAGCAGGCTGGCGGCGCCCTCGCTGAGCACCGGCGGGTGCAGCGGTGTGCGCCGGTCGGGCGCGTAGACGGTCTGGCCGCGGCGGCGGGCCTCGGCGTCGAGCGCGCTGCCCGGCGCGACGACGGCGCCGACGTCCGCGATCGCGTAGCTGACCCGGTAGCCGCCGTCCTCCCGCGCGAGGTGGACGGCCTGGTCGAGGTCGCGGCTGCCGGGCGGGTCGAGGGTGACCAGCGGCAGGTCGGTGGCGTCGTCGTCCGGCATCGGCGGGTCGGCGGCGAGGCGCTCGGCCTCGGCGAGCACCGCGGGCGGGAAGTCCTCCGGGACGTCGAACTCGGCGCGGATCGCGGCGAAGTCGGGGCCCGGGACGGCGGCCGGCCAGCGCGGCACGACCGCGTTCCACGTGGAACTCACGCGACCCGGACGTCCTCGGCGCCCTCGATGCTGACGACGTCGCCCCGCCGGACCTGCCGGCCGCGCCGGTCCTCGGGCTCGCCGTTGACCCGGACCGTGCCGGTGACCAGCACGTCCTTCACCTGGGCGCCGGTGGGCACGGCGTCGACGAGCTTGAGCAGCTGGCCGAGGCGGATGGAGTCCTCACCGGGACGGAGCTCGACGGTGCGCACGTCCCCCATCCTCACGCGGGGGTGAGCGCGTCGCCGACCGCCACCCGGCCGGGCACCGGCACCAGCGCGCCGACGGCGAGGGTGCTGCCGCGCTCGCGGTGGATGGTCTTGAGGACGCCGTTGTCGCGGGCGATGCCGCCGGGCTGCGGCCGGGTGACCATCACGCAGCGGCTGACCGGCTTGAGGACGTCGAGGACGGCGCCGCCGAGCCGCACGGTGCTGCCCACCAGGTCGTCCTCGCCCGCGCCGTCGAGCAGCACGTTGGCGCGGAACCGGCGCCGGTCCCAGGTGCCGAGCGTGCCGGTGGAGACCAGCGAGACCCGGATGCGCGAGCTGTCGTGGAAGGCGCCGGACGCCCCCTCGAAGGCGTCCCACACGTCCTCGTCGTCGTCGGGCGCCTCGTAGTGCCGGGGCCCGCGCTCGACGTCGGCCGCGCGCAGCGTCACCGGCCGGCCCAGCCAGTCGGACAGGACGTCGTCGTCGGTGGTCGCCGTACCGTCGGGCAGCACCACCTCGACGCCGCCGTCCGCGCGCAGGCGGGCGGCGGCGAAGAGCAGGTCGGGGACACGGCGGGCGGTCAGCCCGTAGCCGGTCGAGCGGTCGAACAGCGCCCACTGCCGGTCACCGGCCAGGCCCTGCGTCCCGACGTCGACGGCGTCCAGGCGCTCCCCCTGCAGCGACTTGACCGGGTAGCGCCACAGCTCCAGCACCCGCACGTCAGGCCCCCCACGCGAGGGTCCAGGTGCCCGACCAGGACTCCCCCGGCGCGAGGACGACGAGGTCCGCTCCGTCGGCGAGCGCGTTGGGCGGGCAGGTCATCGGCTCGACGGCGAGGCTGCGCCGGCGCTGGCCCTCGGGCAGCGTGTCGCCGCTGTAGACCTGCAGCCACGGCCACGACCCGTCGACGGCGAGCTCCAGCGTCCCGGTCGGCCCGCGCAGGTGCACCCGCGCCCAGCCGTCGTCGTCGCGGACGAGGTCGGTGACGGCGTCGTCGAGGGCGCGGTCGCCGATCCGGCCGATCTCGCCGTCGAAGGGACGGCGGGTGCCGGTGGGCAGGCCGCCGTCGAGGTCGAGCGCGGTGCGGGCGGGGACGGTCAGCTCGGCGTCGCCGATGCCGCCGTCGGCCGTGGCACCGACCGCGAGGTAGGGGTGCATGCCGGTGCCGAACGGCGCGGGGCGGTCGCCGGCGTTGCGCACCCGGACGGTGACGGTGAGCCGGTCGGGGGCGAGGACGTGGTCGACGGCGGCCGCCAGCCGGAACGGGTAGCCGGGCCGCGCCTCGACGACGGTGCCCACCGTGACGGCGTCGGAGTGCCGGGCCAGCACCTCCCACCGCAGCCAGGTGACCAGGCCGTGAGCGGCGGGCTTGCCGGGTCCGGCGACGTCGAGCTGGAGCTGCTGCCCCTCCCACGTCCACTGCCCGTCGCGCAGCCGGTTGGGCCAGGGCAGCAGGACGCCGCCGCGCCGCCCGGCCGGCACCGCGCCGGCGGGGTAGCCGTCGAGGACCGCCCGGTCCCCCACCGTCAGCGCGCGCAGGCCGCCGCCGCGCAGGTCGACGGCGAGGCGGGCGTCGCCGCTGACCAACTCCACCTCCGCCGGCTCGGTCGCGGGCCACGCGGTCATCGGCGGGACGCTCATGCCCGGCAGCCCACCACATCCGGCCCGCCTCAGCCCAGCGGGTCCTCGTCGTCGCGGAGCAGGGTGATCCGCACGAGGCCGGCGGCAAGGCGGGCGAGGTCGTCGCCGTCGACCAGGCCGGCCAGCTCCTCCGCGCTGGACGGCAGGCCCGCGCGGCGGGCGCCGTCGAGGACCCGGTCGTCGAGGTACGGGCGCAGCCACGGCCACACGGCCTGCGCCTCGCGGAGGAAGACGGAGGCCCCGGTGGCGCCGATGCCGGGGAACTCCTGCAGCAGGCGGGCGGCCTCGCGGGGGTCGCCGTCGGCCTCGCGCGCGAGCCGCCGCAGGTCGCCGCCGTACCGCTCGACGACGAGGTCGGCCGCGTCGCCGATCTGGGTGGCGGTGCGCTCGTCGTATCGGGTGTAGCGGCCGCGGACCAGCGCGTCGACGCGTTCCTGCCACGTGGTGCCGCGGGTCCGCTCGGGGGTGGTGTGGCCGGCCTCCCGCAGCTCGGCCGCCGCGGCGACCGCGATGCCGGCGTCGATCCGTGCCGACAGCAGCTCGGTGAGGACGAGCAGCTGCCACAGCGGCGCGGGGGTGTCGGCGAGGCGGATGCCGGCCTCCTCGGCATAGGTGGTGCCGTACCGGTCGAGGACGGCGCGGACGGTGTCCCGGGTGCTCACCGCCCCTCCCTACCCGGCCTCGTCAAGGATCCCTGCACATCTGTGGACACCGCTCTGAGCTGCGGATTCGTCTCGCCACGGGCCGACCGACGGGCTAGACTCCGTACATGTGTTCGAGTGGGTTCGGCACCGGTGACGTCCTCGACGACGTCGCCGCGCTGGTCGCCGAGCGCAACCGGATCGACGCCCGCCTCGCCCGCGCGGCGCGGGCCGCGGAGCTGTCCTCCGCTCCCGAACGCGACGGCTTGAAGAGCATGGCGTCGTGGCTGCGCGGGCACTGCCGGCTGTCCGGGCGGGAGGCGTCCCGGCTGGTCGGCAACGGCCGCGCGCTGGAGCACCTGCCGGTGCTGGCCGAGGCGCACGACGCCGGGCTGGTGACCGCCGCCCAGGTGGCCGTGGCCGCGGAGGTGACCACCCCGGACCGGCTGGCCGCCGCCGCCGCGCAGGGCGTCGACCTGGGCGAGATCGACGCCGTGCTCACCGCCGTGGCGATCGAACAGGAACACGACGCCCTCGTGGTGGTCGTCACGCGCTACTGCAACGCCCTCGACCCCGACGGGCCGGAGCCCGACCCGACCGAGGGGCGGCGCATGTCGGTGGTCCGCCACGCCGACGGCACCGTCTCCTTCCACCTGCACCTCGACCCCGTGGGCGCCGAACGCTTCGCCACCGCGGTCGAGGCGCACGTGCAGGCCGACCGGCCCGCCGGCGACGACCGCAGCCGCGCCCAGCGACTCGCCGACGGCGCCGTGCAACTCGCCGACACCGCCCTGGCCACCGGCGCCACCCCGCAGCTGCGCGGGGTCAAGCCGCAGGTCGTGGTCAAGGTCGACGTCGAGGACCTCGCCACCGGGCAGGGCAGCGCCCAGCTCGGCTCCGGCGCGCTGGTCTCCGCCGCCCGGGCCCGCTGGCTGGCCTGCGACAGCAACATCGCCCGCGTCGTCATGGGCCCCGACGGCGTCCCGCTCGACCTCGGCCGCGACCAGCGCCTCGCCACCCGGCACATCCGCCGCGCCGCGGAGGTCCGCGACGGTGGCTGCGTGTTCGCCGGGTGCGGCACCCCCACCTGGTGGTGCGACGTCCACCACGTCGTGCACTGGCTCGACGGCGGACCGACGTCGCTCGCCAACTCGGCGCTGCTGTGCGAACGCCACCACACCGAGGTCCACGCCGGCTTCCGCGTGCAACGACAACCGGACGGCCGATGGCACACCTGGCGGCCCGACGGCACCGAGATCCGCACACCCGCGGCGCTGCGGTCGCCGCCCCTCGTCCCCGCCTGAGCCCGGCCGTGCCGGGCTGCGCGCCGTCAGGGCGCGGCGGTCACCTGCTCACCGATCTGCAGCACCTGGTCGCGGGTGAGCGCGGAGGGCGCGAGCAGGCGGAAGAAGCGGCCGTCCGCGAGCCGGCCGACCAGCGTCCAGAACGGTGGCTGACCCTCGTCGCCGGCGAACAGCGCCAGCCGGCCCTCGCGGCCCTGCACGGGAACCGTCTCCGTCGGCGCGGCCGTCGGCATCCCCTCGAGCAGCTCGTCGATCGTCCCGGTGTACTGCGCGCCCACCGCGCTCAGCCGCAGCGCCAGCAGGGGGTCGGCGTCGCTGACCAGGTCGAGGCTGCGGCTCTCCTCGTAGCCGCCCACCGACCAGCCGGCCGGCGCCAGCCCGAACTGCAGGCCCACCGGCTGCGGCCGGTCGACGACCGACTCCCCCACCGCCACCAGCGCGGCGACGTCGACGCGGGTGCCCTCACCGGTCAGCGAGACCCAGCGCCCGTCGGCGCGCTCCCAGAGCAGCCTGACGACGCCGTCCTGCCGCCACACCGCGGCCTCGGCGCCGTCGACGGTCGCCGTCCCGGTCGGCTCGCCCTCGGCCGAGAAGCCGTACTCGTCGGAGGAGCGGGGGTCCTCGGGATAGAGGCCGAGCACCACCTGACCCGAGCCCGGAGGCCCGATCGCGCCGGACTGCGGGTCGACGGGCAGGTAGGCCGCCACGTACCAGGGCGGCGCGTCCCCGTACCGCGGCATGCCGCCGTACCGGCTGTAGAAGGGCGCCAGCCCCTCCGGCGGCGCCTCGACGGTCACCGGGAAGGTGACCGCCTCGGCCGCCACGAGCGCCAGCGCGCCGGGAGTGACGGGCCCGCCCGCCGACGGCGCAGCCGGCGCCCCGGGCTCCGGCGGCATCCCGACGACCACGGCCGCCGCCCAGGCCGCGGCGAGCGCCACCAGTGCCGTGGCCACGCGGACGACCGTCCTCCGCCGCGGGCGCCGCCGCGGCGCGGTGCGGGCCTCGTGCGCGTCGGCCACGAGCTGCCGGGCGGCCACCACCGAGGCGGGCTCCGGCTCCGGGACGACCAGCGACAGGCCGGCGTCGGCCGTGACCGCGGCCAGCAGCACCTCCGGCAGGGCCGGCAGGTCGGCGTCGCGCACGCCGGCGGCGCCGTCGAGCAGGGCGTCCAGGTCGCGGTCAGCGAGCATCGCCGGCCTCCTCGGGGTCGGTGGGGTCGAGCAGGACGCGGAGGCGGGCGCGCGCCCGGTGCAGCCGGACCCGGGCGGTGCCGGGCGCGATGCCGAGGGCGGCGGCCGCCTGGGTGGGGCTCAGGCCCTCCCAGGCGACCAGCGTCACGAGCTCCCGGTCCTCCGGGGAGAGCCGGTCGAGCGCCGCGCGCACCGAGCGCCGCAGCACCCCGTCCTCGTGCAGCGCGGCGGGGTCCGGGACGTCGGCGTCCGCGAGCGCGCCGGCCAGCCGCTCCCCCAGCCGGCCGGCCCGCCGGCTGCCGCGCGCGGCGTTGGCCAGGCACAGCCGGGCGACGCCGAACAGCCACGGCCGGACCTCCTCCGGGTCGGCCGGCAGGTCCGCCCGGCGGCGCCACGCCGTCGCGAAGGTCTCGGCCACGACGTCGTAGGCGTCCTCCCGCGTGGCCGCCCGCCGCAGCGCGTAGCCGAGGACGGCGGTGCCGCACGCCCGGTAGGCCGCCTCCAGCCGCTCCTCCGCCGTCGCGGGAGGGTCGTCCGTGGCGGGCGGCGGCCCGTGCATCGCGATCACACCCCTCCATGTCCGGCTCGGCAGGAGCGTTACGGCAGCGTCCCGCCCGCTCGACCGCAGGATGCCGATCCGTCGGATCCCTTGCTCATCCTGTAGCAGTAATGCTACGAATGGGGGCATGGGTCGTCAGCCACGGACGGACGCCGACCGCGTCCACGACCGCATCGCGGTGCTCCGGGCGGAGCGCCGCGTCAGCCGGAGGGAACTGGCCGACGGAGTGGGCGTCCACCCGCAGACCATCGGCTACCTCGAGCGCGGCGAGTACAGCCCGTCGCTGGCGCTGGCCCTGCGGATCGCCCGCTTCTTCGACCTCCCCGTCGAGGCGGTCTTCTCCCTCGACCCCCTGCCCGCGATCGGCTCCGAGCTGCTCAGGAGGAACCCGTGACCACCACCCAGAGCTCCCTGGTCCGCACGTTCGAGGACGAGCGCTACGCCTGGACCCGCACCCGCACCACCCGCCACCGCGCGGTCCTGGCCCAGGCGGCCCTCTTCACCGTCCTCGTCGCGGGCACGCTCGTGGCCGCCTCCACCGAGGAGGGCTGGACCACTCCCTACTTCGTCCTGTGGACGGCCGGGATGCTGCTGTTCATCCCGCTGCACTCGCTGCTCAACCTGGGCATCCGCGGGGTCTTCGACCGCGCGCGGCCCTCCCTCGACGAGCACCAGCAGCGGATGCGGGAGCACTCGCACGCCCGTGTCGGCTGGCCGGCGTCCGCGCTCACGCTGCTGGCCTGGTCGGGTGGCGTCCTGCTCGCCGCAGGCACCGGGCACACCGCCCTCGCCCTGTGCCTGGGCGCCCTGCTGTGGTTCGTCGCCGGCCTGCTCCCGTACTGGCACCTCGCCTGGACGCTGCCCGACGAGGAGGACGCGGAGGCGGACGAGGCGCTCCCCGCCTGACCGGCGGCGCGGCTCAGGCCCCGCCCAGCACCCGCTCGTAGTACAGCGAGCACCCGGCGTCCGGGTCGTCCACGTAGGCGCCGAACGCGGGGATCGGCCGGTAGCCCGCGCCCTCGTACAGCCGGATCGCCTCCGGCTGGCGCGGGCCGGTCTCCAGCCGCAGCGTCGTCCACCCGCGCTCGGTGGCCGCCGCCTCCAGCCCGGCGAGCAGCACCCTGGAGACGCCCCGCCCGCGGGCCTCCGGGACCACGTACATCCGCTTGACCTCCGCGGCGCCCTCACCGAGGGGCCGCAGCGCGCCGCAGCCGATCGCGGTCCCGGCGGCGTCCCGCGCCAGCAGCACGACGGCGACGTCGGCCGCCGACGGCTTCGCGCCGGGTTCCAGGTCGCCGTCGTAGCGCTCTCGCAGCTCGGCCTGCTGGGCGGCCGTCAGCCGCTGTACCTCGTCGTCGTCCCAGGCGGCGGGCGACAGCGTCGCCCCGGCGTCGGTGGTCGTCACCCCGCCATCCTGGCCGGGCGGACCGGCACCCGACCGTGCAGGACGCACCGGCGATGGGTGACGTCTGTCAATGGTGGCGGGCGCGGGGGCGGGAAAGACTCGGACCACCCCGCCGATGAGGAGCCCGAGATGCCCGAGCCGCACCAGCTCGCCGCCGACGCCGACCGCGCCGCCGTCGTCACCCGCCTCGACGAGTCCCTGGCCGACGGCCGGCTCACCCTCGCCGAGTACGAGGACCGCAGCACCCGGGCGCACGGCGCCCGCACCTACGGCGAGCTCGCCGAGCTGACCACCGACCTCCCCCGGCCGGCGGCCCCGGCCACGCCGGCCGCGCCCGGCCCGTCGCCGGTGGCCCGGGCCGTGTACGGCGGCGCCTGGCACGGCGCCTGGGGCAACGACCTGCGCGCCGCCTGGACCAGCTGGCTGGTCACCGGCGTCATCGTCACCGGCATCTGGCTGGTCTCGATGCTCGGCAGCGGTGACCTGGTCTACCCGTGGCCGGTGTGGGTCGTCGGCCCGTGGGGCGTCGTCCTGCTGGCCCGCACGCTCGGCGAGCGCCGCTCGCGCGGCGACCGGCAGCTGCCGGCCTGAACCGGCGCGGGTGCGCCCGCGACCGCCCGGGTAGGCCCTCCCGCGACCGCAGTCGCCGTACCGGGAGGACCCCGTGCACACGCTCACCGAGCGCTTCACCGCAGCCCTGCACCACCTCGACGCCGAGTCCGACCCGCAGCCGATGGTCGACCTCACCGGCGAGGACGCCACGCTGATCAAGCTGAACTCCGACCACGAGGCGCAGGGCCCCGACGGCGCCCGCCGCTTCTGGGAGGACTACCGCAACGTCTTCGGTGAGCTGGAGACGACGTTCACCTCGAGCACCGTCGGCGAGAAGACGGCGGCGCTGGAGTGGGAGTCGCGCGGCACCCTGCGCAGCGGCCGGCCCTTCACCTACCGCGGCGTCACCGTGATCGAGGGCGACGGCTCCGACGACGGCCTGCTCACCGGCGTGCGCACCTACTACGACTCGGCCGCCTTCCTGCAGGAGACCGCCGGCACCGCCTGAGCGGACCTCAGCCCTCGCCGACCGCGCGCGCCGCGCAGTCGGCGAGGGTGGCGTCCCAGCCGGCGTAGACCTGCATGAGCTCGACGTCGCTGCGCTCGCCCTCGATCGGGGGGTAGGTGAAGGTGATCGAGCCGTTCCCGGCCCCGAATGAGACGGCGAAGCCCTCGGGCAGGCAGGCGACGAACCGGTCCTGGGCGGCCGGGTCGCCGTACAGGCGCTCGTCCACCGGCTGGGCGAAGGCCCACTGCTCGGCCTCGTCCGACCTCTCGGTCCGGGGGACGCCGCGAGCCGTGGTCACGACGTCCCCGTCCCGGACCACCTCGACCATCTCCGCGCCGACGTAGACGGGCCGGTCGACCTCGGCCACCAGCACGCCGTCGGTGCCGGGCAGGTCGGTCCACACCCGGCCGACGGTGACGTCGTCGAACCGCACGGTGCCCGGGGAGTACCGGGCGGTGTCCCCGGGCAGGCCGACGACGACGAGCAGCGTGCCCGCTCCCGACGCGTCGAGCAGGACCACGGGCTGCGCGAGGCTCCCCCGCTGCGGCTGCGCCAGGAGCGTCAGCTCGCCGGGCGCCGCGCCGGCCGGGCCGCCGAACCAGGCGACCACCCGCTGGCCGCCGTCGGCGCCCATGACCAGCGCCCAGCGGCGGCCGCCGGGCAGGTCGCCGGCGAAGAGCACGTGCCGGGAGTCCGCCGGCGGGCGCAGCTCGGCGCCGTTCAGACCCACCGGCGCCGACCACTCGAGGGCGGCCACCCCGGCGACGAACGCCTCGTCGCCCGCGAGGGAGCCGCGCGTCGGCACGTCGAACAGCCCGGGCGCGGCCTGCGCCGTCCGGTCCGTGGCGGCCTGACCGGCCGCGGGGCCGGCGTCGGGCAGCACGGCGGGGACGGCGCCGGCCAGCAGCGCGACGGCGATGGCGCCGCCGGCCCACGCCGCCCGCACCCGGCGCTGACGGCGCGCCATGCCGATCGCGGCGTCGGCGGTGTCCTGTCCCCGCGGCGGTCCGGCCTCGGCGGCCAGCCGGTGCAGGGCGTTCCGGACGTCGAGGTCGGTCACGACGGGCTCCCGTCGGTCAGGGGGGCGGGCTCGGGCCGGGCCGGCGGGGGGTCGAGCGCCCGGCGGACGGCGGCCAGGCCCCGCGCGGTGTGGGTGCGGACGGTGCTGGCCGAGCAGCCGAGGACGCGCGCGGTCTCGGTCTCGCCGAGGTCCTCGTAGAAGCGCAGGACGAGCACCGCCCGCGCCCGCGGCGACAGGGTGTCCAGCGCCCGGCGCAGCTCGTCACCGAGCGCGTGCGCGTCCTGCCAGTCGCCGACGGCGCGCTCGGGCAGCGTCTCGAGCACCTGCTCGCCGTGCATCAGGCGCCGCCGCCAGCTCAGGTGGCAGTTGAGCAGGAGCCGGCGCACGTAGGCGATCGGGACGTCGGCCCGCTGCACCCTCCGCCAGTGCCGGTGCGCGCGGGCCAGCGCCGTCTGCACCAGGTCCTCGGCGTGGCCCCGGTCGCCGGTGAGCAGGTAGGCGGTGCGCAGCAGCGCCGCCTCGTGGGCGACGACGAACGCCGTGAAGTCGTCCCGGTCCGCGCCCATGCTCCCCCGTCCGCCGAGTGCCCGGCCGTGGTCGTGGCCGGGCGTCTGACCAGGTGACCCGGCGGGGACCCCGGATCCGCGACAGCCGCCGGTCACGATCGGGTCACGGGCCGGGCGGTCCTCCGGGCGCGGGGCGGGCCCGGGACGCGAGAAGGCCCCCGGGGAGTCCCGGGGGCCTTCTCGTCTGGGTGGGCAAGGGGGGAGTTGAACCCCCACGTCCTCTCGGACACACGGACCTGAACCGTGCGCGTCTGCCATTCCGCCACTTGCCCTGGCGAGGAAGGACAGTAGCAGCCGCGCTCGGGCCGACGGCGGAGGGGTCGGGGCCGCCCGCACGGCGCGCCACGGGCCGGGCACGCGGCGTGCCGTGACCCGGGTGCGCGGCGCGCTGTGACGCTGCGCGTTCCTGGCCGGTCGGCGGCCGACCACCCGGCTACGATCAACCGAGGACCACCCATCCGAGCGAGCGTGGAGGAGCGACTGTGGGCGTGCTGCAGCGCTTCGAGCGACGACTCGAGGGCATCGTCGGCGTCACGTTCGCCCGCCTGTTCAAGGGCAAGGTGCACCCCGCCGAGATCGCCAAGGCGCTGCAGCGGGAGGCCGACGAGCAGCGCTCGGTGCTCGGCGAGGGCCGGGTCCTGGCGCCCAACGTCTACGACGTGCGGCTCGGGCCCACCGACTACGAGAACCTCGCCGAGTGGTCCGACCAGCTGGCCGCGCAGCTCGCCGACATGGTGGCCGAGCACATCGACGACGAGGGCTGGCAGACCTTCGGCGCCGTCCAGGTCCGCCTCGAGCGCGACGACGAGCTGCCCACCGGCGTGTTCGAGGTGAGCTCGCACGTCGCCGACCCGGCCCGGCCCGGCACGCGGGCCGACGCCGTGCCGGCCGCCCCGCCGATGGGCTCCGGCGCGGTCCCGCCGCTGCCGCCGCTGGGCGGTCGGGTGCCCACCGACACCGGCCGCCAGCACCCCTCCGTCGTCGGCCGCGCCGGCTCCCGGCCCGGCGTCACGCACGTGCTCGTCGTCGACGGGCCCGGCACCCGGCACGAGCTGACCACCGGCCGCAACGTCATCGGCCGCGGCACCGACGCCGACATCCGGCTCCCGGACACCGGGGTCAGCCGCAAGCACGTCGACGTCGTCCTGGACGAGGGCACCGCCTTCGCCGAGGACCTCGGCTCCACCAACGGCACGCTGGTCAACGGCCGCCGGATCAGCCGGCAGGCGCTCGCCGACGGCGACGTCATCCGCATCGGCCACTCCGTCCTGGTCTACCGGCAGGACGGCGCGTGACCGACGTCGTGCGCTCGACGAGGCGGGGCACCGGGGGCCGGTCGTGACCGCCGAGATCGTCCTGCAGGTCTTCCGCTTCGGGTTCCTGCTGCTGCTCTGGCTGTTCATCTTCGCCGCGTTCCGCGTGGTGCGGGCCGACCTGTTCGGCGGGCGCACCGGCCGGGTCGCCTCGGTCCCGCCGCGCGCCGCGGCCGCCGGCCGCCGCCGCGGCCGCGGGCCCCGCACGCTGGTGGTCACCGCCGGCCCGCTCAGCGGCACCAAGATCACCCTCGGCGAGCAGCCGATCCTCATCGGCCGCGCCGACGACTCCACCCTCGTCCTCACCGACGACTTCGCCAGCAGCCGGCACGCGCGGCTGACCAACCGTGGTGGACAGTGGTACGTCGAGGACCTGGGGTCGACCAACGGCACCTACCTCGACCAGCAGCGGGTCCAGGGCCCGCTGCTCGTGGCTCCCGGCCAGCCGATCCGCATCGGCCAGACCGCTCTGGAGCTGCGCTGATGGGCAACACGCTGATGGGCAGCAGCACGCCCACGACGACGGGGAGCGACAGAGCAGACGTGAGCAGGGTCCGATGAGTCTCGCGCTGCGCTACGCCGCCCGCTCCGACCGCGGTCTCGTCCGCGGCAACAACCAGGACTCGGTGTACGCCGGGCCCCGGTTGCTCGCCGTCGCCGACGGGATGGGCGGTCACGCGGCCGGCGACGTCGCCAGCAAGGTCGTGATCGCCGCGCTCGAGCACCTCGACGAGGACGCGCCCAGCGGCGACATGCTGCAGGCGCTGCGCGAGGCGGTCTTCGACGGCAGCGAGCACCTGCGCGAGGTCATCCGCGAGTCGCCGCAGCTGGAGGGCATGGGCACGACGCTCACCGCCGTCCTGTTCGCCGGCGGCCGGCTGGCCCTGTGCCACGTGGGCGACTCCCGCGCCTACCTGCTGCGCGACGGCGTCTTCACGCAGATCACCCACGACGACACGTTCGTGCAGACCCTCATCGACGACGGCCGGATCACGGCCGAGGAGGCCAACCACCACCCGCAGCGCTCGCTGCTGCTGCGGGCGCTCAACGGCCAGGACGTCGACCCCGACCTGTCGATGCGCGAGGCGCGCGCCGGCGACCGCTACCTGCTGTGCTCCGACGGCCTGTCCGGCGTGGTGAGCGAGGAGACCCTCGCCCACGCGCTGGAGGACCCGGACCCGCAGTCCACGGCCGACCGGCTCGTCGAGCTGGCGCTGCGCAGCGGCGGCCCGGACAACATCACCGTGATCGTCGCCGACGTCGTCGAGGACTCCGGCACCGGCACGTCCATGGAGCCCGTCGTCGACGGCGCCGCGGGCGACAACCGCGGCCAGCGCGCCGTCGACCCCCGCTCCGCGGCCGGGCGGGCCGCGCTCGCCGACCCGCCACCGGCGCCCCCACCGGCGCCGACGTCCGCCTCAGCCTCCGCCCCACCCGACCGCCGCCGCTCCCGGCGGCGGTTGTTCGTCGCTGGGGGCACGGTGCTGCTCCTCGTCGGCGCGGGCATCGCCACCTGGCTGTGGGTGCTCACGCACTGGTTCGTCGGGGTCGCGGCCGCCGACGGCACCGACCACGTCGCGGTCTACCGCGGCTTCAACACCGAGCTGCTCGGGCTGGACCTCTTCCGCGTCGACGACGTCACCGGCATCCCGCTCGAGGACCTCTCCTCCTACCAGCAGAACAGCGTCCGCCAGGGCATCGAGGCCAGTGGCTCCGACGACGCCCGGCGGATCGTCGACGACCTCCAGCAGGCGTCGCTCCCCGAGTGCCCGGCCGACGACGACCGGCCCTCCGCCGGCGCGTCCGCCTCGCCGTCCGGCCCGCCGTCCGAGGTCGTCCCCACCGCGCAGCCCGGCGGCGCGACGGACACCCCCGCCCCCGGCAGCCCCTCGTCGGCGTCCCCGTCGGCGACGGGCTCCGCCTCGGCGAGCTCCTCGACGGCCGGTTCCTCGACGGCGGGGCCCGAGCCGGGGGTGGACTGCCGGGAGGCGGAGTGATGGCCGGCCCCACCACCGACCCCCGGGCCGCGGCCCCGGGCACGGTCCCCCCGAAGCGGCGCAACACCGAGTTGGCGCTGCTGGGCTTCGCCGTCCTCATCACGCTCGCCGCGCAGAGCATCGTCGACATCACGATCACCGGCTCGCTGCGCGCGGAACTGGCGACCTTCGGCGGCTGGTTCGCCGCCCTGTGGGTCGTGGTGCACCTGGTCGTGCGCCGCTTCGCGCCCTACGCCGACCCGCTGCTGCTGCCCGCCGTCGCGGTGCTCACCGGCCTCGGCCTGACGATGATCCACCGGCTCGACCTGGCCGGCCTGCAGGACGGCGAGACCACCCGCGAGGACGCCCCGGTGCAGCTGCTGTGGGCGACGATCGGCGTGGTCCTGTTCGTGGCCGTCGTCGTGGTGCTGCGCGACCACCGGGTGCTGTCCCGCTTCGCCTACACCCTGGGCCTGGTCGGCCTGGTGCTGCTCGCGCTGCCCGCCGTGCTGCCCGCGTCGATCTCCGAGGTGTACGGCGCCAAGATCTGGATCCGGGTCGCGGGCTTCAGCATCCAGCCCGGCGAGTTCGCCAAGATCTGCCTGATCGTCTTCTTCGCCGCCTACCTCGTCGACAAGCGCGACGTGCTGGCGCTGGCCAGCCGCCGGGTGGCCGGCCTGGAGATCCCGCGGGCCCGCGACCTCGGCCCCGTGCTCGCCGTGTGGGTCGTGTCGATCCTCGTGCTGGTGTTCGAGCGCGACCTCGGCAGCTCGCTGCTGCTGTTCGGCATCTTCGTGGTGATGCTCTACGTCGCCACCGAGCGGGCGAGCTGGCTGCTCATCGGCCTGGGCCTGTTCGCCGGCGGCGCGTTCATCGCCTACCAGGTGTTCGGGCACGTGCAGGTCCGCGTCGACACGTGGCTGGACCCGTTCGCCTACCGCGACGAGGGCGGCTACCAGCTCGTCCAGTCGCTGTTCGGCCTGGGCACCGGCGGGCTGTTCGGCGCCGGGCTCGGCGGCGGCCGCCCCGACCAGGTGCCGGTGGCCAAGAGCGACTTCATCGCCTCGGCGCTCGGCGAGGAGCTCGGCCTGTTCGGCCTGGTCGCCGTCATCGTCATCTACCTGGTGCTGGTCGAGCGCGGCCTGCGCACCTCGCTGGTCGTGCGCGACGCCTTCGGCAAGCTGCTCGCCGGCGGCCTGGCCTTCGCCGTCGCCTGGCAGCTGTTCGTCGTCCTCGGCGGCGTCACCGGGCTGCTGCCGCTGACCGGCCTCACGACGCCGTTCGTCGCCTACGGCGGCTCCTCGCTGGTGGCCAACTTCGGCCTGGTCGCGATCCTGGTCCGCATCAGCGACGCCGCCCGCCGCCCCGCCGCGCCGCCGGCCCCGCCGAAGACGGCGATCGGCGAGGCGCCCACCGAGGTGGTGTCCCGGTGAACGCGCCCCTGCGCCGCGTGGCGATCAGCGTGCTGGTGCTCTTCACGCTGCTCATCGTCAACGTCAACTACATCCAGGTCGTGCGCTCCGACGAGCTGCGCGAGGACTCGGGCAACACCCGGGTGCTCACCGAGGAGTACTCGCGGGAGCGCGGCTCGATCGTCGTCGACGGCACCGAGGTGGCGCTGTCGGTGCCCACCCAGGACACGCTGAAGTACCTGCGCCAGTACCCGCAGGGCCCCGTGTACGCGGCGGTCACCGGCTACTACTCGCTGCTCTACAACAGCGCCCAGATGGAGCGCGCGGTCAACGACGTGCTGGCCGGCTCCGACGCCCGGCTGTTCACCCGGCGCATCGCCGACCTGTTCACCGGCCGCGACCCGGCCGGCGGCGACGTCGTGCTGACCCTCGACGCCGGCGTGCAGGAGGCGGCCATGGCGGGCCTGGAGGGGGTCACCGGCGCCGTCGTCGCGCTCGACCCGTCCACCGGCGCGGTGCTCGGCATGGCTAGCACGCCCACCTACGACCCGGCGCAGCTGTCCAGCCACGACCCCGACGCCATCCGCGCCTACGCCGCGGAGCTCGACGCGCAGGAGCAGGACCCGCGGCTGAACCGCGCGACGCAGGACAACTACCCGCCCGGCTCGGTCTTCAAGGTCATCGTGTCGGCCGCGGCCCTGTCGACCGGCGAGTACACGCCCGACACCGTCATCCCGGCGCCGGACCTGCTGACCCTGCCCGGCACGTCGACGACGCTGGAGAACTTCGGCGGCTCCTCGTGCAGCAGCAGCCAGGAGCAGTCGCTCATCGACGCGCTGACGATCTCCTGCAACACCGCGTTCGCGCAGCTCGGCATCGACCTCGGCGAGGACCGCGTGCGGGAGATGGCCGAGGCGTTCGGCATGGACGGCGAGGGCCTGGAGATCCCGATGACGACCGCCGGCAGCAGCGTCGGCGACATCGAGAGCGAGGCGGCGCTCGGCCAGAGCTCGATCGGCCAGCGCGACGTCCGGATGACCCCGCTGCAGGCGGCGATGGTGGCCGCGGCGGTCGCCAACGACGGCACGCTCATGACGCCGTACCTGGTCGACCAGGTGCGCGCCCCCGACCTCACCGTCATCGACCAGGCCGACCCGGAGGAGCTCTCCGAGCCGGTGACCCCGGAGGTGGCCGGCCAGTTGACCGAGATGATGGAGAGCGTCGTGGCCAACGGCAGCGGCCGTGCCGCCCGCATCCCCGGGACCGCCGTCGCCGGCAAGACCGGGACGGCCCAGGTCGCCGAGGACGTGCCCGACCACAACTGGTTCATCGGCTTCGCCCCGGCCGACGACCCGCGCATCGCGGTGGCGGTGTTCGTGGCCAACGGCGGGGGTACCGGCGGCGACGTCTCGGCGCCGATCGCCGGCGACGTGATGCAGGCCTACCTCGAGGGTCAGGGGGGCTGATGGCCCTGTCCACCGGCACCATCCTGGCCGGCCGCTACGAGATCACCGAGCCCATCGCCACCGGCGGCATGGGCGAGGTGTGGCGGGCGCGCGACCGCGTGCTCGACCGTGTGGTGGCGGCCAAGGTGCTCCGCAGCGAGTTCACCGGCGACCCGAGCTTCGTCGCCCGCTTCCGCAACGAGGCGCGGCACACCGCGGCGCTGGCCCACCCGAACATCGCCTCGGTCTACGACTACGGCGAGAGCACCGACGAGCGCGGCTCGCAGCTGGCCTTCCTGATCATGGAGCTGGTCGAGGGCAAGCCGCTGGTGACGATCCTCCACGAGGAGGGCCGGCTCCCCGTCGACTGGACGCTGCACGTGCTCGGCCAGGCCGCCGACGGGCTCTCGGCCGCGCACGCCGCCGGGGTCGTGCACCGCGACATCAAGCCGGGCAACCTCATCGTCCGGCCCGACGGCGTCGTGAAGCTGACCGACTTCGGCATCGCCCGCACCCGCGACGCCACGCCGCTCACCCGCACCGGGATGGTCGTGGGCACCGCGCAGTACCTGTCGCCGGAGCAGGCGCAGGGTCTGGAGGTCACCGCGGCCTCCGACGTCTACTCCCTCGGCGTCGTCGGCTACGAGTGCCTCACCGGCGGGCGGCCCTTCGACGGCACCTCCCAGGTCGCCATCGCCCTCGCGCACATCAACCGGCAGCCCCCGCCGCTGCCGGCTGACATCCCGCTGGCCGTGCGGCAGCTCATCGAGCGCGCGCTGGCCAAGCACCCCGACGACCGGTTCACCGACGGCGCCGCGTTCGCCGCGGCCGTCCGCGCCGTCGCCGCCGCGGGCCGCCACGGCGGGACCGCACCGGTCACCGGCGCGGTGCCCACCGGCCTGGCCGCCGCGGCCACCGAGGTCATCCCGGAGGTCGACGGCGACGGCACCCGCGTGCTCGGCGGCCCCGTGACCGGCGCAGCCGCCGGGGCGGCGGCCGGCGCCGCGGCCGCCGCGGCCGCGGGCCCGCGCACCTCGGTCCCCCGCTCGGCCGGCCCGCGCACCGGCGGCCGGCACGCCGCCGGCAACCCGCGCACGATGCCGCCGCTGCAGGGCCCCCCGGTCGACGGCGACGACACCGGCGACTGGCGGGACCCCCAGCCGCGGCGCGGCGGCGGCAGCCGGCGCTGGGCGGTCGCCCTCGGGGCGCTCGTGCTGGTGGCCGCGCTGATCGCCGGCGCGTTCTTCCTGATCTCCGGCAACGGCGAGGACCCGGGCGGCAGCAGCGCCGGCTCCACGAGCAGCAGCGCGCCGAGCAGCGGGTCGGCCAGCCCGACCCAGGACCTCGTCACCATCCCCGGGGCCGAGCAGTACCTCGGCGAGGACGCCGACGACGTCGAGGCCGAGCTGCTCGAGGCCGGGCTCGAGGTCACCCGCATCGACGCGACCGACGAGGTGCTCACCGCCGCCGGCATCGACCTGAACGCCGGCGAGGTGGCCGGCGTCGACCCGGCGGGCATCCCCGTGCCGCGCGGCACCACCGTGACGCTGTCGGTCGCCGAGTCCGACTACAGCCCGCCGGAGGAGGAGACCGAGGACTCCGGCGGCGGCGAGGCCGAGCCGACCGGCGGCGGCGACACCGGGAGCGGTGGCGGCGGGCAGGGCGGCACCACGACGACCAACCCCCCGACGACCACCTCCGCTCCGACGACCACCTCCGTGCCCCCCTCGAACACGGGCACCACGACCAGCCCCCCGACGACCACGCAGGCACCGGGTTCCTCCGCTCCAGCGCCGGTCACCGAGCCGCCAGCGGACGAGCCGGACACCGGCGGGGCCGGTGCCGGTACCGGTGGTGCCGGGACGGCGGAGGGCGCCGGCGCGTCCGCTCCTGCGGCTGCGGGGGCTGCCGTGGCCGACGGTGCGCCGGCGTGACGGCGCGCTCACTCACCGTCCCGGTCCGCCGCTCGCTGCCCGTTAGGCTCCCCGCCGGGGCCGGGACCGCCGTCCGGGTCCTGCCGCGCCCGGGTCCGCCCGCGACGCGCCCCCGCACCGCCCGAGAGGACCTCCGATGACCACGCCCCAGGTTCTCGGTGAGCGCTACGAGATCGGCGGGGTCCTGGGGCGCGGCGGCATGGCGGAGGTCCACCGCGGCCGTGACCTGCGGCTCGGCCGCGAGGTCGCCGTCAAGGTGCTGCGCAGCGACCTCGCGCGCGACCCGTCCTTCCAGGTCCGGTTCCGCCGCGAGGCCCAGGCCGCCGCGTCGCTGAACCACCCGGCGATCGTGGCCGTCTACGACACCGGCGAGGACCGCACCAGCACCGGCGCGACGCCCTACATCGTCATGGAGTACGTCGAGGGCGAGACCCTGCGCGACCTGCTCCGCCGCGAGGGCGTCCTGTCGCCGGACCGCGCGATGAGCCTGTCCGCCGACATCTGCGCCGCCCTGGACTTCAGCCACCGCAACGGCATCGTGCACCGCGACGTGAAGCCCGGGAACGTGATGCTCACGCCCGACGGCTCGGTCAAGGTCATGGACTTCGGCATCGCGCGCGCGGTGTCCGACTCCGCGGCCACGATGACCTCCACCGCCGCGGTCATCGGCACCGCGCAGTACCTCTCCCCCGAGCAGGCGCGCGGCGAGGCCGTCGACGCCCGCTCCGACGTCTACTCCGTCGGCTGCCTGACCTACGAGCTCGTCACCGGGGCGCCGCCGTTCACCGGTGACTCGCCGGTGTCGGTGGCCTACCAGCACGTCCGCGAGGACCCGAAGCTGCCGTCGTCGGTGAACCCGGCCGTGCCGCCGGAGCTCGACGCGATCGTGCTCAAGTCGCTGAGCAAGAACCCGGCCAACCGGTACCAGTCGGCCGCCGAGATGCGCAACGACCTGCTCCGGGCCCTGGCCGGGCAGCGGGTCGAGGCGACGCCGGTGATGGGCGACGACGAGCGCACCACCATCCTCGGCGCGGCGCCGGGCGCCTACGGCGGCGAGGACGGCTGGGACGACGACGAGGCCGCCCGCCGGCGCAAGCGCAACCGCGTCATCGCCGCCGTCGTCGGCGCGCTGGTGCTCGTCGGCGCCGTCGTCGGCATCGCCCTGCTGGTCAACTCGGGGGACGAGGAGGCGCCGCCGGAGGCCGCCCAGGTCACCGTGCCCGCCGGGCTGGTGGGGCAGCCGGAGGCCGACGCCCGCGCCGCGATCGAGGCGGCCGGCCTGGCCGTCGCCGCCCAGGTGACGCCGCAGGAGGTGCAGGACGACGCCCAGGTCGGCCGGGTGCTCGAGACCGACCCCGCCTCCGGAGCGCAGGTCGAGGAGGGCAGCGAGGTCGCCCTGACCGTCGGCGTCGCCCCCGACGCCGTCACCGTGCCGCAGGTCGTCGACCTCGACGAGGACCGCGCCCGCACGGCGCTCGAGGGCGCCGGGTTCACCGGCAACGTGGACACCGAGCAGGTCGACTCCCTCGCGGAGGAGGGCACGGTCGTGGCCGTCGACCCGGAGGAGGGCTCCTCGGTGCCCCCGGCCACCACGGTGACGCTGTCGCTGTCCGACGGCGACGCGGAGATCCCCGCGGTCGAGGGCCAGGCGCAGGACGCGGCGCAGCAGACGCTGGCCGGCGCGGGCTTCACCAACCTCGCCACCGAGGAGGTCGAGTCCGACCAGCCGGCCGGGACCGTCGTCGGCACCAGCCCGGCGGCCGGCCAGCAGGCGCGGGCGGACACGCAGATCACGCTGCAGGTCTCCAGCGGCGGCGCCGCGGAGATCACCGTCCCGCAGTCGATCGTCGGGCAGACCGAGCAGGCCGCCCGCCAGGCGCTGACCGCGGCCGGCTTCACGGGCAGCATCGCCGTCGTCCCCACCGAGGGCGAGCCCGGCCAGGCGGCCGGCACGGTGGTCGGCAGCGACCCGCAGCCGGGTCAGACGGTGGAGGCCGACGGCGCCATCACGCTGCTGGTCGCGCAGCAGACCACGGCCTCGCCGACCAGCCCGTCGCCCGGCGGAGGCGCCGGTGGCGGCCCGGGCGGCGGTGGCGGCGGCTGACCCGCCCAGGACGTGCAGAAGGGCCCCTCCCGATCCGGGAGGGGCCCTTCCGCGTCTCCGGGGAGGCGCTCAGGCGGGAGCGGCCGACAGCCGGCGGGCGCCCGCGGCGGCGGCCTCGACCACGGCCGGGTCGGGTGCCAGGCCGCAGGCGGCGAGCCACGTCGCCAGCATCTGGTGGCCGCCCTCGGTGAGCACCGACTCCGGGTGGAACTGCACACCCTCGACGGGCAGCTCGCGGTGCCGCAGCGCCATGACGATGCCCGACGGCGTCGTGCCGGTGACCTCCAGCTCGGCGGGGACGGTGTCCCGGTCGACGGCCAGCGAGTGGTAGCGGGTCGCGGTGAACGGCGAGGGCAGCCCGGCCAGCACGCCGATCCCGTCGTGCACGACCTCGCTGGTCTTGCCGTGCAGCAGCTCCGGCGCGCGCACCACCTCGGCGCCGAAGGCCTCGGCGATCGCCTGGTGGCCCAGGCACACGCCCAGCACGGGGGTGCCCGCCTCGGCGGCCGCCCGGACCATCGGCACGGTCACGCCGGCGTCGGCGGGGGTGCCCGGGCCGGGCGAGAGCAGCACGCCCGCGACGTCGAGGTCGGCGAGCTCGTCGACGTCGACGGCGTCGTTGCGGCGCACCACGCACCGCACGCCCAGCTGCCCCAGGTACTGGACCAGGTTGTAGACGAAGCTGTCGAAGTTGTCGACGACGAGGACCGGCCTGCTCACGCTCCCTGTGTACACCGGGCGGTCGGGCGGCCGGGAGGGAGATCAGCCCTCGGAGGGGGTCGCGAAGTCCATGTCGAGCGAGCCGGCGTAGGCCGGCAGGACGACGTCGGCCCGCTCGCGCACGGCGAAGCCGAGCCCGTAGGCCTCGACCGCCTGCTCGAACACCGCCACCTGCGGCGAGGCGGCGAGCTGGGCGCGGATCGCCGCCGCGTCGCCGATCGCGGTGACGACGAACGGCGGGGAGTAGGTGCGGCCCTGCAGCAGGAGCACGTTCCCGACGCAGCGGACGGCGCTGGTGGCGATCAGCCGCTGGTCCATGATCGCGACGCCGTCGGCCCCGGCGGCCCACACGGCGTTGACCACGGCCTGCACGTCGGACTGGTGGATGACGACGTCGTCGGGCCGGGCGCCCACCGGCAGCCCGCCGTCAGGACGGCGGGGGGCGTCGTCGAGGGTGATCTCCACGCCGCGGCCGGTCAGCGCCACCAGGCCGGCCGACAGCTCGCCCTCCTCGGCCGTGGCCGCGGCCGCGGCGACGGCGCCGTCGCGGGTGGCGGCCTGGTCGGTGAGCGCCTGGATCTGCGCCTCGAGGGCGGCCAGCTGCGTCTCCTGCTCGGCGATCGACCCGTTGCGCTCGGCGAGCAGCGCCCGCAGCTCGGTGACGTCGCCGGCGCGCAGGTCCGACCCCTGCGCGGTCTGGCTCGACGTGGCGAACAGCAGCCCCGCGGCGAGCGCCACGACGGGCACCAGGGCGCCCCAGGCCGTCCGGGACCGCCGCGGGCGCCCGGGGGCCGCGGCGGCGGGCTCGGACGGCGTCACGGGGGCTCCTGGGGGACGGGAGGGGGAGGCGCACGGCTCGGCGGGGCCGTCGTCCTCACCGCGCAGCTTAGGCTGGGGGGCCAGCGTGCCGGTCGCGACGGACCGGCACCCCGGGAGGATCAGCAGGAGTCGGTCGCGGTGCCCAAGTCCAAGGTGCGCAAGAAGTCGGTCTACACGCCGCCGGAGGGCGTGCTGCAGTCCCGGTCGGCCGCCCGTGCGGTGCAGCCGAGCCCGCGCTGGTACGCGCCGCTCATGGTCACGCTCATGGTGCTGGGCCTGCTGTGGATCGTCGTCTACTACGTGGCCGGCGACCGGGTGCCCTTCATGGTGTCGCTGTCGGCGTGGAACTTCGCCATCGGCTTCGGCGCCATGGTCGTCGGCCTGGTGATGTCGATGCGCTGGCGGTAGACGAAGGACCCTGCTGCCCCCCGGACCTCGCAGGCTCGGCCCGGGACCCTGCAGCAGGGCCGTTCCACCACGTCGCCAGAGGCCCCCGTCCCCTCCCCGGGACGGGGGCCTCGTCGCGTCCCGGGGGCCCTACACCCCTCCGTCTCCCCTGCCCGAAGCGGGGTGTGCACCGCTGTGCACACCCGCTCGGTGGATCCACAGGTCGACATGACGTCCCGCCCCCAGGGTTGTCCACGACGTGTGGAGAACGGGTGTTCGACTACACCCGTTTGACCTGCGGTTTCGTGTCGCGTGGGACGCGTGTGACGACGAGGACGGCGGCGTAACTACAGCTCTGTGCTTTGTCCCCAGCTGTGTACCCAGCTGTGGACGAGTCGACATGACCGCAGCCTGTGGACGGTCACCGGCTGCTACCGCGGGCATGCGGTCGAGGAGTCGACACGCGCGCTGAACAGGGCACTTACCGTCCGCGGGCGTCGTCCCCAGGGCCCGCTGCCTGTGGACGGAGCGGTCCGCCCCGTTCCCCGTCCACCTGGGAGGGTGGGGACGTGCAGTGGGCGGCCCGGACGGCGGAGACGGTCGTGCTGGCGCTGGGCGGGCTCCTGCTCGTCCTGGCGGCCCTGACGCTCGACGCCGGCGGCCGGGTGCTGGTCGGCGCCGCGGGCGGGCTGCTGCTCGCGCTGGCGGTGCGCGACGTCGTGCTGCGGCCCCGGCTGGCGGCCGACGCGGGCGGCGTCGTCGTCCGCGGCCTCACCGGGCGCACCTCGCTGCCCTGGCCCCTGCTGAGCGTCCGGCTGCGCACGACCCGGCGGCTGGGCGTGCGCTCGCGGCTGCTGGAGCTCGACACCGCGGCGGGCCCGGACGACGACGGCGTCCTGGTGCTCCTCGGCCGGCGCGACCTGGGCGCCGACCCGGCGGCCGTGGCCGCGGCGCTCGAGGCGCTGCGGCCGGCCTGACCCCCGAGGGGTCAGAGCCCGAGGACCACCACGGGCACCGGCACGACCAGCACCAGGACGACCATCGCGACGGCGAGCAGCGCCAGCCCCGCCGCCTGCACGGCGACGCGGCGGCGGGCGAGCACCAGCAGCGTGGTGGCCAGCAGGCCGCCGACCAGGCCGCCGAGGTGCCCGAGCAGCGAGACGCCGGGCAGGAAGCTGATGACGACGTTGATGGCCAGGAGGGCGAGCAGGCCGCGCAGGTCCTGCCGGGCGGCGACGAGCAGCACGCCCATCGCCCCGAGCAGGCCGTAGATGGCCGCGGACGCGCCGGCCACGGGACGGCCGGGGTCACCGAACAACTGGATGGCCACGGCCCCGCCGAGCGCGGAGACCAGGTAGACGGCGAGGTAGCGCCACCAGCCCAGCCGCGCCTCGATCTCCGGGCCGAACAGCAGCAGGCTGAGCATGTTGAGCAGCAGGTGGGTGATCCCGATGTGCAGGAACGCACCGGTGATCAGACGCCAGTCCTGGCCGTAGACGTCGACCAGGACGGGCACGAGCGAGAAGTCCCGGAAGACCTCGGACTCGTAGTTGTCGAGCGGGCTGGCGCCCTCGGACACCGCGGAGATGGCGGTGATGACGAAGACGACGACGTTGACCGCCACGAGGGTGGCGGTGACCGGGCCGAACCGGCGGCGCGCGGCGCTCCAGCCGGAGGCCTGGCGCGGGCGGCGGACCCCGGCGTTGCCGGCGCGGACGTCGTCCGGGCACTGGAAGCCGACGGCGGCCGGCGTCATGCACTCCGGGCAGATCGGCCGGTCGCAGCGCGCGCAGCGCACGCCCGTGGGCCGGTCCGGGTGCCGGTAGCAGGTGGTCGGCGGGGGGGGGGGGGGGGGGGCGCGGGCCGGCCGCCCCCCCCCCGGGCCGCGCAGAAGATATAAACAGAGAACCACAACCACA
>NZ_JBJGYM010000022.1:0-87029 GCF_054049995.1 Geodermatophilus sp. SYSU D01106 | reverse complement strand
CGTCGGCGGCGGCGGTGACGCGGCCGGCCGGGCTGTCGGCCCAGGCGGTCTCGTCGGCGGTGTCGGCGCGTTCGGCGGTGGCCACCAGGCGGCGGGCACGGCCGATCGCCTGCTCGGCGTCGAGCAGGGCGGCGCCGGCGTCGTCCACCGCCGCGTCGGCGCGGGCCCACCAGCCGTCGGATTCGGGTGGGCCGGGGCGGTCGGGCGGCGGGTCTGGGTCGTGGTCGGCCCGGTCCTCGGGGTGGTCGGCGTGGTCGTCGGGATCGAGGTCGTCCCGGGGTGGTGACCATCCGGGCGGTGGCTGCCCGGCCACGCGGGCGTCCTCTTCGGCGGCCCACCGGATGAGCACCGCTGCGGGGATCGGATCGTCCCGTCCGGCGAGGAGGTGGTCGGCGGTGCGGGCGTCCTCCTCGGCGGCCCATCGTTCGAGGACTTCTGCCGGGATGGGGTCGTCCCAGCCGCCGGGGAGGGTCTGGGCGGTCGCGGCTGCGGGGACGTCCGGCGCCGTGTCCTCGGCCGCGGTGTCGCCGGCCGACGGGTGCTCGACAGCGGTGTCCTCGACAGCGGTGTCCTCGACAGCGGTGTCCTCGGCGGTGGTGCGCGCGCCGGTGAGGGCGGCGAGCAGGGCCCGGACCACCTCGGCGGGGACGACCTGCCCGTCGATCTCGCACGGCTGGTCGCCGCCCAACAGCGCGCCGACCGGGGCGACCACGGTGAGCACCACCTGCACCGGTGACAGCCCGTTCTCCCCGGGCCGCAGGACCAGGTCCATCAGGGCGTCGGCCATCTTCTGCCCGCGGGTGCGCCCGTCGTCGGGCAGCGCGTCGGCGTACGCACCGAGCGCGGCCATGAGCGCCGCCGCCTCCGGCGTGGTCAGGAGGGCGGACACCACGCTCATCCCGTCGCAGCTGTCGGGCCGGCAGGACAGGCCGCGCCGCGTGATGGCCCGCGCGAGGTCCTCGGCGGCGGAGCGGGCCTTGCGCTTGAGCACCTCGCGGCGGGCCTTGTCCCGCAGCTGCGCCGGCGTGCACACCGTCCCCCGGCGGACGGCCCACGCCAGCAGGTCCCGCTCCAGCGCAGCGCGCACCGTGTCGTCGGCGACCGGCGCCACGTGGTCGAGCAGCGCGGCCACGTGCCCGCCGTGGACGGTCCCGACCTCCAGCGCGTCCAGCGTCGCCGGTAGCCGGTGGACCAGCGTCAGCGACCGCACCAGCAGCGCCTCCGCGGCGTTCGAGGTGACCGACAGCGCCACCACCAGCTCCTGGGTGGCCCACTCGCTCACCGAGCGCAGCAGCTCCGGCCGCGCCGCCCACCGCTGCGCCGCCATCGCACCCCGCGCGCCCTGCGGCCGGTCCACCGACGACGGCCGCGAGAGCGCGAACGCCGCCACCGCCCGGTACCGCAGCGCCGACTGCCGCGACACCTCACGGTCCGCGGCCTGCACCAGCCCCAGCGGCCCGGACGCCCACCCCACGGCAGGCGCCCCGGCGGGAGCGGGCAGGACCGTCGTCACGTTATCGATCATACGTTCGAACGGAGGTGTGCTCAACCCCTGTGGACAGGGGAGAACCGCTGGTCAGCGGCCCCGGCGTGCCTCAGTCGGGGCGGCGGTTCGGCACGTTGCGCGGGTCTCCGGCCGGGTCGTGCTCACGGCCGCCGGAGGCGCTCAGCAGCGGTCCGGGGCCGCCGTCGCCCCGGGCGAGCGCGGCGACGAACTGGCGCAGCACGTCGTCGCCGCGGTGGGCCGGCTGCCAGCCCAGCTGCGTGCGGGCGCGCGCGGTCTCCAGCACCGGCGACTGCAGGCCGAGGTCGAGCCAGCCCGGCTCCGTGGGCGTCAGGTGCGCGCGGAAGGCCGCCGTCAGCCCGGCGCGCAGCACCGCGGCCGGCACGGGGATCCGCGTGGTCCCGAGCGCGCGGGCCAGGCCGTCGGCGTCGAGCGCCGGGTCGGCGGAGAGGTTGAACGGGCCGGGTGCCCGCCGGTCGAGCATGCGGGTGATCGCGTCGGCGACGTCGTCGGCGTGCACGAGCCCCACCCGCAGCGACGGCAGCGGGAGCGGTAGCGCCGACGCCACCTGCGCGGGGACCAGGCGCGCGGCGCCGAACAGCAGCGGGCCGAGGAAGTAGCGGCCGATCTCGCTGGCCGCCTCCGGCTGCAGCACCAGGGTGGGGCGGACGACGGTGAGCGTGACGTCCTGCCTGCGGCCCACCACCTCGCGCACCACGCGCTCGGCCTCGGACTTCTGCCGGCTGTACTGCGACGACGGGATGCCGGTGACCGGCCAGTCCTCGGTCACCGGCCGGGCGCCCCCGCCCGCGGCGTACGCGCCCAGCGACGACATGTGCACGACGTGCTGCACCCCCGCCGCGACGGCGGACCGCATCACCCGCCGGGTGCCGTCGACGTTCGCCTTGTGCAGCTCGTCGCTCTTCCGCCCGGGCTGCAGCGCCCACGCCAGGTGCACGACGGCGTCGACGTCCTCGAGCAGGTTGGTGAGCGCCTGCTCGCTCGCGGTCTCGCCCAGGTCGGCGTGGTACCAGGTCACCGACGAGTACGGCTCGGTGTCCGGCGGCTGCCGGCGGGCCAGGCCGCGGACCTCCGCCACCCCGCTGCCCGGTGCGGTCAGCCGGCGCAGCAGCGCGGTGCCGACGTTGCCGCTGGCGCCGGTGACCGCGACGCGCAGGCCCGAGAGGTGTGCCTGGGGGAGCTCAGCCATGACCCGCCGCTACCCGGTGCGCGACGCGGCAACCGGTGACCGGGACCGCAGCCCCAGCGACACGAGCCCGGTGAGCAGCGCGGCGACGGCGGCGCCCAGGAAGCCGGCGGACAGCCCCGCGGCGTCGGCCAGCCGGGCCAGGCCGAGGGAGCCGCCGAGCGCCCCGATCTGCAGCGCGAACGACGACGCCGACAGCGCCGTGGCCCGCCGCCCCGCCCCCACGCGCCCGTGCAGCACCGACTTCCACAGCGGCCAGGCGGCGGCGTTGCCCACGTAGAACACGGCGAACAGGGCGGTCAGGGCGACCGGGCCGGCCAGGGGCACCGCCGCGATCGCGAGCGCCCCCACCGCGGCCAGCCCGGCCGCGGCCACGGGACCGGAGCCCCGGGCCAGCCGGCGCGCGGCCGGCGCGAGGAGCGCCCCGAGCCCGGCCGCCGCGAACGACACCGCCATGACGACGCCGAACAGCGTGGCCCCGGACGCGCCGCTGCCGGTCAGCTCCGCCGCGTACAGCGGGCCGAGCAGCTCCAGCGTGGACAGCACCGCGCCGACCAGCAGCGAGACCGCGAGCACCCGCCGCAGCAGCCGGTCGCGGGCGACCAGCCGGGCGGTGTCCCGGACGACGGCGGGCACGGCCCGTACGCCGGCCCCCGCGTCCGCCAGGCGCCGGCGCGGGGCGCCGGGCGGGTCGACGACGAGCAGCGCGACCGCGACCGCGGACACGGCCGTCAGCACCGCCGCGGCGAGCACCGGCAGGACGAGGGCGTCGTCGCCGGCCCGGCCGGACAGCAGGGGCAGCAGGCCCCCGACGACGGCGCCCAGGCACAGGCCCGCGCCGTCGGCCGCGCCGGCGCGGGACAGGCCCGGCGCGACGTCGGCGTCCGGGTCGGCGGCGCGGACCGTGTCGACGTACCAGGCCTCCAGCGGGCCCGAGTCCAGCGCCCGCCCGACGCCGCGCAGCGCCTCGGCGACCGCGAAGGCGACGACGCCGTCCGCGAACCCGAGGGCGACCAGGCCGGCGGTGCTGAAGACGGCGGAGGCGACCAGCACCGGCCGGGTGCCGAGGGAGTCGGCGAGGCCGCCGGTCGGCAGCTCCAGCACCAGGACGACGACGGAGTACACGGCGATCACGACGCCGACGTCGGCCGGCGACAGCCCGCGCGAGGCGGCCAGCAACACGGTGACCGGCGCGCTCAGCCCCACCGGCAGCCAGCGCAGCGCGGTGAGCCCGACGAACCGCCGGCCGGCCGAGCGGACCGTCAGCGGCGCGCTCATCCCGGGTCCTCGGACAGCGGGAAGAGGTCGACCAGCACGTGCACGAGCGGCCGGCCGGGCTCCTCGCGGGTCGCCCGCCAGCGTTCCAGGACGCCGTTGAGCTCCTCGGTCAGCTCGGCGGCGGCCTCGGGGGAGAGGCGCAGCGCCCAGTCGTTGAGCGAGACCGCGTCGCGCCAGGCCGGCTCGAGCTCCTCGCGCTGCTCGGCGTGCGCGGCCAGCATCCGCCGCTGGCGGCCGAGCAGCTGGTGGGTGAGCTCCTCGAGGACCTCCCGGCCGCCGGGCCGGTCGACGAGGTCCTCGGTGCGCCAGCGGGTGCTGCGGTGGCGGGCGCGCCACCAGCGCTCCCGCGCGGTGCCCTCGCCGGGCACCTCCTCGACCAGCCCGAAGCCGGCGAGCTGGCGCAGGTGGTAGCTCGTCGTCCCGCTGCTCTCGCCCAGCCGCTGGCCGAGCCGCGACGCGGTGGACGGGCCCTCGGAGCGCAGCAGGGCGAGCAGGCCCGTGCGCAGGGGGTGGGCCAGCGCCCGCAGGGTGCGCGGGTCGCTGACGTCGACGGTGTCCTCGGGGGGCAGGTCGGGCACGCGCCGAGGCTACGGATGCAGAGAACCCTTTGCAAAGACTTCTCTGCACCCGGCCGGGTCAGCCGTCGGAGTCCTCGCCGTCGGTCGCGTCCTCGACCTCCTGCTCGGCGTCGTCGACGCCCTCCTCCACGTTCTGCTGCACGTCGTCGTCGACGACGTCGGACCCGCACGCGGCGGTCGTGAACGACGCGGCGGCGACGGCGACGCCGGCCAGGGCGACGCGCCAGCGGCGGCGGGGGGTGGTGGCGGTGGACATCGAGGCCTCCTCGGCTCGGTCGGTCAGGACCCCGGAGGTGCCCCGGGCGCCCGCCGCCCATGCGGGACCGGGCTCGTTGACAGCCCCGGTGCCGCGGGGAAGGCTCCGTGCGTGACGTCCCGGCCGCAGCCGGACCGCGGACTGCGGATGGGCACTCCCCAGGGGCGCTGGGTCCTCCTCACCACCGTGCTGGGGTCGAGCCTGGCGATGCTCGACGGCACCGTCGTCAACGTCGCGCTCGAGCGCATCGGCGCCGATCTGGACGCCTCGTTCACCGGCCTGCAGTGGACGGTCAACGCCTACACGCTCACCCTCGCCTCGCTGATCCTGCTCGGCGGCTCGCTCAGCGACCGGCTCGGCCGGCGGCGCGTGTTCGTCGTCGGTGTGGTCTGGTTCGCTGCGGCGTCGCTGCTGTGCGGCTTGGCACCCGACGTCGGCACGCTCGTGGTCGCCCGCGCGCTGCAGGGCGTCGGGGGAGCGCTGCTGACCCCGGGCAGCCTGGCCATCATCTCGGCGTCCTTCGCCCCCGAGGACCGCGCGGCGGCGGTGGGCGCGTGGTCGGGCCTGGGCGGGGTGGCCGGCGCCGTCGGGCCGTTCCTCGGCGGGTGGCTGGTCGAGTGGAGCTGGCGGGCGGTCTTCCTGGTCAACCTGCCGGTGGCGGTGCTCATCGTCGCGGTGGCGGCCAAGCACGTCCCCGAGACGCGCGACCCGGCCGCCGCACCCGGCCTGGACTGGACCGGGACGGCGCTCGTCGTCGCCGGCCTGGGCGGGCTCACCTACGGGCTGACGACGGCCGACGGCGGCGGGCCCGGCGCGCTCGCCTGGATCGCCGCGGGCGTCCTCGCGCTCGCCGCCTTCGCGGTCGTCCAGCGCCGGTCGCGGCACCCGCTGGTGCCGCCGGTGCTCTTCCGCAGCCGGGTGTTCACCGCGACCAACGTCGTCACGCTGCTGGTCTACGCCGCGCTCGGGGTCGTCTTCGTGCTGCTGGTGCTGCACCTGCAGGTGGTCGCCGGGTTCAGCCCGCTGGTCGCCGGGACGGCGTTGCTGCCGGTCACCGCGCTGATGCTGCTGTTCTCCGCCCGGGTCGGCGCGCTCGCGCAGCGGATCGGCGCCCGGCCGCTGCTCACCGCGGGGCCGCTGGTCGCCGCGGCCGGCCTGCTGCTCCTGCTGCGGGTCGGTGAGGACGCCTCCTGGGTCGGCGACGTGCTGCCCGGCACGGTCCTCTTCGGTGCCGGCCTGACCCTGCTGGTCGCGCCGCTCACCGCGACCGTCCTCGACGCCGCCGAGGACCGCTACGCCGGCGTCGCCTCCGGCGTGAACAACGCCGTCGCCCGCGCCGCCGGGTTGCTCGCCGTCGCCGTGGTGCCGGTCGTCGCCGGCATCGGCGACGACTACACCGACCCGGACGCGTTCGCGGCGGGCTTCCGCACCGCCCTGCTCATCTGCGCGGGGCTGCTCGTCGCCGGGGCGCTGGTGGCCGCGGCGGCGGTCCGCCGGCCGCCCGAGCGCCCCGCCGGCGGCCGCCTGCCGGTCGAGGAGTGCCTGCACTGCGGCGTCGACGGGCCGCAGGTCCACCCCCGGATCCCGGCCGGCGGCGGCGCGGCCGCCGGCCCCCACCCCGTCCCCCTGGAGGAGTCGTGACCACGCCCCCCGAGTCCCCCGCGCCCGGCGCCCGGGCCCGCCCCGTCCTGCTCACCGTCGACGACGACCCCGGCGTCTCGCGCGCCGTCGCCCGCGACCTGCGCCGCCACTACGGCGAGCGGTTCCGCGTGGTGCGCGCGTCCTCCGGCGAGGAGGCGCTCGACGCGCTGCGCGAGCTCAAGCTGCGCGGCGACCGGGTGGCCGCCGTGCTCGCCGACTACCGGATGCCGGGCATGGACGGCATCGAGTTCCTCGAGCAGGCGATGGACCTGTTCCCCCGCGCGCGGCGGGCGCTGCTCACCGCCTACGCCGACACCGACGCCGCCATCCAGGCGATCAACGTCGTCGACGTCGACCACTACCTGCTCAAGCCGTGGGAGCCGCCGGAGGAGAAGCTCTACCCGGTCGTCGACGCGATGGTCGAGACCTGGGCGGCCAGCCCCGACGTCGCCGTCGAGGACGTCAAGCTCGTGGGCCACCACTGGTCGGCGCCGTCGTTCGCCGCGCGGGACTTCCTCGCCCGCAACGCGGTGCCCTACCACTGGTACAGCGTCGAGGAGCCCGAGGGGCGGCGGCTGCTCGCCGCGGCCGGGGCCGCGCCGGAGGACGTGCCGCTCGTCGTGCCGCCGGGCGGGGACGCGCTGCTGGCGCCCACCGAGGCCGAGCTCGCCGCCGCGGTCGGGCTGACCGTGGAGCCGAGCACCGACTTCTTCGACCTCGTCGTCGTCGGCGGCGGCCCGGCCGGGCTCGGCGCCGCGGTCTACGGCGCCTCCGAGGGGCTGCGCACGGTGCTCGTCGAGCGCCAGGCCACCGGCGGGCAGGCCGGGCAGAGCAGCCGCATCGAGAACTACCTGGGGTTCCCCGACGGCGTCTCCGGCGGGCAGCTCGCCGACCGCGCCCGGCGGCAGGCGGCCAAGTTCGGCGCCGAGGTGCTCACCGCCCGCAAGGTCACCGCGCTGGAGGCCCGCGGCCCGGCCCGGGTGGTGCACTTCGCCGACGGCGGCAGCATCGCCGCGCACGCCGTCGTCCTGGCCACCGGCGTCTCCTACCGGACGCTGCCGGCCGCCGGCGCCGACTCCTTCACCGGCCGCGGCGTCTACTACGGCTCGGCGCTCACCGAGGCCGAGGCCTGCGCCGACCAGGACGTCTTCGTCGTCGGCGGGGCCAACTCGGCGGGCCAGTCGGCGGTGTTCTTCTCCCGCCACGCCCGCTGCGTCACCCTGCTCGTCCGCGGCCCGTCGCTGGAGGCGTCGATGTCGCACTACCTCATCCAGCAGCTCGCCGACCTGCCCAACGTCGTCGTCCGCACCGGCACCACCGTCACCGCCGTGCGCGGCGGGGACCACCTGGAGGAGATCGACCTCGCCGGCCCCGACGGCGGGGTGCACACCGCGAAGACGTCGCACCTGTTCGTCTTCATCGGCGCCGAGCCGCGCACCGACTGGCTCGACGGCGTCCTCGACCGCGACGACCACGGCTTCGTGCTCACCGGTCCCGAGCTGCTCGTCGACGGCGAGCGGCCACCGGGCTGGCGGCTGCAGCGCGACCCGTACTTCCTCGAGTCCGGCCTGCCCGGGGTGTTCGTCGCCGGCGACGTGCGCGCCCAGTCGGTGAAGCGGGTGGCCTCCGCCGTGGGCGAGGGCGCCATGGCCGTCACGCTGGTGCACCGGTACCTGGAGGAGCGGTGAGCGCGCCGACCCGCCTCGCGCCGGACGAGCTGCGCGAGCTGTTCCTCTTCGGCGACCTCGACGCCGAGCAGCTGGCCTGGGTGGCCTCGACCGGCGACGTCGTCGACGTGGCCGCCGGCAGCGACGTCTGCACCGAGGGCGAGCCGGCCGAGTGCTTCTACGTGCTGCTGTCCGGGACGCTGCGGATGACGCGGCGGGTGGGCCGCGACGAGGTGGAGACCGCGCGCACCGACCACCGCGGCGTCTACGCCGGCGCGGTGCAGTTCTACCTCGGCGACCAGGTGTCGCAGGTCTACCCGTCGTCGGTGCGCGCGGTCACCGACTGCACGTTCCTGGCCCTGCCGGCCGGCGAGTTCGCCGCCGTGTTCCGCCGCTGGTTCCCCATGGCGGTGCACCTGCTGCAGGGCCTGTTCCTCGGCAGCCGCAACACCGAGGAGCTCGTGGCGCAGCGGGAGCGGCTGCTGGCGCTGGGCAAGCTGACCGCCGGGCTCACCCACGAGCTCAACAACCCGGCGGCCGCGGCGTCGCGGGCCACCGCCTCGCTGCGCGAGCGGGTGGCCGGCATGCGGCACAAGCTCGCGCTGCTGGCCGACGGCCGCTTCGACGGCGAGCAGCTCCGGCGGCTCACCGAGCTGCAGGAGCGCTTCGTCGCCGGGATCGACGGCGCCGTGGAGCTCACCGCGCTGCAGCGCTCCGACCGCGAGGACGAGCTGTCGGACTGGCTCGACGACCACGACGTCGCCCGGCCCTGGGAGCTCGCGTCGGTGTTCGTGCCGGCCGGGCTCGGCCCCGCGGAGCTCGACCAGGTGGCCGGCGCCGTCGACGAGGACTTCCTCGAGCCCGCGCTGCGGTGGCTCGCCTACACGGTGGAGACCGAGCTGCTGCTGGCCGAGATCGTCGACAGCACCGCCCGGATCACCCACCTGGTCGGCGCGGCCAAGCAGTACTCGCAGCTGGACCGCACCCCGCACCAGCCCACCGACCTGCACGAGGGGCTCGACGCGACGCTGGTGATGCTCAGCGCCAAGACCGGCCCGGGCATCCGGGTGGTCAAGGAGTACGACCGGTCGCTGCCGCTGGTGCCGGCCTTCGCCGCCGAGCTCAACCAGGTGTGGACCAACCTCATCGACAACGCGCTCGACGCGATGGCGGGGGAGGGCACGCTGACGCTGCGCACCGCGCTGGACGGGGAGTCCGCCGTCGTGGAGGTCGCCGACACCGGGCCCGGCATCCCCGAGGAGCTGCGGCGGCGGGTGTTCGAGCCGTTCTTCACCACCAAGCCGGTGGGCCAGGGCACCGGGCTCGGCCTCGACGTCGCCTGGCGGATCGTCACCACCCGGCACGGCGGCGTGCTCAAGGTGCGGTCGCGGCCGGGGGAGACGCGGTTCGTGGTGCGGCTGCCCCTGGCCGACGGACCGCCCGCCTGAACGCTCAGGCGGCGGTGCGGGTGTGCGCCACCACGAGCTCGGCGGCGCGCTCGGCGGCCAGCTCGGGGATCCAGTGCGGCACGCCCTCGAGCACCTCGAGCCGGTAGGGCCCGGTGACGAACTCGCGGGTGCGCTCGGTGGCGGTGCGGCCGAGGAAGGTGTCGCCGGTGCTCCACACGTGGAGCACCGGCACGCCCACCCGGCCGACGGCGTCGCGGGCGGCCAGCGGCACCGCGCGGTACCAGGCCAGCGCGGCCGGCAGCGCGCCCGGCTCGCGCATCCGGTCGACGTAGCGGTCGACGGCTTCCGGCGGCAGGCCGCCGTTCTCCAGGACGCCGCGCAGCGCCGCGCCGTCGCGGGCCAGCAGCAGCCGCTCCGGCAGCACCGGCAGCTGGAAGGCGGCCATGTAGGACGAGCGCAGGCACTGGTCGCTGGTGAGCAGGGCCTTGGTGACGGCGCCCGGGTGCGGGGTGGACAGCGACGTCACCGTGCGGACGCGGCCGGGGTGCCAGGCGCCGAGCGCCCACGCGACCGCGCCGCCCCAGTCGTGCCCGACGACGTGCGCCCGCTCGATGCCCGCCGCGTCGAGCAGCGCGACGACGTCGCCGGCCACCGCGCGCAGCCGGTAGGGCGAGCGGCCGGACGGGCGGGCGCCGGGGCTGTAGCCGCGCTGGTCGGGGGCGAGGGTGCGCAGCCCCGCGCCGTGCAGCAGCGGCGCCATCCGGTCGAAGGCGGAGGAGTCCTGCGGGAAGCCGTGCAGCAGGACGACCGGCTCGCCGTCGGGCGGGCCGCCGTCGCGGACGTCGAAGGTCAGGCCGTCGTGGCGGAACCGGTCCATGTCCCCCCGGTGCCCGGAGGGCCTGTGGCGGAACCCCCGGCGTCGGGGAGGATGGGCGGCGTGACGGTGACCGCGGCGGAGCTGATCGTGCTGGTCGACGACGACGGGGCGCCGATCGGCACCATGCCCAAGCCGCTGGTGCACCACGGCGAGACGCCGTTGCACCGCGCGTTCTCGGCCTACCTGTTCGCCGACGACGGCCGGCTGCTGGTCACCCGCCGCGCCGAGGACAAGCAGACCTTCCCCGGCATGTGGACCAACACCGTCTGCGGCCACCCCGGGCCCGGTGAGGACGACGCCGCCGCGATCGCCCGCCGCGCCGCGCAGGAGCTGGGCCTGCAGGTGGCCGACTTGCGCCCGGCGCTGCCCGGGTACCGCTACCGCGCGGAGTTCCGCGGCGTCGTGGAGAACGAGGTCTGCCCCGTCTACCTCGGCCGGTTCACCGGCACGCCCGACCCCGACCCGAGCGAGGTGGGGGAGTGGGAGCTGCTCGGGTGGGCCGACTTCCGCCGTCGCCAGGAGGCCTCCGAGTTCGACGAGTGGTCGCCGTGGTGCCGGGAGCAGGCGCGCCTCATCGAGCAGGCCGGGCTGGTCCCGGCGGCGTAGCCGGCACCCCACGCAGCGTGCCCGGCGCGCGAGCGCCGCTGTGTCGCTGCCCGGGACGCGCCGCGGGGTGCTCCTAGCGTCCGCCGCGTGGACCGCCGGGGCTTCCTGTACCTCCTCGCCGCCGGGCTCACCGGCGCCGCCGTCGGGCGCGGCGCCGCCGGCCTCGACCTGGCCGCACCCGACCCCGCGCCCGCCCGGACGCCGGCGCCCGCGACGCCGACCGGCCCGGGCGGCATCGTCGCGGCCCCCGCGCCGGCGGGCGTGGTGCAGGAGCTGCCGGGGGACGGCCCGCAGCTGGCCCTGACCATCGACGACGGCAGCAACGGCGAGGTGGTCGCCGCGCTGGTCGCCCTGTGCCGCGACACGGGCACCCGGCTGACCTTCTTCCCCAACGGCAGCTATCGCACGTGGGGCGACAACGCCCGCGACCTGTGGCCGCTGATCGAGTCCGGCCAGGTCGCCTTCGGCAACCACACCTGGTCGCACCCGGACCTCACCACCGTGTCCGACGCCGAGGCCGCCGAGGAGCTGCGGCGCAACCAGGACTTCATGCGGCGCACCCTCGGCGTGACCGCCACCCCGTTCTGGCGGCCGCCCTTCGGCTCGCACGACGAGCGCGTCGACGCCATCGCCGCCGACCTCGGCCACCCGACGACGGTCATGTGGAACGGCACCTTCGACGACGGCCGGGTGGTGTCCGCCGAGGGGCTCATGGCCGCCGCCGAGCAGTGGTTCACCGCCCGGGCGATCGTCGTCGGCCACGCCAACCAGCCCTCGCTCACCGCGGTGCTCGACCAGATGCTCGCGCTGGTCGAGAGCCGGCAGCTGGTGACCGTCACGCTCGCCGACGCCTGGGCCGCCCCCGCCTGACCCGCCGTCCGCGCGCGGGAGGCGTCCCGACCTGCGGGGCGCGCGGTCCTCGGCGAGAGTGGCGGGGACGGATCGTGATTACGGCCCCGCGCGGGCCGGAACGGAGGAACGGGTGGCAGGGGAGCTCAAGGGCCGCGTGGCGCTGGTCACCGGCGGGGCCAGCGGGCTGGGGCGGGCGACGTGCGTGTCGCTGGGCGAGGCCGGCGCGCACGTCGTCGTCGCCGACATCGACGCCGACGGCAGTGCGCGGACCCGCGACCTGGTGACCGACGCCGGCGGCAGCGCCGACGTCGTCGCGCTCGACGTGACCGACGACGCGGCCCGCCGCGCGGTCGTCGCGCAGCTCTTCGACCAGCACGGGGACGCCTTCGACCTGCTGGTCAACGTGGCCGGCATCGACCGCCCGGGCTACATCACCGACATCGACCTCGACGACTACCGCCGGGTCATGGCGGTCAACTGCGAGGGGCCGGTCTTCCTCACCAGCGAGTTCATGAAGCGGGTGCAGCACCTGCCCGAGGGCCGCACCGCCGACGTCGTGCACATCGTGTCGCTGTCGGCGATCACGTCGGGCAGTGGCGCGATCGCCTACAACGGCTCCAAGGCCGGCTTCCTCAACGCCACCCGCTGCATCCAGCGCGAGCTGCGGGAGAAGGCCGTGAAGGCCGAGGACGGCAGCGAGCGGCCCTTCCCGGCGCGGGTCATGAGCGTCATCCCGGCCGCCATGGACACCCCGATGATGGAGCAGTGGGGCATCCCCGGGCACCTGATGATGCCGCCCGCGGCGGTGGCCGACGCCGTCCGCACGCTGGTCACCATGCACCCGGCGGCGTACGTGCCGGAGATGCAGATCGTGCCGCGACTCGAGCCGAACTTCCCGCGCTGACCGGAGGGCGACCGTGACCGACCCCGACCTGCCCGACAGCGGCATGGCCTCCGGCTCCGACGCCGGGCAGCCGGGCGAGCGCCTCGGCACCGGCGACCTGCGTCCCGACGAGGAGCGCCTGCTCGCCGAGCTCGCGCGCGGTGTCGACGGCGCCCCGCAGGACAACGACGCGGAGGTGCGGGCGGCCGAGGACGAGGCGCCGCTGCCGGCCGACGGCGGCGCGCAGGGCGACGGCCTGGAGGCCGGGTTCTCCGACCCGGCGTGACCGGGAGGGCCGGCCGGTGCGGGGGGACCGCGCCGGCCGGCCCGTCAGCTCCGGAGGCGGACCGCCACGAGCGCGACGTCGTCCTCGGCGCCCTCCGGCACGAGCCGGGCGAGCACCGCGTCGCTGACCTCCTCGACGGAGGCGTCGCGCAGGTCGGCGAGGGCCAGGCCGAGGCGGTCGATGCCGTCGTCGAAGCCCTCGTCGCGGCGCTCGACGAGCCCGTCGGTGTAGAGCAGCAGCGTCGAGCCGGCCTCGAGCCGCACCTCGGCGTCGACGCGGGGAGCCGCGGGGCTCACACCCAGCAGGAGCCCGGGCCGGCCGCCGGTCAGCGTGACGGCGCTGCCGTCGGGGCCGGCGGTCACCGGGGGCAGGTGCCCGGCGCTCGACCAGCGCAGCGTCGCCGCGCCACCGTCGTCGGACGGGGAGAGGCGGGCCACCAGCACGGTGGCCATCGCCCGGAGGTCGAGGCCCTCGATCGCGGCGTCGAGCCGGCCGAGGACCCGCGCCGGGCTGTCGCCGTTGTCGTAGGCGATGCCGCGCAGCAGCCCGCGCAGCTGCGCCATGCACGCCGCGGCCTGCACGTCGTGGCCGACGACGTCGCCGATCACGAGCATGGTCGAGCCGTCGGGCTGGCCGAAGACGTCGTACCAGTCGCCCCCGACCTGGGCCTCGCGGGTGGCCGGCACGTAGCGCACCGCGACCTCGAGGCCGTCGGTGGTCGTCGGGTCGGACAGCAGGCTGCGCTGCAGCGTCTCCGCGGCCCGGACGATGCTGCGCGAGCGGGCGTAGAGCGCCTCGAGCAGGTGCCCGCGCAGCTGCAGGACCTCCCCGCGCTCCTGCGGCGTCCACGGCTGCGAGCGCTCGCGCACCGTCTCCCGCCAGCGGTCGAAGCTCTTGCGCGGGCTGAGCCGCACCTCGTCGCCCTCGCGCTCGGCGAGGGCCTTGTTGTGCGGGTCGCCGCCCCAGTCGACGTGCCACACGGCCTCGCGGCGGTGCCACAGCACGTACTGGCCCTCGGGCAGCGGCAGGACGAGCACGCCGCAGACGAGGTCGAGCGGGACGCCGAGGTGCGGGGCGTCCTGCTGCAGCGCGTCGGTGGCGACCAGCTCCTCGCCGCGCGCGGCCGCCCAGGACACGACGCGCTCCAGGACGTCGCCGGGCAGTGCCTCGCCCTTGGTCCCGCTGCTGCCCTGCAGGCAGACCGTGACGCCGTCGGCGGGCAGGACGTCGAGCAGGCTCGTGCCGCCCAGCAGCGTGTCGGCGAGCGGGCGGTCCTCGTCGAGGGTGGCGGCGGTCAGCCACGCCATCGTCGAGCGCACCTGCAGTGCCCGGTGCACCTCGTCCTCGGCGGTGCGGTCGACCAGCCGCAACGACAGCGTCGAGCCGAGGAACTCCGCGGCCGCGCGGGTGGCGAATGGCGGCTGGTGGGGGCCGGCGTAGTGGTGGCAGGCGATGAGCCCCCACAGCCGGTCGTCCTGCAGCAGCGAGATCGACATCGAGGCGCGCACGCCCATGTTCTGCAGGTACTCGACGTGGATGGGCGAGACGCTGCGCAGCGTCGAGTAGGTCAGGTCCAGCGGCTGCCCGGTGGCCGGGTGCGCGACCGGCTGGATGCGGCTCGGCTCGTAGTCGACGTCGCTGATCAGCCGCAGCCAGTTCTTCTCGTACAGCGCCCGCGCCTGCGCCGGGATGTCGGAGGCGGGGTAGTGCAGGCCGAGGAAGGAGTTGAGGCCCTCGACCTTCGCCTCGGCCACGACCTCGCCGTTGTAGTCGGCGTCGTAGCGGTAGACCATCACGCGGTCGAAGCCGGTGAGGGCCCGGACGGCGCGGGCGGTGATGTCGTAGAGGTCCTGCAGGCTGCTCGCCCGGTTGAGCTCGGTGACCGTGCCGCGCACCGCCTGGTAGGTGTTCGGGAAGGAGAACGGCCGCGGCCCGCGGGCGTGCTCCAGCTCCACCACGAGGTTGGTGAGCGGCGGCTCGCCGTCGACCGGCTGGCCGTGGCCGTCGCGGGCGCCGCCGAGGACGGCGCGGTGCAGGATCGCGTCGACCGGGACGGGGTCGCCGTCGACGTCGAGGGTCACCTCGACCGGGTTGCGCTCGCGCAGGTCGCCGAAGGCGCTGGCCGAGCGGACGATCGCGTCGCTCGGCGCCACGCCGAGGACGTCGGCGAGCGGCCGGCCGAGCGCGTCGGACCAGACCACCCCGGTCAGCCCGGCGAGGTTCTCCGAGGCCTGGACGACGACGAGATCGGGCTCGCTGACCGCCAGCAGGACGCCGCGCGGCTGGACGCTGCCCGGGACGTGGATGGGCTCGCGGGCGCAGTTGTCGAGGTCGACCGGTTCGCCCGGGGCCAGCCAGGCGACGTCTGCCCCCGACGTGGCGTCGACGTCGGTCACGCGGGTGCCCCCTGCGGCCGGGCGGCGGGAGCGCACCAGCCGGCGAGGACGGCGAAGGTCGAGCGGGCGGCGGCCACGACGCGGCCGGCGTCGCCGCCGTCCTCCACGTGCGCGCGGGTGAACCGGCGGAAGGCCGCCCACATGGCGCCGGTGTCCTCGCCGTAGGGGCTGAACGCCCGCAGCCGGGGGCCGCCCGCGAGGCCGGGGAGCGAGGCCAGGTGCCGGTCGATGAACGTGCCGCCCAGCGTCGAGCCCTCGAGCACGTACATCCGGCCCAGCGCGGCGTCGGTGTCGGGGACGGCGGGCAGCTCGGGACGGTCGCCGTCGCCCGGGTCGGCGCCCAGCGCGGCGAGGTCGGCGGCGTAGACCTCGGCGCGGCGGCGGCGGTCCCACTGCAGGGCCGCGGCGTCGGCGGGGTGGGCGGCGGCCCACGCGTCGAGCCCCTCCTCGGCGGCGCGCCAGAAGGCGTGCAGCAGCGCCAGCACACCGACCAGGCGGCCGGCGTCCAGGTCGTGGTCCATGAGCGCGAGGGTCGTCTCGACCTGCTCGTGCTCCACGGCGGTGGCCGTGCGGAGGTCCCGGAGGACGTCGCCGGCGCCGCCCGCGTCTCGAGGCAACGCCTCTCCTCCCGCAGCCATCAGCCACCCGAGGGTAGGCCAGGCCGCTGACGCCGTCGCGGCGAGACGGTTGGGTTCCGCAACCCGTCGGGTGTCCCTGGTCACCCTCCCCGCGGTCCGAGCACCAGGTCCGCCGCCCGCCGGAGCACCTCGGCCCGGCTGCGCCCCCGGTGGTCGGCGGCCAGGAGGTGCTCGCCGATCGCCACGCAGAAGGCCAGCAGGCTGCGCGCCTCGACCTCGTCGGGGTCGCTGACGGTCGCGCCGATCACCTCGCGGAGCAGGTCCATGCGCCGGCCGTCGACCCGCCGCAGCCGCTCGGCGACAGCAGGGTCGCGCCGGGCCCAGTCGCGGACGGCGAGGTCGACGGGCAACAGGCGGTCGCCGGAGAAGGTGAGCGCGCCGGCCCGGACGGCGCGGGCGCGCGGGTCGCCGCCCTCGCGGTCCACGCGGGCGAGGACGTCGTCGGTGGCCTCGCGCTCCCAGGCGTCGAGCACTGCCGTCAGCAGGGCCCCGCGGTCGGCGAAGTGGCCGTAGAAGCCGCCCTTGGTGACCCCGATCGCCTTGGCCAGCACCTCGACGCGGACGGCGTCGGGCCCGCCGGCGGCCAGCGCCCGCAGGCCCTCCTCGACCCAGCGCTCGCGCGGTGTCCGGACCGTGCCCACCCCACCTCCTGTACGCCACCGTATATGAGCGCTACCGTCTCGTGTACGGCACCGTATACGAGAGGGAGGACCGGCATGGTCACCAGCACGGGAGTGGTCCGCGGCGCGCTCGCCGCCGACCGGGCGGGGAGCTGCCTCGACGCCGTCGACTACGCCGATCGGTGCACCCTGGCCACCGGCGTGGAGGCGGGCGCCGAGGAGTGGGCCCGGGCGCTGTTCGGCGACGTCCCGAGCCCGGCGGAGGTGCTCATCTGGCGCGTCCTGCTCGGCTTCCGCCTGGACCCGCGGCGCTCGCCGGACACCGTGGCGGGCTGGCGCGTGGGGGAGCGCGCCCCGGACCGGATCCGGCTGGAGACCGCGTCGGCGTCGCTGAGCGCCGAGATGGTCGTCCGGACCGCCGGGCGGCGGGTCACCTGGACGACGAGCCTGCACTACGACCGACCGTGGGGCCGGCTGCTGTGGCCGCCGCTGTCGGCCCTGCACCGCCGCCTGGTGCCCCGCGTGCTGGCCGCCGCCGAGCGCGAGCTCGCCCGGCGCTGAGCACCGGGGTGGCCGGGCCTCAGGGCAGCCGGGCCCGCCGCAGCGAGGCGTGGACCAGCAGGCGGGTGTCGCCGTCGGCGAGGTCGAGGCCGGTCAGGGCGGTGATCCGGGCCAGCCGGTAGTACAGCGTCTGCCGGTGGATGCCCAGTGCCGCCGACGTCCGCGCCACGCTGCCGGCGGTGTCCAAGTAGGCCTCGGCGGTGGCGGCCAGCGCGGGCTCGGCCAGCAGCGGCGCGACGGCGGGGTCGGGCGCCGTCAGAGCCGCCGCCGTGCGCCAGCCGCCGAGCTCGGCCCAGGAGGCGACCGGCGCCAGCCGCAGCACGACGGCGGCCACCGCCGCGGCCGACCGGGCCTGCGCCCACCGCCCGGGCAGGTCCGCCACCGCGGTCGCGGGCTCGGCCACCCCGGCGCTGCTCCCGGCGGGCAGCCGGGCGAGCGCGGCGGCCGCGGCGGCGCCGGCCGGGCGCGGGTCGCCGGGACGGGGCAGCCGGACGGCGACGGCGACCTCGTCGCCCACCACCGCCGCCCCCGCGGGCGGGCGCCAGCCGGACGGAGGCGCGCCGCCGGCCGGGCGCAGCGCGACCAGCGCGACGCCGGCGCCGTCGAACCGGGCGGCGAGGGCGGCCGCGGCCCGCTCGCGCCCGGCCGCGGGGCCGCCGAGCAGGGCGGCCAGCGCGGCGCCGTCGTCGTCCTCCTCCTGCCGGCGGGCCAGGATCTCCCCGGCGCGCGCGGCCAGCGAGACCGCGGCGGCCAGCGCGGGGTCGCCCTCGTCGGCGGGGTCGGTGCGGCCGCCGTCGAGCAGCCACAGGTAGCCCAGGGTGCGGTCGGCGTGCCGGACCGGGAGCAGCAGGCGGGTGAGGATCCCGGCGCCGGGGTCGGCGGGCGTGCGCAGCGGACCCCGCGCGCGGGCGATGCCGAGGTCCTCGAACCAGCGGCGGGTGGCCGGGGTGGAGCCGCGGCCGAGGATCGAGCGGGTGCGCACGGCGTCCATCGCCGGGACGTCCCCGTCCTCCAGCGGGTGCGCGGCGTAGGCGACCAGCGTGAAGTCGACGTCCTCGAGCGTCGCGGGGGCGGCGAGCAGCCGCGCCACCTCGTCCACCACGTCCTGCAGGTCGTCGCGCACCATACGACTGTATGAGACGGCGCCGTACGTCTGTCCCTGGCAGGCGCGTCCCGGCGTCCCTAGCGTCGGTCCCGACGGGGACGGAGGGATGCAGGTGCTGACGACGAAGACGGTCCTGCTGGGCGCCTCGCGGCGCCCGGCGCTGCGCCGGGCGCTGGTGGGGACGCCGGTCACCCGGCGGGTGGTCGAGCGGTTCGTGGCCGGCGAGACGCTGCCCGAGGCGCTCGCGGTGGTCCGCCGGCTGACCGGCGAGGGCATCGCGGTCACCCTCGACCACCTCGGCGAGGACGTGACCGGGCCGGAGGAGGCGCGTGCCTCCCGCGACGCCTACCTGGCGCTGCTCGAGGGCCTCGCCCCACTGGGCCTCGGCCCGGACGCCGAGGTGTCGGTGAAGCTGTCGGCGTTCGGCCAGGCGCTGCCCGGCGGGCACGACCTCGCGCTGGACCTGGTGCGCCCGGTGGTGGAGGCGGCCGCCGCGATCGGCACCACGGTCACCCTCGACATGGAGGACTCGACGACGGTCGACTCGACCCTCGCGGTCCTCGCCGAGCTGCGCCGCGACCACCCGGGCACCGGCGCCGTCCTGCAGGCCGCGCTGCGCCGCACCGAGGACGACGTGCGGGCACTGGCCACGCCGGGCTCGCGGGTGCGGCTGGTGAAGGGGGCCTACGACGAGCCGCCGTCGGCCGCCCACCAGGGCCGCCGCGACGTCGACGCCGCCTACGCCCGCTGCCTGGGCGTGCTCATGCGCGGTCCCGGGTACCCGATGGTCGGCAGCCACGACCCCGCGGTGGTCGACCTCGCGCAGCGCCTGGCCGCCGAGTACGGCCGCACCGCGGACTCGTGGGAGGTGCAGATGCTCCACGGCATCCGCACCGACGAGCAGCAGCGGCTGGCGGCCTCGGGCACCCGCGTGCGGGCCTACGTCCCCTACGGCCGCGACTGGTACGGCTACTTCACCCGCCGGCTCGCCGAGCGCCCGGCCAACCTGCGCTTCTTCCTGCGCGCCCTCGTCTCCCGCTGACCCGACCAGGAGGCCCTGTCATGGACGGCACCACCCGCGTCCCCCCGCCGCGCAACGAGCCGGTGCTCGGCTACGCGCCCGGCTCCCCCGAGCGGGCCGCGCTCGAGACCCGGCTGGCCGAGCTCGCCGCCGAGCCGCTCGAGCTGACCCTGACCATCGGCGACAAGCAGCGGATGGCCGGCGGCGAGCGCTTCGACGTCGTCCAGCCGCACCGGCACGCCGCCGTCCTCGGCACCGCGGCGCACGCCACCCACGCCGACGCCGAGGAGGCCGTGGCCACCGCCAAGGCGGCCGCGCCGGCCTGGCGCGACCTGTCCTTCGACGACCGCGCCGCGGTGTTCCTCAAGGCCGCCGAGCTGCTGGCCGGGCCGTGGCGGCAGACGCTCAACGCGGCCACGATGCTCGGCCAGTCGAAGACCGCCCAGCAGGCCGAGATCGACTCGGCGTGCGAGCTCGTCGACTTCTGGCGCTGGAACGTGCACTTCGCCCGCGAGGTGCTGTCGGCCCAGCCGGAGTCGTCGCCGGGCGTGTGGAACCGCAGCGACCACCGGCCGCTCGAGGGCTTCGTCTACGCGGTCACGCCCTTCAACTTCACCGCGATCGCCGGCAACCTGCCCACCGCGCCGGCGCTCATGGGCAACACCGTCGTCTGGAAGCCCGCGCCCACCCAGCAGTTCGCCGCGCACTTCCTCATGCGGCTGCTCGAGGCGGCCGGCCTGCCGCCGGGCGTCGTCAACATGCTCCCCGGCGACGGCATCCCCGTCTCCGAGGTGGTGCTCGCCGACCGCGACCTCGCCGGCATCCACTTCACCGGCTCGACGCCGGTCTTCCAGCACCTCTGGCGCACGGTGGGGGAGAACATCGCGAACTACCGCGGCTACCCCCGCGTCGTCGGGGAGACCGGCGGCAAGGACTTCGTCGTCGCCCACCCCTCGGCCGACGTCGACGTGCTGCGCACCGCGCTGGTCCGCGGCGCGTTTGAGTACCAGGGGCAGAAGTGCTCGGCGGCCTCGCGCGCCTACGTGCCGCGGTCGGTGTGGACGCGGCTCCGGGACGACCTGGTCGCCACCACCGAGTCGCTGACCATGGGCGACGTCACCGACCTGTCGAACTTCATGGGCGCGGTCATCGACCGGAAGTCGTTCTCCAAGCTGTCCGGCGTCATCGACCGCGTCGACGACGACCCCGCGCTGTCGATCGTGGCCGGCGGCCAGAAGGACGACTCGGAGGGCTTCTTCGTCCGCCCGACGATCATCGAGGGCACCGACCCCGGGCACGAGGTCTTCACCACCGAGTACTTCGGCCCCGTGCTCGCGGTGCACGTCTACGACGACGCCGACTACGACACCGTGCTCACCCAGATGGAGTCGGTGGCGCCGTACGCGCTCACCGGCGCCGTCATCGCCCAGGACCGGGCGGCCATCGCGCACGCCCAGCACGCCCTGCGGTTCGCGGCGGGCAACTTCTACGTCAACGACAAGCCGACGGGCGCCGTCGTCGGCCAGCAGCCCTTCGGCGGCGGGCGGGCCTCGGGCACCAACGACAAGGCCGGCGCGGCGCAGAACCTGCAGCGCTGGACGTCGACCCGCTCGATCAAGGAGACGTTCGCCCCGCCGACCGACCACCGCTACCCGCACATGGGCTGACCGCGGCTCGCAGCACGATCAGCCCGCCTGATCGTGCTGCGTCCTGGCTCACCGTCGACCGTGAGCCAGGACGCGTCACGGTGAGCCAGGACGCCGGTCACTCCGGACGTCGGGGTTGCCGCGGCTGCCCGGGAAGCGGCGGACGTCGACCAGCGACGCCACCTCCGCCGCGGTGAGGCGGGCGCCGAGGCGGTCGCGGTCGTCGGGGCCGTGGCCCACGGTCAGCAACACGGGCACCCCCTACCCGGCGGCCGTCAGGGCGACGGTCATGCTGGGCCGCCGGGCGAGGTCGCCCGCGGAGGGGGAACGCGGTGGCACCGGGCACGACGGGGCGGACGTCGCTGTGGCGGCTCCCGGCCATGCGGGCGCTGGTGGGCGCCACGACGCTCGGGTTCGTCAGCTACTGCCTGACGCTGGCCTCGCTGCCCGCGTACGCGGTCGCCGGCGGTGCCTCCCCGGACACCGCCGGCGTGGTCACCGCCGTCTTCCTCCTCGTCACGATCGCCGTGCAGTCGGTCGTGCCCGCGCTCACCGCCCGCCTGGGCCTCGGCCCCGTGCTGGCGGCCGGGCTGCTCGCGCTGGGCGCGCCGTCGCCGCTCTACGCCGTCGACGACGGGGTGGTGTGGCTGTCGGCCGTCTCGGCGGTGCGCGGCGCCGGCTTCGCGGTGCTGACCGTGCTCGGGGCGGTGCTCGCCGCGCAGGTGGCCCCCGCCGAGCGCCGCGGGGAGTCGATCGGCCTGTACGGGCTGGCGATCGCCGTCCCCAACCTGCTGGCGGTGCCCGCGGGCGCCGCGCTCGTCCTGGACGGTCACGCCGGCTGGCTGGCCTGGCTGGCCGCCTCCCCGGTGCTGGCCCTGCCGCTGGTCCCGGTGCTCGCCCGCTCGGTGCCCTGGCAGGGGGCGGCCGGGGGGTCCTCGCGGGCCGCCGTCCGCGCGGCGCTGGCGCCCTCGGCGGTGCTGCTGCTGGTCACCCTCGCCGGCGGCGGGCTGGTCACCTTCCTGCCGATCGAGCGGCCCGACGGCGTCCTCGCGACGGCGGCGCTGCTCGTCTTCGGCGCCACCGGCGCGGTCACCCGCTGGCGGGCCGGCCTGCTCGCCGACCGGGTGGGCACCCGCCTGCTGCTGCCCGCCGGGCTGGTCGTCGCCGCGGCCGGCCTCGCCCTGGTGGCGCTGGGCCTGGGCGCCGGGGCGGGCTGGGTGCTGGCCGGGTCGGCGGTGTTCGGCGCGGGCTACGGCGCGGTGCAGAACCTGACGCTGGTCACCGCCTTCGCCCGGGCCGGGGAGGGCGGCTCGACGGCGGCCAGCGCGATGTGGAACGCCTCCTTCGACGCCGGCACGGCGATCGGTGCCCTCGCGCTCGGCCTGCTCGCCGCCGGCATCGGGCTGCCGTGGAGCTACGTCCTGGTCGCCGGCGTCCTGGTGGCCGGGCTGCCGCTGGCGCGGGCCGCCACCCGCGGCTGAGCGCTCAGCGCAGCACGGAGGTGAGCAGCAGGCTCGTCTGGCTGTTGATCACCCCGGGCACCGAGCGCATGCGGTTGAGCAGTCGGTCGAACTCCACGAGGTCGGCGGTGCGGTGCTCGGCGACGAGGTCCCACGCGCCGTTCGTGGAGTGCATCGACTCGATCTCCGGGAAGCCGCGCAGCCGCCGGATCACCTCGTCGGTGGAGCGGCCCTCCACCTCGATGAGCGACACCCCGCGCACCCCGCCGGCGGCGGCCTCGTCGCGCACCCGGACGGTGAACCCCACGATCACGTCGTCGGCGACGAGCCGGTCGAGGTGGCTGGTCACGGTCGCGCGGGTGACGCCGAGCCGGCGCGCCAGCTCGGCCACCGGGGCCCGGCCGTCCTCCCGGAGGGCCGAGAGGAGGCGTCGGTCGAGCTCGCTCAGGTCCGCCATGCACAGACCGTACAGGTGATCAAGGCAAACCGGTCAGAGTCTGCGCACAACGCGCGCTCATCGCTCATTGTGTGTGCAGATCGCCTAGCCCTACCTTCTGCGCATGACGCTCTTCGTCGACGTGCGCAACATGGTCCGCTGGACGGCCGAGACCGGTCCCGAGCGGATCATCGACGGCATCTCCCGGTACATCGAGCAGGACTTCGCCCGCTGGGAGTCCTTCGACAAGATCGCCCGGGTCGGCAGCCACACGCCGTTCGGCGTCATCGAGCTCATGCCGACCAGCGACGGCGAGACCTACGCCTTCAAGTACGTCAACGGGCACCCGAGCAACCCCGCCCGCGGCTACCAGACCGTCTCCGCGTTCGGCGCCCTGGCCGACGTGCACAACGGCTACCCCGTCTTCCTCGCCGAGATGACCCTGCTGACGGCGCTGCGCACGGCCGCCATGTCGGCGATGGTCGCCCGCCACCTCGCCCGCCCCGACTCGCGGCGCCTGGCGCTGATCGGCGCCGGCAGCCAGGCCGAGTTCCAGGCGCTGGGCATGCGCGCCGCGCTGGGCATCTCCGAGGTCACCGTCTGGGACACCGACCCCGCCGCCATGGCCAAGCTGGCCCGCAACCTGACCCCGCTGGGCTTCGACGTGACGATCGCCGCCTCCGGGCGCGAGGCGGTCCGCGGCACCGACGTCGTCACCACCTGCACCGCCGACAAGGCCCGCGCCACGGTCCTGCAGGACGAGTGGATCGAGCCGGGCATGCACCTCAACGCCATCGGCGGCGACTGCCCCGGCAAGACCGAGCTCGACCCGACGATCCTGCTGCGCGACGACGTCGAGGTGTTCGTCGAGTTCCCGCCGCAGACCCGCATCGAGGGCGAGATCCAGGCCATGCCGGCCGACTTCCCGGTGACCGAGCTGTGGGAGGTCGTCGCCGGCCGCCGCCCCGGGCGCTCCTCGGCGTCGCAGGTGACGCTGTTCGACTCGGTCGGCTTCGCGATCGAGGACCTCTCCGCGCTGCGCTACGTCCGCGACGCGGTGCGCGGCACGCCGTGGGTCGACGACATCGACCTCGTCGCCGAGCCGGAGGACCCCAAGGACCTCTTCGGCATGCTCACCGCGCTCCTGCCGATCGGTTCGTGACCGCCCCCGGTCAGGCGCCCGCGGCCGTCGTCCTGGTGCGGCCGCACGCCTTCCGGCCCAACCCGCTCACCCTCGCCGACAACGCCTTCCAGGCCGCGGCCGTGGGGGAGGACCCGGCGGTCCTCGCCCGCCGGGCGCACGACGAGGTGACGGCGCTGGCGGACGCGCTCACCGACGCCGGCGTGCGGGTGCACCTGTTCGACGACCCCGAGCCCGACCGGCCCGACTCCGTCTTCCCGAACAACTGGCTGTCCACCCACGCCGACGGCCGGGTGGCGCTGTTCCCGATGTACGCGGAGAACCGGCGGCGGGAGCGGCGCGGCGACGTCGTCGAGTTCCTCAAGGCCGCCTACCGCGTGCACGAGGTGGTGGACCTCTCCGGCCTCGAGCACGACGGCGTCTTCCTCGAGGGCACCGGCGCGATGGTGCTCGACCACGTCGCGCGGGTGGCCTACGTGGCCCGCTCGCGGCGGGTGGACCCGGTCGCGCTCGATCGGTTCTGCCACGGCTTCGGCTACGAGCCGGTCGTGTTCGACGCCGTCGACGCCGGGGGCCGCGCGGTCTACCACACGAACGTGCTGATGAGCGTGGCCGGCGAGTACGCGCTGGCCGGCCTGGAGCTGCTGCCGTCCGCCGCGGAGCGGTCCCGGCTGGCCGAGCGGCTGGCCGCCGGCGGGCGCACCGTCGTCCCGCTCACCGCAGCGCAGGTCGGGGAGTTCGCCGGCAACGCGCTGGAGGTGCAGGGCAGCGACGGGCCGGTGCTCGCGCTGTCGGCGCGGGCCGCGGCGAGCCTGACGCGGGAGCAGCGGGCGGCGGTGGAGGCCTCCGCGCGGCTGCTGCCGGTGGCGGTGCCCACCGTGGAACTGGCCGGCGGCTCGGTGCGCTGCATGATCGCCGGGGTGCACCTGGAGCCGCGGACCGCCGTCGTGCCCGTGTCCGTGCCGGAGTCCGTCCCGGCCTGAGGCTCAGCCGGCGATCGCGTCGGCGGCCGCGCGCAGCCCCCGCAGCACGAGCAACTCCTCGGCCGAGCGGCGCAGCCACACGCGCAGCGCGGCGGGGTCGTTGCGGGCGGCGTCGCGGACGGCGCCCAGGTTCAGCTGGCGGGTGTTGGCCTGCGCCCGCTGGGCCGGCGGGAGCGAGCGGCCCTCGGCGCGGGCCAGCGAGGTGAGCGCCGCGCCGACGTAGACCAGGTCGCGCACCTCGGTCACGTCGGCGAGGACGGCGTCGGCGCCCGGGCCGTCGCCGGCCTCCAGGCGGTCCAGCAGGGCGGCGGCGCGCTCGCGGCCGAGGGCGGTCGGGCCGGCGGCGGTGGGGTCGGGGGAGGTCACCCCTCCACTGTGCACGCCCGTCGCCGTCACCGTGACGCGGCACAGGAAGCCATCCGCACGTCCTGGGGGCCAGGACGTGCGGATGGCTTCCATTGCCTTCCGCTGGTCAGGCGTCGCGGCGGGTGAAGACCAGCGCCCCGACGGCGAGGACGACGGCGACCTCGGCGGCGAAGACGGCGAACCCGGCCCACGGCTCGAGCAGCATCGGGTTGAACGACTCCGGCATCGCGATCCGCGAGCCCGCGTTGCCCGGCATCAGCTTGGTCAGCCACTCGCCGAGGGCGCCCGGCAGCAGCATCACCAGGTTGCCGACGAGGAACACCACCGCGAGCACCACCGACACCACCGCGGCGGTGGAGCGCAGCAGCAGCCCGGCACCCATCGCGAGCAGGCCGAGGCCGGCCATGTAGAGCCCGGAGCCGAGCAGCGAGCGCAGCATCCCGTCGTCGCCCAGGCCGATCCCGATGCCCTCGGCGGAGAGGAAGGCGTTGCCGCCGAGCCAGCCGAGGGTCGCGGTGACGACGCCGGCGACGAACAGCACGGCGGAGAGCACGACCGCCTTGGCCACGAGGACCGTGCCGCGGCGCGGGGTGGCGGCCAGCGTCGCCCGGATCATCCCGGTGCCGTACTCGCTGGTGACCGCGAGCGCCCCGAGGACGACGGCGGTCACCTGGGCGAACAGCAGGCCCCAGGTGATGAACGCGCCGACCGGCTCGTTCTCGGTCCCGGCGGCGAGGTCGGGGGCGATGAGCGCGCAGACCAGGGTGGTCAGGCCGGCGCCGAGCGCGACCATCGACACGACCGACCAGCCGGTCGAGCGCACCGTCCAGAGCTTGATCCACTCGGCGTGCAGGGCGCGGCCGAGGCCGGCGCGGGCGGGCGCGGCGGCGGTGCGGGGCGCGGTCAGGGTCGATGTGGTCACCGGGTCACCTCGGTCCGGGGAGCGGCGGGACGGGCGGCCGCGTACTCGACGCTGCCGGCGGTCAGGGTCATGAAGGCCTCCTCGAGCGAGGAGGTGACGAGACCGAGCTCGTGCAGCGCCAGCCCGGCGCCCGCGGCGAGCTCGCCGGTGGTCGCGGCGTCGACGCCCTGCACGTGCAGCTCGTCGCCGTCGCGGGTGACGTCGGCGCCCGAGCGGCGCAACAGCTCGGCGAGCTGCCCGGCGCGGGGGCTGCGCACCCGGACGAAGGACGCCGCGTGCTCGGCGATGAACTGCGGCATCGGGCAGTCGGCGAGCACCCGGCCGCGGCCGATGACGACGAGGTGGTCGGCGGTCAGCGCCATCTCCGACATGAGGTGGCTCGACACCAGCACCGTGCGGCCCTCGGCGGCGAGGCTGCGGGCCAGGGTGCGCACCCAGCGGATGCCCTCGGGGTCCAGGCCGTTGACCGGCTCGTCGAGGACGACGACCGGCGGGTCGCCGAGCAGCGCCGCGGCGATGCCCAGCCGCTGGCCCATGCCCAGGGAGAAGCGGCCCACCCGCTGCCCGGCCACCGCCTCGAGCCCGACGAGGCCCAGCACCTCCTCGACCCGGGAGTTCGGGATGCCGTTGCTCGCGGCCAGCCAGCGCAGGTGTGCGCGGGCGGTGCGGCCCGGGTGCAGCGCGCGGGCCTCGAGCAGCGCGCCGACCGCGCGCAGCGGGGCGGGGGAGTCGGCGTAGCGGGCGCCGTCGACGGTGACCGTGCCGGAGGTCGGCCGGTCCAGACCGATGACCATCCGCATCGTCGTCGACTTGCCGGCGCCGTTGGGTCCGAGGAAGCCGGTCACGTGGCCGGGGCGGACGGTGAAGGAGACGCCGTCGACGGCGACCCGGTCGCCGTAGCGCTTGGTGAGGTCGGTGGCGACGATCACGGCGTCACCGCGCGAGGGGGAGGGGCTGCGAGGTCATGACGGAGACCCTCCCGGCCCGGGGGTGCCGGGCACATCGGGGAGGACCCCAGGCCGACCCTGGACCGTCCCCCATCCGGTGCTGGGGGACGCCCCCGTCAGGCGCTGCGAGGCAGGTCCGCGGCGAGCAGCCGGCGCAGCGCCACCGCCGCGCTCCGGCCGGCCCGGTTGGCGCCGATCGTGCTCGCGCTCGGGCCGTAGCCGACCAGCTGCAGCCGGGGCTCGTCGACGGCGGTGGTGCCCTCGACCGGGATGACGCCGTCGCGGGTGCGCAGCCGCAGCGGGGCCAGGTGGCCGACGGCGGCGCGGAAGCCGGTGGCCCACAGGATCACGTCGGCCGCGACGGTCCGGCCGTCGTCCCACGCGACGCCGTCGGGGGTGATCCGGTCGAACACCGGCAGCCGGGTGAGGACGCCGTCGTCGAGGGCGCGGCGCACCCACGGGGTGACCACGAGCCCGGTGACGCCGACGACGCTGCCGGGCATCCGGCCGGCGCGGACGGCGGCCTCCACCCGGGCGACCGCCTCCCGGCCCTGCTCCTCGCCGAAGGGGCCCTCGCGCCAGATCGGTGGGCGGCGGGTGACCCAGGTCGTGCGGGCGACGGGCGCGATCTCGCCGAGCAGCTGCACGGCGGACGCGCCGCCGCCGACGACCACCACCGACCGCCCGGCGAACTCCGCCGCGCCGCGGTAGCCGACGGTGTGCAGCTGCCGGCCACGGAAGGTCTCCTGGCCGGGGTAGTGCGGCACGAAGGGGCGGGTCCAGGTGCCGGTGGCGTTGACCAGGCCGCGCGCCCGCCAGGTGCCGCGGTCGGTCTCGACGGCGAAGCGCCCGTCGTCCGTGCGGCGCACCGCCGAGACCCGCACCGGCCGCTCGACGGGCAGGGCGAAGCGGCGCTCGTACTCGGCGAAGTAGGCGGGCACGGCCTCGGCGGCGGGCAGGTCCTCCGACGCCGGCTCGAAGGCCAGGCCGGGCAGCTCGTGCACGCGGTGCGTGGTGGCGAGGGTGAGCGAGGGCCAGCGGTGCTGCCAGGCACCGCCCGGCGCGGCGTCGCCGTCGAGCACCACGAAGCCGCTGCCGGGAGCGAACCCCTGCCGCGCCAGGTGGTGTGCGGCGGAGAGGCCGGCCTGGCCCGCGCCGATGACCACGACGTCGACGTCCCGCGGCTCGCTCACGTCGGCGCAACGCCGGCTGGCCGGGCGCTATGCCCCTGTGCCCTCCGGTGGCCGCCAGGCGTCGGCGTGGTCCTCGACGAACCGGCGCAGGGTGGTCGGCTCGCGGCCGAGGAGGCGGGCGAGGTCGCCGGTGGTGCGTCCGGCCAGGCCGAGCCGGGTGGTCGTGAACAGCAGGGTCATGACCAGGACGAGGCCGGGCGCGACGCCCTGTGCCCGCTTCTCGCGGGCGAAGGCCACGATGCCCGGCCGCGGGTAGACGACCGGACGGCCCAGCACCGCCGACAGGGTCGCCGCGATCTCGGCGAAGGTCGGGGCCTCACGGGCGGTGAGCTCGTAGGCGCGTCCCTCGTGGCCCGGCCCGGTCAGCGCCGCGGCGGCCACCTCGGCGAGGTCGCGGACGTCGACGTGGGCGGTCCGCCCGTTCCCGGCCGGCACGGAGATCCGCGAGCGGTCCCGGATCTCCTCGCGGTGGACGGTGAGCAGGTTCTGGAAGAAGTTGGCCGGCCGCAGGTGGGTCCAGGCCAGCCCGGTGGCCTCCACCCGCTCCTCCAGAGCCCGGTGGGGGAGCAGCGGGTTGCGGCCGGCCGCCTGCACCGACAGGACGACGACCCGCCGCACCCCGGCCGCGACGACCGCGTCGAGGAAGGGCTGCAGCCGGCTCGCCCGGGCCACCTCCGGCGGGCGCAGCAGGAACAGCGCGTCGACGCCCTCGAGCGCGACCGGCCAGGAGGCGGGGTCCTCGAGGTCGAGCCGCACGGGCGGCACGCCCGGGGGCAGCCCGGCGGCCGCGCGCCCGGGGTCGCGGGCGCCGGCGCGGACGTCGGCGTCGAGCGCGGCCAGGCGGCGGACGACCTCGCTGCCGACCGTCCCGGTGGCACCGGCGACGAGGACGGTCACGAGTCGCCGGCCACGACGAAGGGCGCCGACGACAGCCGGTCCCGGCCCTCGGCCAGCTGCACCAGGGCGAGGGCGACGTCGGCCTTCGCCACCGGCGCCGCGCGCAACCCCGGCGCCTCGTCCGTCAGCCGGTAGCTCCCCGTGCCGGGCCGGTCGGCGAGCCGGGGCGGGCGCACCTGCGTCCAGTCGAGGTCCGAGGCGGCGAGCACCCGGTACTCGCCCTCCTTGTCCTCCACGAGGTCGCGGGCCAGCCGGTGGGTCAGGCCCGAGACGAGGCGGGCGCCGCGACCCTTGCGGTCGCCGGGCAGGTCCGCGCCCGCGCCGGAGACGCCGACGAAGCGCCGGACCCCGGCCGCCCGCATCCCCTCGACCAGCCCGGGCAGCGCGGACCGGCCGACGTCCCCGCCCGAGGACCGCGTGACCCCGACGCACCACAGCACCGCGTCCGCGCCCTTCACCGCCCCGGCCACCAGGGCGGCGTCGCGGACGTCCCCGGTGCGCTCCTCGACGCCGGGGGAGTCACCCGCCCGCCGCGCCACGGCGACCACCTCGTGGCCGCGCCCGGCCGCCAGCCGCACCGCGTGCCGGCCCACGCCGCCCGCCGCCCCGAACACCACGATCCGCACCGCGCCCTCCTGCTGTCAGGTCTCCTGACACAAGGGTGTCAGGTAACCTGATGACTGTGCAACCGCCGGACGCGCTGCCGCTGGCCTACCTGCTGCTGCAGGCCGGGCGGGCCTTCGACGCCGTCGTCCGGGAGGACCTCGCGGCGCGCGGCTGGCCGCGGCTGTCGGCCGCGCAGACGCTCGTCTTCGCCCACCTCGGGCCCGACGGCACCGCGCCGGCCGAGCTGGCCCGCCGGCTGGGCACCACGCGGCAGGCCCAGCAGGACCTCGTCGCCGGGCTCTCCCGGCTCGGCCTGCTGGAGACCGTCGACGACCCCGCCCGCCGCCGCGGTCGCCTGGTGCGGCTCACTCCCGCCGGCCGGGACCTCACCCGCGACGCCGCCGGGGTGCTGACCGGCCTGGAGGAGGACCTGGGTCCCGACGCGGCCGAGCTGCGGCGGCTGCTCGGGGTCGCCACCCGGGCGGCTGCCCGCCGGTCCCGTCCCGCCGTCCGCCGGGAGGACACGACCGCCTGACCCCGGCCGGACGGCCCCGGGCCGTTTCCCGGCTCCGGGCCGCGGGCACGCCTGCGGGGACGCCGGCGACCGGCGTCCCGGCACGACGAGAGGGGCGCCGCGTGCGCGCGATGGTCTACCGAGGCCCGTACAAGGTCCGGGTCGAGGACAAGGACATGCCGAGGATCGAGCACCCGAACGACGCGATCGTCCGGGTCACGCTCGCCGCGATCTGCGGCTCCGACCTGCACCTCTACCACGGGCTGATGCCGGACACGCGGGTCGGGCACACCTTCGGCCACGAGTTCATCGGGGTGGTCGAGCAGGTCGGGCCGTCGGTGCAGGACCTGGCCGTCGGCGACCGGGTGATGGTCCCGTTCAACATCTTCTGCGGGTCGTGCTGGTTCTGCGCCCGCGGCCTGTACTCCAACTGCCACAACGTCAACCCCAACGCGACGGCCGTCGGCGCGATCTACGGCTACTCGCACACCACCGGCGGCTACGACGGCGGCCAGTCGCAGTACGTGCGGGTGCCCTTCGCCGACGTCGGGCCGGTCCGCATCCCCGACTGGATGCACGACGAGGACGCCGTCTGCCTCACCGACGCCGCCGCCACCGGCTACTTCGGCGCCCAGCTCGGCGAGATCGCCGAGGGGGACACCGTCGTCGTCCTGGGGGCCGGGCCGGTCGGGCTGGTGGCCGCGCAGTCGTCGTGGCTGATGGGCGCCGGGCGGGTGATCGTCGTCGACCACCTGCAGGAGCGGCTGGAGAAGGCGCGGACCATGGCCCACGCCGAGACGCTCGACTACGACGAGTACGACGACGTCGTCGTCGAGCTGAAGAAGCAGACCGACTTCCTGGGCGCCGACGTCGTCATCGAGGCGGTGGGCGCGGAGGCCGACGGCAACCTCCTCCAGCACGTCGCCGGCACCAAGCTCAAGCTGCAGGGCGGCTCACCGGTGGCGCTGAACTGGGCCATCGACGGCGTGCGCAAGGGCGGCACGGTCTCCGTGGTCGGGGCCTACGGGCCGATCCCCAACGCGGTGAAGTTCGGCGACGCGCTGAACAAGGGCCTCACGCTGCGGATGAACCAGACGCCGGTCAAGCGCCAGTGGCCGCGGATGTTCGAGCACGTGCGCAACGGCCACCTGACCCCGCGCGAGGTGGTCACCCACCGCTTCCCGCTGGAGCACATCGCCGAGGCCTACCACGTGTTCTCCGGCAAGCTCGACGGCTGCATCAAGCCGGTCATCGTCCCCGACGCGGCCTGAGGAGTCCCCGTGACCGAGTCCGACATCCCCAGCGCCTACCTCCGCGACAAGCGGACGCCGACCCCGAGCCGCGAGGAGCTGCGGGCCCGCATCCCCGGCTGGGGCGCCGACCTCGACCCCGCCGACCGGCCGTCGTACCCGAAGCTGCAGTACCCGGCCGACACCGGCGCCCGGTGGGACTTCCCCGCGCGGCAGCCGGGCGCCGAGGGCCGCGAGCGGTCGATCGAGCACGCGTTCGTGACGCCGGTGTTCGGCACCGCGCAGCCGCTGCACGGCGTCTCGGGGGCGGTGCGCCGGTTCGCCTACGCCCGCTTCAGCGAGGGCCGGCTGGCGCACTGGACGCTGCTGGTGGTCGGCGACCGCATCGACGCGTGGGGGAGCACCCTGCGCCAGCTCGCCTCGGGGCGGCCGGTGCCGCCCGCGACCGGGCTCTCCGCGGAGACCACCCACGGCGGGCTCAGCTCCCGGACCGGGCGCTCCGACGCCCGGCACCAGGCGCTCGACCCGCTCGTCACCGCCGGGCCGTGGGTGGTCGGGGCAGGCGCCGCGGTGCTCGGCGTCCGCGGGCTGGTGCGCGCCGTGCGCCGCTAGCCTCCGCGGCATGACGCCGCTGGACTCCCTGCCGCCCATCGGCCGGCCGGCCACCGCCGCCCTGGAGCTGGCCGGTTACACCCGTCTCGACCAGCTGGCCGGTGTGCCGCGGTCGTCGCTCGCCGCGCTGCACGGCGTCGGCCCGAAGGCCCTGCGCCTCCTCGACGAGGCGCTGGCCGAGCACGGCCTGGCGCTCGGCTGAGCCCCGGAGACGACGAGAGCGACCCGTCCCAGGTGGGAGGGGTCGCTCTCGGGGTGGTGCGCCATCAGGGACTCGAACCCCGAACCCGCTGATTAAGAGTCAGCTGCTCTGCCAATTGAGCTAATGGCGCGTGTCGCCCGGCTGGCCGGGCTCCGAGGGGAAACGATACCAGCGCCCCGCGGGAGGTCGCCGCCGGGGCCGGGACGCCGAGACGGTGCCGTTCCGCACATCGAGGGGACACTGGGCCCGGACGCGCCGTGCCCGACCGGGCCGCGGCCGGCCGGGGACGAGGAGGCAGCAGGCGTGCGACGGACAGCGGCGCTGGTCACGGCGGGGGCGCTGGCCCTGCTGAGCGGGTGCACCGGGGCGGGCGGCGAGACCTCCGCGGCGGCACCGACGACCGAGGACGCCCCGCCGGCGCAGGTGTCGCTGCTGCCCGGCGACGGCGCGGCCGACGTCGCGCCGTCCTCTCCGGTGGAGATCTCCGTCACCGACGGCGAGCTGTCCGAGGTCACCGTCACCGACGGCGCGGGCGCTGCGGTGCCCGGGCAGGTCACCGACGGCCCCGCCGAGGGCACGGAGCTGTGGACGCCGGACGAGGACCTGGCCTACGGCACCACGTACACGCTGACCGCCACCGCCGCGAACGCCGACGACGAGCGGGCCGAGGCGCGCAGCACCTTCACCACGGTGACGCCCGCGTCGGTGAGCACGCCCTCGATCGGCCCGCTCGACGGCCAGACGGTCGGCGTCGGCATGCCCATCCGCGTCTACTTCGACGAGCCGATCACCGACAAGGCCGCCGTCGAGAGCCACCTGCTGGTCACCAGCTCCACGCCCACCGACGGCGTGTGGAGCTGGATCAGCGACACCGAGGTGCACTTCCGCCCGTCGCAGTACTGGCCGGCGCAGACCGACGTCACCCTCGACGCCGACCTCCACGGCGTCCCGTTCGGCGACGGCGTGTGGGGCGAGAAGGACCGCACGGTCAGCTTCCGCGTCGGCGAGCGGCACGTCTCCGTGGCCGACGCGAGCACCCACCGGCTGCAGGTCTACGACGGCGACACGCTCGTGCAGGACTTCCCGATGAGCGCCGGCAGCCCCGACAACCCGAGCTACAACGGCCCGCACGTGGTCACCGAGCTCAACGCCGACCGCGTCATGGACTCCAGCACCTACGGCGTCCCGGTCGACAGCCCCGAGGGCTACCGCACGCCGGTCAAGTGGGCGGTGCGGCTGTCGAACAGCGGCGAGTTCGTCCACGGCGCCCCCTGGTCGGTGGCGCAGCAGGGGCGGGAGAACGTGTCCCACGGCTGCATCAACCTGTCGAACGAGAACGCCCGCTGGTTCTACGAGTTCTCCCAGCCCGGCGACGTCGTCGAGATCGTCAACTCCGACGCCGGCACGCTGACCTCCGACATCGCCGACTGGACCGTCCCGTGGGACCAGTGGCAGGCCGGGTCCGCCCTGAAGTGATCTCCGTTTCCGGGCGTCCGCGCCCGGGCACCCCCCGCTCGACCCGAGGAGGGGGACCACCGTGGACACCTGGTTGATCGTGCTCATCGTCGTCGTCGCGCTCGCCCTGCTGGCCGTGCTGGCGCTGGCCCTGGCCAAGCGCAACAGGGTCGCCGGGGCGCGGCGCCGCGAGCAGCAGCGCCAGCAGGCGCGCGAGCACCTCGAGGAGGCGCGCCTGCGCGGTGCGCAGGCGGAGAAGGAGCAGGCGCTGGCCGAGGAGCAGGCCGCCCGCGCCCGCCGCGAGCGCGCCGAGGTCGAGGAGCGCACCCGGCTGGCCGAGCAGGAGGCCCGCCAGCGGGCCGCGCACGCGCAGGAGCACGCCACCGCCGCCGAGAAGCTGCGCGCCGAGGCCGAGAAGCTCGCACCCGGGCTGGCCGACCAGAACGGCCGCGCGCACGTGACCGGTGACGGCCCCGGGGGCGCCACCCGCCGCTGAGCGGCCACCGCTCAGTTCCGGCAGCCGGCCCGGTCTGTCCTCCGAGCGGGGCCGGCCGGGCCCCGCCGGGACCGGGAGGACACCCGTGGCCGACCTGCTCGCCATCGGCACGCGCAAGGGGCTGTGGCTGGCCCGCAGCGACGACGACCGGCGCACCTGGACCCTCGACGGCCCGCACCTGGTGGCCCAGGAGGTGGCCGCCGTCGGGCTCGACGTCCGCGGCGCGGCGCCCCGGCTGCTCGCCGGCGTCCAGTACGGGCACTGGGGGCCGACGGTCACCTGGTCCGACGACCTCGGGCGCACCTGGTCGGAGACCGACGAGGGCGCCATCCGCTTCCCGGCCGACACCGGCGCCGCGCTGGCCCGGGTCTGGCAGCTCCGCCCCGACGTCGCCGCGCGACCGGGCGTCGTGTGGGCCGGCTGCGAGCCGCACTCGCTGTGGCGCAGCGAGGACGGCGGCGAGAGCTTCGCGCTGGTCCGCGGCCTGTGGGACCACCCGCACCGGCCCACCTGGGAGCCCGGCGGGGGCGGCGGCGCCGTGCACACCGTGCTGCCGCACCCGACCGCCGACCGGATGGTCGTGGCGATGAGCGCGGGCGGCGTCTACGCCAGCGAGGACGGCCGCGACGGCTGGACGCCGCGCAACTCCGGGATCACCGCCACCTTCCTGCCCGACCCGGCGCCGGAGTACGGGCAGTGCGTGCACAAGGTCGCCCCCGACGCCGGCGATCCCGACCGGCTCTACGCGCAGAACCACTTCGGCGTCTTCCGCAGCGACGACGCGGGGGTGGGGTGGACGTCGATCGCCGCGGGCCTGCCCGCCGACTTCGGCTTCCCGGTGCTCGCCTCGCCGCGCACGCCCGGCACGGCCTGGGTCGTGCCGCTGGTCGCCGACGCCGACCGGACGCCCCCGGGCGGGCGCCTGCGTGTGCACCGCACCCGCGACGCCGGGCAGAGCTGGACCGAGCTCGGCGCCGGCCTGCCCGAGGCGTCGTGGACGGCGGTGCTGCGCGACGCGGCCTGCGTCGACGAGGGCGACCCGACCGGCGTCTACGTCGGCACCCGCGACGGCTGCGTCTACGCCAGCGCCGACGAGGGCGACACGTTCACCACGGTGGCGCAGCACCTGCCCGACGTGCTGTGCGTGCGCGCGGCCCGGCTGCCGTGACCGTCGAGGTGGTGCTGCCCGGCGTGCTGGCCGACCTGGCCGGCGGCGAGCGGCGGCTGCGGGTCGACCCCACCGCGCCGACCGTCGCCGGCCTGCTCGACGCGCTCGCCGCCCGGCACCCCGTCCTCGAGCGGCGGATCCGCGACGAGGCCGGGGCGCTGCGCCGGTTCGTCAACGTCTACGTCGACGGCGACGACGTCCGCTTCTCCGCGGGCGCGCAGACCCCCGTGCACGACGGCGCGGTGGTGCAGGTGCTGCCCTCGGTCGCCGGCGGCTGAGCGGTCAGAGGCGGGCGAGCTCCGCGCACTCGGCGCACAGCTGGTGCTCCTCGAGCTCGGACGGCGGCCACTCCACCTGGTCGTCGACGGCGACGTAGGCGCCGCACAGCGACTTGCGGCTGCGGCCGTGCACCCGGCCGATCGTGGCGTGCGCCGGCCCGATCTGCCGGGGCTGGAGACCCTCCGGGGTGCCGACCGACCCGACCATCACGACGGCGTGGGCGGTCCCGTAGGCGTAGGCAGTCGTCATGGCGCCAGCGTCCGAGGCGCGGGGCGGGTGCGGCGGCACCCTCCGGGCGCGTGTCCGGCAGCCGGGGCGCAGGAGCCCCGGCTGCCCCGGCCGTCACACCCGCGACGGCACCGGCGCCTGCGCCGGGAGCGCACTGATGCGCGCCGCGGCCGCGCCGACCCACGGCTGGGTGGGGTCGAGCCCCTCCGCCGTGGCGACGGCCCGCACGGCCGACGTCGTCACCTCCAGCGGTGCGCCCGGCACCCGGTCGGAGGCGAGCTCGTAGACGAGCAGCGCCTTGAGGCGGCTCTCCAGCGGGAGTCCGTCGAGGGAGTCACGCCAGTCCGTCATGGAGGACCGGTGCCCGCCCGGCGCGCCGGGCATGCGGCGGCGCGGGACTCCCCGGCGTGTCGCTGCGGCCGGGCGCGTCCGCGTTGCGCCCTGCGCGGACCGGCGCGTGCTGCGGGCCCCCGCGGGCGACGATGGGACCACCGGCCGGACGCGCCGCCGGGGGAGGAGGGCCAGTGACGCTGCCCAGGGCGCTGGTCCCGCTGCGGACGGCGGCCTACCGGCGGCTGGCGCTGTCGCTGGGGCTGTCGCTCGTGGCCAACGGCGCGTGGGCGGTCACCGCGGTGTGGCAGGTCGTGGCGCTCGGCGGCGGGCCGGCGGAGCTGTCGCTGGTCACCGGGCTGGCCGCCGCCGGGACGCTGGCGGCCACGCTGCCCGGCGGGGTGCTGGCCGACCGGGTGCCGCAGCGGCACCTGTTGCTGGCGGTCACGCTGCTGTCGGCGGTGCCGGTCGGCGCGGCGGCCCTGCTGTCGCTGGCCGGCGAGCTCCCGCTCGGCCTGCTGGCCGTCGTCGGCCTGCTCGGCGGGGTGGCGCTGGGCCTGCACTACCCGGCGTACTCGGCTCTGCTGCCCGCGCTGCTGCCGGCCGACCAGCTGCTCGCCGCCAACGGCCTCGAGGGTGCCATGCGGCCGGTGCTCTACCAGGTGGCCGGGCCGGCGATGGCCGCGCTCCTGGTGGCCGCCGTCTCCCCGGGCGCGGCGCTGCTGGCCACCGCGGGCGCCTCACTGGCCGCCACCGCGTGCGTGCTGGGCCTGCCGCTGCTCCCGGTCGCGCGCGAGCCCGGCGCCGAGCGGCGGCACCCTGCCCGGTCGCTGCTCGGCGACCTGCGCGAGGGCCTGGCCTTCCTCGTGCGCACCCGATGGCTGCTGGCCACGCTGCTGTTCGGCTCGCTCATGCTGCTCGCGACCACCGGCCCGCTGCAGGTGCTCACGCCGTTCGCGCTGCGCGACCGGGCCGGGGGCGGGCCGTTCGAGCACGCGCTGGTGCTCGCCGGCTTCGGCGTCGGCGGGGCGCTCGCCTCCCTCGCCGTCGCCTCCCGGCCGCTGCCACGCCGCTACCTGACCGCGACCATGGCGCTGTGGGCCGCCGGCTGCGCGCCGCTGCTGGCCTTCGGCCTCGCCACGCACGTCGGCGTCATGGTCGGCGCGGCCGTGCTGGCCGGCGCCGGCATCCACGGCGGCATGGTGCTGTGGGGCACGCTGCTGCAGCGCCGGGTGCCGCCCGCGCTGCTCGGCCGGGTCTCCAGCCTGGACTTCGTCGTCTCGGGGGCGCTGGTGCCCGTGTCGGTGGCGCTGGCCGGGCCGCTCAGCGAGGGTGCCGGTGTCGGGCCGGTGTTCCTCGTCGCCGGGCTCGCGCCGCCGGTGCTCGCGCTCCTCACCGTGCTGCTGGCGCGGATGCCCGCCGACGAGGCGGCGCACCCGCTCGACCGGCCGGCGCGGGTGCCCTGACGGCTCAGGCCAGCTGCGCGGCCACCAGCGGCTCCAGCGTCAGGTGCGGCTTGCCGTTGCGCACCATGCCCATGACCCACTTCGTGGTGAACAGCGCGAGCAGCTCGCCGTCGCTGCGCCGCATCACCTCGGTGCCGGAGCTCGCGGTGATGCCCGCGACCGACTCCTCGTCGGTGCGCATGGCCAGCGTGTACGGCAGCGGCTCCAGGTGCACCGGCGCGGAGAACTCCTGCGCCATGCGGTGCGCGGCCACCTCGAACTGCATGGGGCCGACGACGGCGAACACCGGGGACGCGTCCCCGCGGCGGTCGGAGCGCAGCACCTGCACCACGCCCTCGGACTCCAGCTGTTCGATGCCGCGGCGGAACTGCTTGTGCTTGGCGGTCTCCAGGCTGCGGACGACGGCGAAGTGCTCGGGCGCGAACGTGGTCAGCGGCGGGAAGGTGACCGCGCGGCCGGCGTAGAGCGTGTCGCCCACGCGCAGCGCCGAGGCGTTGACCAGCCCGACGACGTCGCCGGGGTAGGCGGTGTCGATGCTCTCCCGCTCGCGGCCGAACACCTGCTGGGCGTACTTGGTCGCGAAGGGGCGGCCGGTCGGGCCGTGGGTGACCACCATGCCGCGCTCGAAGACGCCGGAGCAGACGCGGACGTAGGCCAGCCGGTCGCGGTGCGCGGCGTCCATGCCCGACTGCACCTTGAAGACGAAGGCGCTGAACGGGGCGTCGACCGGGCGCGGGACGCCGCCCTCGTCGGGCCGCCCGGCGGGGGCGGGCGCGAGGTCGACGAGTACGTCGAGCAGCGCGGCCACGCCGAAGTTCGACACCGCGGAGGCGAAGAGCACCGGGGTGGTCTCCCCGGAGAGGAACAGCTCCTGGTCGTGCGCGCCGGAGGTCTCGTCGAGCAGCTCGACCTCCTCGCGGGCCTGCGCCCACGCCTCCGGCTCGCGGGTGGCCGCGGCCTCGGCGGAGAGGACCTCCTCGGGCGCGATCGTCGCCCCGCCGGCGGTCCGGGTGTAGCGCCGGTAGGAGCCGTCGCGCCGGTCGAGGACGCCGCGGAAGTCGCCGGCGATGCCCACCGGCCAGGTCAGCGGGGTGGGGGTGAGGCCGGTGCGCTCGGCGACCTCGTCCATGAGCTCGAGCGCGTCCTTGCCGGGGCGGTCCCACTTGTTCACCACGGTGACGACGGGGATGCCGCGGTGCCGGCAGACGGCGAAGAGCTTCATCGTCTGCTCCTCGAGGCCCTTAGCGGCGTCGATGAGCATGACGGCGGCGTCGACGGCGGTGAGGACGCGGTAGGTGTCCTCGGAGAAGTCGGCGTGCCCCGGGGTGTCGAGCAGGTTGACCACCGCGTCGCGGTAGGAGAACTGCAGCGCCGCCGAGGTGATGGAGATGCCGCGGGCGCGCTCCATGTCCATCCAGTCCGACACCGTGCCGCGCCGGCCGGCCTTGCCGTGCACCGCGCCGGCCTGGCCGATGACCCGGGCGTGCAGGGCCAGCGCCTCGGTGAGCGTGGACTTGCCGGCGTCGGGGTGGCTGATGACGGCGAAGGTCCGGCGCCGCGCGGCCTCGACGACGACGTCCCCGGGGGAGGTCCCGGCGTCGTCGGGGCGGGGCGGGGCGGTCGTGGTCATGCGGAGGTCTCCCGGGGTGGTGCGGTGGTCGCCGGAACGGCGGAGGGGCGGCGGCGCGCACGCCCCGCGGCATACTGGTGCAACAGCCGGGGCGCGCGCCGCAGTCCCGGTCCGACCACGTCGGCGGGATCGGCGTGGGACGCGCGGAGGCCCCGGTCGGCGAACCGACCGGGGCCTCCGGACATGGGGTGAGTGACGGGGCTCGAACCCGCGACACCCAGGATCACAACCTGGTGCTCTACCAGCTGAGCTACACCCACCGCGTGCACTCCCGGGACCCTGCGGCGCCGGGGAGCACGGACGAGGATACCGGAGCCGTTCAGCCCTCCGACGCGGCCGGGGGTGTGACACCGGGCGCGGGCGCCGGCGGGGTGGCGTCGGCGGCGGCCAGCACGTCGGCGAAGGTGCCGGTGACCTCGCCGGCGGCGCGCTGGGCCTGCGACGTCGAGGGGCCGGGGAGGTCGACGAACAGCGTCCGCCGGTAGTAGGCCAGCTCGCGGATCGACTCGATGATGTCGGCCAGCGCCCGGTGCGCGAGGCCCTTCGGCGGCTGGGCGAAGTACACCCGCGGGAACCAGCGGCGGGCCAGCTCCTTGATCGAGCTGACGTCGACCATCCGGTAGTGCAGGTGGTCGTCGAGCTCGGGCATGTCGCGGGCGAGGAACCCGCGGTCGGTGCCGATCGAGTTGCCGCACAGGGGAGCGGTGCGCCGCTCAGGCACCCACCGCTTCACGTACGCCAGCACCTGCTGCTCGGCCTCGGCGACGGTGAGGGTGGAGGCGCGCACCGCCTCGGTCAGCCCGGACTTCGCGTGCATCTCGGTGACGACGTCGGCCATGCCCTCCAGGTCGGCGTCGTCGGCGGAGATCACCAGGTCCAGGCCGGGGTCGAGGACGTTGAGCTCGGAGTCGGTCACGACGACGGCGACCTCGATGAGCTTGTCCCGGCCGAGGTCCAGCCCGGTCATCTCGCAGTCGATCCAGACCAGGTGCCCGCCGTTGTCCGCCACGGCGACCGACCCTACGTCGCGTCCGCCGTGGCGTCCCGTCCGTCCCGGCCGCCCCGTGCGCCCGCCGTCTACCGCACGCGGCACACCGGTGCCACTCGAGGGGTCGGAATCCGCCGTCCGCGCCGGTAGCCTCGGCCCATCCCGACCCGCTTCCCTGGGAGTCCCGTCGTGCCCCGACCCGCCCCCTCCGCGCCCGCCCGGACCGTGCCGCCGGCACCGGGCTCCCTGGGTGCCGGGCTCCGGCACCCGGTCGCGCTGCTGCGCTGGCTGTGGCTCGCCTACATGACGCCCGGCCGGCCCGGGCGCGGGACCACCCAGCAGGAGCTGCGCTGGATCTACACCGCCTGGCTCGGCGCGTTCCTGCTCAAGATGCTCGGCTCGTCCTGGGACGTGTCCTGGCACTTCAAGTGGCTGCGCGACGACCTGGCGCCCCCGCACCTGCTCAACTCGGCGGGCACCGCGGTGGTCATCGCGCTCGTGGTGTTCCACAGCTACACCGGCTACGGCGTGGACCGCCGCGCCCTGCGGCTCATGCAGGTCGGCATCGCCACCTTCCTGGTGGCCATCCCGATCGACATCCTCAACCACCGCATCAACGGGCTCGACATCACCAGCTGGAGCCCGAGCCACGCGCTGCTCTACATCGGCACGGCGATCATGCTCGCCGGCGCCGTCCGCGGCTGGTGGCTGTACGCCGCGCCGGGCCGGGTCCGCGACCTGGTGTCGCTGGGGCTGTGGCTGTTCTTCGCCGAGAACGTCGTCTTCCCGAACCAGCACCAGGAGTACGGCGTCCTGTCGCTGCGCGCCTACGAGGCGGGGGAGACCACGGCGGAGCAGCAGCTGCTGGACTTCGCCGCCTCCCAGGGCCAGACGCCCACGATGTTCATGTTGCCGGTGCCCTCCTGGGTGCACCCGGCCTGGCTGCTGTGCGCCGGGCTGCTCTCGCTGGTCGTCGCGCGGAAGGTCGTCGGCCTGCGCTGGACCGCGACCACAGTCGCCGGGGTCTACCTCGCCTACCGCGCGGTGATGTGGCTGGGCCTGGTGGCGCTGGACTTCCCGCCGTCGGTGCTGCCCCTCGTGCTGCTCGTCGGGGCGGTCTGCATCGACCTCGCCGTCACCTTCCGGCTGCCCGGCTGGAGCGCGGCGCCGGCCACGGCCGCCGCGGTCTACGCCGCCGGCTGGCTCCAGGACGCGGCCGGGCTGCTGCCGCCGTGGAACTGGTCGTGGTGGTCGATCGCGCTGGTCCTGGCCTCCTTCACGGCGCTGTGGACGGCGGTCGACCTGGTCGCCCACAGCCGCTGGCTGGCCACCTGGCGGGAGCCGGTCGAGCCCGGCCGCACCGCCGAGCCGGCCCCGGCCCTGGGCGGCGCGCCGACCCGCTGACGTCCCGGACCGGCCCGTCACATGACGTAGCGTCGGTCGCGGACGCCCGTCTGGGCCCGTCCCCGGTCCGCGCCGCGCCCGTGCGCCCGCGCACCCCACCCGTTCCCCGGAGGACCCCGTGCTGCCCCTGACCCCCGTGCCGCCGCAGACGGCGGGGGAGCGAGCACTGTTCGCCGAGCTCACCCGCTGGGACCGCGGGGGCGCGGTGCGCGGCGCCGTCGTCGCCTCGCTCCCCGTCGTCGACGGGCCGATGGAGCGGCGCATCTCCGACGCCGTGCTCTTCGTGCCCGAGGGCGTGGCCGTCGTCCGGGTGGCCGAGGTCCGCCAGGGCGGCGTGGTCACCGCGACGCCGGAGGGCTCCTGGACGATCGGCCCGGGCGCCGGCCCCGGTGAGGTGCTGCAGATCGCCGGCGGCGGCTCCACGCCGCTCGACGGCCTGATGCGCGCCGGGATGGACGCCGCCGTGCGGCTGCGCCGCGCCGGGCTGGAGCCGGGGCGGATCGCCCGGCTCACGGTGCTCGTGGGCGACCTCACCGGTCTCGTGCCCGCCGACGGCGACCTCGGCGACGGCGACCAGGTGGCCCTCCTCGAGTCCCGCTCGCTGCTGCTCGGCGTCTCCCGCGCGGCCCGCTACGCCGGCGTGGACAACCCGCGGCTGTGGACCACCGCCGACGTGCGCGCCGCGCTGTCCGCGCTGGGCTACGAGGGCCGCGGACCCACGGTCGAGGAACTCAACGGCGAGGGCTTCCCGTACTCGCCGTACGTCCTGCGCCGCCGCGAGCTGCTGGCCCCGGCGGCGATGGCGGCCTCCGCGGCGGGCGCCTCCCCGGCGGCTCCGCCCGCCCCGTCCGCCCCCGCGCCGCCTCCGGCCGTCCCGGCGCCCGCTCCGGCGCGGGCGCCCGGCGGGCCGCTGGTCGACCCGGTGGCCGCCGCGGCCGTGGCCGCCGCCGCCATCCGTGCCGACGAGGAGGCCGCGGCGCGGGCCGCCGCCGCGGGGCTCGCGCCGGCGTCCGCCGGCCCCGGCACGCCGCCCGCCGCGCCGCCCGCGCCTCCCGCCGCGCCGCCCGCGCCTCCCGCCGCGCCGGTCCCGCCCCCGGCGGCGCCGGCCACCGCCCGCTTCGACGCCCCCGCCGTGCAGTCCGGCGCGGCCGCCCCGGCACCCGCTGCCGGTCTCGCACCCCCGCCCGAGCAGCCCGCCGACCACACCGGCGGGCTCGGCGGCCTGTTCGGTGACGACCCGACCGGGCCGCCCGGTGGCGGCTGGCCGCACGCCGTCCCGGCCGCGCCCATCGCGCCGCCGCCGGCCCCGCTCGCCGGCCCGCGGGACCGCCCGCCGTCCGACCGCCGGCGAGTGGTCCTGCTGGCCGTCGCCGGCCTGGTCGTCGTCGCGCTGCTGGTCGGGCTCGTCGTCGGCCTCACCGGCGGCGGGGACGGCGACGCCGCCGCGCAGGAGCCGCCCGCCCCGACCAGCGCGCCGGCCACCCCCACGGCCACCGGGCCGACGCCCGGGACCACCAGCGTCCAGGACGGGCGCACCTACGTCCTGCAGCAGGTGCAGACGGCCGACACCTGCCTCGGCAACGCCTACGGGGACGTCGCCTCCTTCTTCGAGTCCACCGACTGCGCCGGGCTGTCCCGGGCGCTGTGGTCCACCGACGTCGAGGGCCGCGACGTCGTCGTGTCGGTGTCGACGGTCGACATGGGCGACGCCGCGGCCGCCCGCCAGCTGCGTGCGCTCGCCGACACCAACGGCAGCGGCAACGTCAGCGACCTGCTGCGCGAGGGCGTGCGCTACCCCGGCGGGCCCGACGAGCTCTCGCGCGCCGAGTACGCCAGCTCCGTCGCCGGCACCGTGGTGACGATCGTGGAGTCCTCCTGGGTGGACGGCGGGGACGGCGACACCGCCGACCTCGACGTCGTCGCCGGCACCGGTCTCGCGCTGCCGATGCCGGAGCCGTCCGCCGGCTGAGCGGTCCGCCGGACCCGGACGGTCACGTCCGGCCCGAGTGACCGGTGGGAACGGCGGGACGTCGCCGCAGGTCGCCGCGGCGTGTCGGGTCTCCCGGGGCTGTCGGCGCCGGGGGGCGCGGCACCCTCCGACCGGCTCCTGACGACGGTCGCAGGAGACCGTGTCAGGAGATCCCATGCCCGCCCAGCTCACTCGATCCCCGTGGCGCCGCGGCGCCTCCCGCGGTGCCGCCCTCGGCCTGGGACTGGTGGTGGTGGCCGGCGCGACCGCGGGCCCCGCGCTGGCGGGCCCGGACAAGGGCGCGGGCAACGGCACCGGCAACGGCAACGGCAGCGCGAACAACGGCAACGCGCCCGGGCAGAACAGGCCGGCCGACACGGCGCCGCCGCTCAACCCCGTGCCCGGCACCGGGGGCGGGAACGGCAACGGACAGGGGACCGGCGGCGTCGGCGGCTCCGGTCAGGGCGCGACGAACGGCCAGGGCGTCGGCGACTCGGTCCCCGGGGGCAACGGCGCGGCCAACGGCAACGGCAACGCCACCCAACCCGTCGTCCCCGCGCCGACGGTGCCCACGACCCAGCCGACGCCGGAGACCACCCCCGATCCGGCGCCCGAGCCCGGTCCGGAGCCGATCGTCCCCACCTTCGGGACCGGCAAGGACGTCACGTTCACCGTCGCGCCCCAGGGGCCCGTGCCCGACGACCTCGACCTCTCCGGTACGACCGTCACGCTGACTGCGGTGGACGGGAGCGGCTGGCGGGCGTCCTGCACCACGGACCCCGCGGGCGAGTGCACCGTCTCGGCGACCATGGCCGGCCTCTGGGAGGAGACGGACGAGGAGCGCCTCGTGGACGGCGTCTACGAGGCGGTCGTCACCGGTGCGGGGACCGGCTTCGCCGACCCGGCCGGCCTCGTCCTGGGCACGGTCGGCATCTGCCAGCCCGACCTCGGGCTCGTGTTCCTCGGAGGCGCCGGGCCGGACTGCTGGACCGGCCAGGACGTCGCCGTGCCGGTCCAGTCGGTCTTCCGCACCACGGTGACCACGACGGTCACCACGCTGGTCGGGGACGAGCAGGTGCCGGTCGAGGGAGCCGCCTACGTGCTCACCGGTGACGGCTACCCGTCGCGGACGGCGGTCCCCGGCGAGGGGGGCGGGCCCGCGGCAGGCGGCACCGACCTCGGTAGCGCGACGAGCAACGCCCAGGGCGTGCTGGTGCACACCGGCCACCTCCTGCCGGGCTCCTCGTGGACGCTGCAGCCGGCCGACCCGCCGGCCGGCTACGACCCCGACACCGCGACCACCTTCACCGTCGCGGGGGACGTGTCGCTTCCGCTGGCCCTCACGCGCCCGCTGACCCGCACGCCCGCCGGTGACGGTGGCCCGTCCGACGGGGACACCGGCGGAGACGGCGACACGGTCGTCCCCGTGCCGGGCGACGGTGGCACCGGCTCGACCGGAGGGGACACCGGCTCGACCGGCGGGGACAGCGGCTCCACGGGCGGCGACACGAGCGTCCCGGACGGGACCGGCACCGGCGGCACGCCTCCCACCGGCGGCGACGGCGGCACCGGGACCACCACCGGCGCCGGGCCGACCACGGGCACGTCGACCGGCACGGGCACCGGCACGGGCACCGGCTCCGGCACCGGCACCGCGGGCGGCACCGGCACCGGCACGGCCGTCGCGCCCGCGGGGACCGGGCGGACGGCGACCGGCGGCACGACCAGCACCGCGGGCGACACTGCCGGCGGGACCGCCGCCGAGTCGGACGGCGCGCCGGCGACCTCGGCCGGGCGGACCTCCGGGGCCGGCACGGGGACGGGCGGCAGCAGCTCGCCCGCGCCCGTGGCCGACGCCGTCGACGAGCCGGCTCTCGAGACCACCGGCGGCGGGTCGGAGCTGACCCTCTGGGGCTTCGGCGTCCTCTTCGTCGCGCTGGTCGTCGTGCTCATCGGGGTGCTGCGGCGCCGCGCCCGCCGTGCCTGACGGTCCGCGCACCGGCTGGTGGGCCCGGCTCCCCGCCGAGGGGGAGCCGGGCTCGCCGGCGCAGCGGGTGCTGGCCGCCGTCCTCGGCGACGCCTTCCCGGCCGGCAGCGTCGTCGACCTGCCCGACGGCCGCCTGCCCGGCGGCTGGCAGCTCCTGGTGCGCGCGGACGCCGCCGGGGACCGCGTCCGGTCGGTGCAGGTGGCGATGCCCACCGCGCCGCTGCTCTGGTACGTCGAGCTGCCCGAGCCGGCGGCGGCCCCGCCGGCCACGACGCTCGTCGCCTTCTCCGACGCCCGTTTCGCCGACGGCACGGTGCTCACCGCGGCGGAGGCCCGCCGCGCCGGGGTCCGCGGCGAGGAGCAGGTGGCCGCCCTGCGCTGGTGGACCGGGCCGGGCCTGGTGCACCAGGTCTATGTCGGCCCGGCCGCCCGCCGGCGCGGCGTGGGCACCAAGCTCGTCCAGGTCGCCTACGGCGTGCAGCACGCCCGCGGCGGCACCCCGCTGCACGGCGACGGGCGGCGCACCGACGACGGCGAGGCGTGGAGCCGCGCCCTGCCCGCCCACGCCGCCTGGCGGGTGGCGGAGCGGACCGAGCGCCTGCCCTCGATGACGCCCGCCTGATCAGGCGGTCACGTCGACGAGCACCTTCCCGGTGATCCCGTCCTGCACGGCCTGGTGTGCCTGCGCGGTCTCGGCCAGCGGGAAGACGTGGAGGGGCAGGCCGGCGTCCTCGCCCACCCGCACGGCGCCGTCGAGCACCGCGGCGTTGACGTCCTCGACGCCGATGACCTTGGCCCGCTCGGGCTCGGTGTAGACGAGCACGAAGTTCCACCGGGCGTTCGGCGCCATCTGCGCGCGTACCGGGATGGTCACCTCGGCGCCGCCGTCGTCGGCGTACATGGCGACCGCGGCGTGCATGCCGACGACCTGCGCGTCGACGGCCGCGTTGCGGGCCGCCGACACCTCCACGACGACGTCCACGCCCTTGGGAGCCACCTTCCGCACCTCGGCGACGACGTCCTGCTGCCGGTAGTCGACGACGTGCGAGGCGCCGGCCGCGGCCGCCAGCTGGGCCTTGCGCGGGCTGCTCACCGTGGCGATCACCGTGGCGTCGGCCCAGCGGGCCAGCTGGATCGCGGCGTTGCCCACGGCGCCCGCGCCGCCCTGCACGAGCACGGTGCGGCCGGTGAGCGAGCCGGGGCCGACCCGGTCGGGCACGGACTCGCCGAGGGTCAGGCAGCGGTGCGCGGTGAGGAACGGGATGCCGAGGGCCGCGCCGAGCTCGAACGAGGGGTCGGGGCCGAGCAGCACCGCCTGCTGCAGCGGCACGACGGTGTACTCGGCGGCGGTGCCCCATGGGCGCTGCCAGGCGGCCTCCCACACCCACACGGCCTGGCCGACGACCGCGGCGTCGACGCCCTGGCCGACCGCCTCCACGGTGCCGGCGCCGTCCTGGCCCGGGACCTGCCCCTCGGGGCCGGGCTGGGTGTTCGTGCGGGACTTCCAGTCGGTCGGGTTCACGCCGGCCCGCGCGAGGCGCACGAGCACCTCGCCGGGACCGGGCTGCGGGGTGGGGCGGTCGGTCAGCTCGAGGACCTCGGGACCGCCGGGCCGGGTGTAGGTGATGGCTCGCACCGCGCCGTCCTACCCGGTGCCGGCTGGCTGTTGCGCACGGCCTCGTTCCGCTCCGCTCACCCCGCGGGGTGACCACTACGCAACGGAACTGATCCGGTGCGGATGTGCGGCCGATACCCGCCGCATGGACGTCCCCGTGCTCGGCCGCCTCCGCCGCTGGCTCCCCGAGGGCCGGCCGCTGCCCGACGAGGTCTGGCAGCGGCGGCACACCGTGCTCCTGCGGCTCGCCGCGGTGCAGGCGGTGGCGATCGGCGTCCTCGCGCTGCTCCGGGACTGGTCACCGGCGGCGGCGCTGGCGGCGTCCGCGGCGGCGGCCTACCCGCTGTCGTTCTGCCTGCTGCCCGGCGCGTCCCGCACGCTGCGCGCGGCCGGCACGACGGCGAGCCTGCTGGCGACGTCGGTGCTGCTGGTGCACGTGGCCGACGGGCTGACCGAGGCGCACTTCCACTTCTTCGTGGTCGTCGGGCTGGTGTCGCTGTACCAGGACCGGCTCCCGTTCGGCCTGGCGCTGGCGGTCGTCGTGCTGCACCACGGCGCCGTCGGCACGCTCTTCCCGCACTCCGTGTTCGACCACGGTGCGGCCTTCCGCCACCCGTGGCTGTGGGCGTGCGTGCACGGCGGCTTCGTGCTGGCCGCGAGCCTGGCCAACCTGGCTTCCTGGCGGCTCAACGAGCGGCAGGGGCTGCACGACCCGCTCACGGGCCTCGCCAACCGCACCCGCCTGGTGCAGGGCATCGTCGCGCGGCTGGCCCGCCGCGGCGGCCAGGTGAGCGTGCTGTTCCTCGACCTGGACGACTTCAAGGACGTCAACGACACCCGCGGTCACGCTGCCGGCGACGAGCTGCTCGTCACGATCGCCGAGCGGCTGCGGGCGTGCACCCGCGAGGACGACGAGGTGGGGCGCCTGGGCGGCGACGAGTTCGCCGTGGTGGTCGACGGCGACGCCGACGAGGCCGCCGCCGTCGGCGAGCGGGTGCTCGCGGCGCTGGCCGAGCCGATCGACATCGGCGGTCGCCCCCTGGCCGTGCACGTGAGCATCGGCGTCGCCGACACCGCCACCGCCGGCGACCGGCGCCCCGGCACGCTGCTGCGCAACGCCGACCTCGCCATGTACCGGGCCAAGGCGCTCGGCAAGAACCGGCTGGTGCGCTACCTGCCGGGCATGGCCGAGGCGGCCCAGGACGAGGTCGACCTGCTGGCCGACCTGTCGCTGGCGACGTCGTCGGGGCAGCTGGAGGTGCACTACCAGCCGACGGTCGACCTCTCCGACGGGCGCACCACCGGCTACGAGGCGCTGGTGCGCTGGCACCACCCCACCCGCGGCCTGGTGCCGCCGGCGGAGTTCATCCCGCAGGCCGAGGCCGGCGGGCAGGTGGTCGAGATCGGCGCCTGGGTGCTCGAGCAGGCGGTGCGCCAGGCGGCGGTCTGGTCGGCGGAGGCGGGACGGCCGGTCGGCATGGCGGTCAACCTCTCGCCGCGGCAGCTCGACGACGACGGCGTCGTCGCCCTGGTCGCCGCGACCCTGGCCGACGCCGGCCTGCCCGCGGGCCAGCTGACCCTGGAGGTGACCGAGGGCGTCCTGCTGCGCGACGTCGACCGCGTCGTCGGCAGGCTCGCGGCGCTGCGGGAGCTCGGCGTGCGGATCGCCATCGACGACTTCGGCACCGGCTACTCGAGCATGAGCTACCTGCGCCGGCTGCCGGCCGACGTCCTGAAGATCGACCGCAGCTTCGTCGCCGAGCTCGGCAGCGACGGCCGCTCCACGACGCTGGTGGCCTCGATGATCGAGCTGGCCCGCAGCCTCGGCCTGGAGGTGGTCGCGGAGGGCGTGGAGACCGCCCGGCAGCACGCCCTGCTCGGCGACCTCGCCTGCTCGCACGCCCAGGGGCACCTGTTCGGCCGCCCGCAGCCGGCGCACGACGTGCCGGCCGCGCCGGTGGTGGTCCCCGCGCCCCGGGCGGAGCCGGTCGCCACCGTCTGAGCGCCGCTCACCCCGGAAGGGGGAGCGGAACCGGACCGATCCTGTCGTGCACGACCGATCCCGCCGATGGGACCGCATGGCCCCCCGCGTGCTCGCCCGTGTCCGCGCCCTGCTCCCCGAGGGCCGGCTGCTGCCCGACGAGATCTGGCAGCGCCGGCACACGATGATCCTGCGGCTGTCGGTCCTCGGCGCCGCGGGCCTCGCGGCGCTCGCGCTCGCCCGCGGCGAGTCGGTCGTGGCGGTGCTCGTCTCGGCCGCCCTCACGCTCTACCCGCTGTCGTTCAGCCTGCTGCTCGGGGCCGGCCGCCGGATGCGCGCCGCCGGGACCTCGCTCAGCCTCCTCGTCGCCTGCGCGCTGCTGGTGCACGTCATGGACGGCCTGACCGAGGCGCACTTCGCCTTCTTCGTCGTCGTCGGGGTGGTCTCGCTCTACCAGGACTGGTGGCCCTTCGGGCTGGCGCTGGCCTTCGTCGTCCTCCACCACGGGGCGCTCGGCGCGCTGTTCCCGCACGAGGTCTTCGGGCACGCCTCCGCGCAGCACGACCCGTGGCTGTGGGCGGTCGTGCACGGCGTGTTCGTGCTGGCCGCGAGCCTGGCGCACCTGGCCTCCTGGCGACTCAACGAGCAGCAGGGCCTGCACGACCCGCTGACCGGCCTGGCCAACCGCACGCTGCTGCTCGAGTTGACCGAGCGGCTGCTGGCCGCCCGCCCCGGCCCGGTCAGCGTGCTGTTCCTCGACCTGGACGACTTCAAGGACGTCAACGACACCCGCGGCCACGCCGCCGGGGACCAGCTGCTGACCGCGATCGCCGAGCGGCTGCGCGCCAGCACCCGGCCCTCGGACGCCGTCGCGCGGCTCGGCGGCGACGAGTTCGCCGTCGTGGTCGACGGCGGGGCCGACGTCGCCGAGCGGGTCGGCGAGCGGGTGCTGGCGTCGCTGGCCGAGCCGGTGGACGCCGGCGGGCGGCCGCTGTCGGTGCACGTGAGCATCGGGGTGGCCGACACCGCGACCGCGGGCGACCGGCGGCCCGGGACGCTGCTGCGCAACGCCGACCTGGCGATGTACCGGGCCAAGACGCTGGGCAAGAACCGCCTGGTCCGCTACTCGCCGGGCATGGCGCAGGCCGCCGAGGACAAGGCCACGATGGTCGAGGACCTCGCCGTCGCCGCGGCCGCCGGCCAGCTGACCGTCCACTACCAGCCCACGATCTCCCTGGCCGACGGCGTCACCACCGGCTACGAGGCGCTGGTGCGCTGGCAGCACCCCGAGCGGGGGCTGGTGCCCCCGGCGGAGTTCGTGCCGCTGGCCGAGGAGTCCGGCTCGATCGTCGGGATCGGGCGCTGGGTGCTCGAGCAGGCGGTCCGGCAGGCCGCCGCGTGGACCGCGGAGTCGGGCCGGCCGATCGGCATCGCGGTCAACCTCTCGCCGCGCCAGCTCGCCGACGACGACGTCGTCGGGACCGTCTCCCGGGTGCTCGCCGCCGCCGGCCTGCCAGCGGGGCAGCTGACGCTCGAGGTCACCGAGGGCGTGCTCCTGCGCGACGTCGACCAGGTGGTCGGCCAGCTGGGGGCGCTGCGGGAGCTGGGCGTGCGGATCGCCATCGACGACTTCGGCACCGGCTACTCCAGCCTGTCCTACCTGCGCCGGCTGCCCGCCGACATCGTCAAGATCGACCGCAGCTTCGTGCAGGACCTCGGCTCCGAGGGCCGCTCGACGACGCTGGTGGCCTCGATCATCGAGCTGGCCCGCAGCCTGCGGCTGGAGGTCGTCGCGGAGGGCGTGGAGACCCGCGAGCAGCACGCGCTGCTCGGCGACCTGGCCTGCTCGCACGCGCAGGGCTACCTCTTCGGCCGGCCGCAGCCGGCGCCGGTGCACGACCACGAGCCGCTGCCCGCCGCGGCGCCCGCGGGCCGGGAGCTGCTGCCGGCCACCTGATCCCGGGAGGGGAGTGGCAGGCGAGACGGGATCGTCTACGTTGTGACCGCACCGTGACAGCAGTCACACCGTGCGTACACCCTCGACGATGAGGACGTCCGTGCAGCCAGCAGCTCCCTCTCCCGCCCGGCGCCGCCTCGGCGCCGCCCTCGCGGTCGCGACGGCCCTGTCCGTCTCGCCCCTCACCGCGGGCGTGGCCACCGCCGCCCCGCCGCCCTCCACCAGCCCGACCGCGCCGGCCCTCGGGCAGAACGTCACGGTCTTCGACCCGTCCATGCCCGTCAGCCAGATCCAGGCGACGCTCGACGCCACCTGGGAGCGCCAGCGCGACAACGAGATGGGCACCGAGCGCTACGCCTACCTCTTCCGGCCCGGCACGTACGGCACCGACGAGCAGCCGCTGCAGATCAAGGTCGGCTACTACACCGAGATCACCGGCCTGGGCGAGCAGCCCTCCGACGTGGTCATCAACGGCAAGGTCGAGAGCTACAACCGCTGCCTCGACGGCGGCGGCACCAGCAACTGCATCGCGCTGAACAACTTCTGGCGCACCGTGTCCAACCTGACCGTCGACGTGAACGCCGCCGGCCAGGACGGCTGCCGCTCCACCGCCAACTTCTGGGCGGTCTCCCAGGCGGTCTCGCTGCGCCGGGTGCAGGTCACCGGCGGCACGCTGTCGCTGATGGACTACTGCACCGCCGGCCCGCAGTACGCCAGCGGCGGGTTCATCGCCGACTCCGCGTTCGGCGACGTCGTCAACGGCTCGCAGCAGCAGTGGCTGACCCGCAACAGCTCGCTCGCCTCGTGGTCCAACGGCGTGTGGAACCAGGTGTTCGCCGGCGTCGAGGGCGCGCCGTCGGAGGTGGGCTTCCCGAACCCGCCGTACACGACGCTGGACACCACCCCGGTCAGCCGGGAGAAGCCCTACCTGTTCGTCGGTGACGACGGCCGGTGGAACGTCCGGGTGCCCGCGGCCCGGCAGGACACCCGCGGGGTGAGCTGGGACGAGGGGACGACGGCGGGGCGCACCATCCCGATCGGCGAGTTCCTCGTGGCGACGCCGTCGACGCCGGTGCAGCAGATCAACAACCACCTGGCCCGCGGCGGCCACCTGCTGCTCACGCCCGGCGTGTACGACGTCGCGCGCAGCATCGACGTCAAGCGCGCGGGCACCGTGGTGCTCGGCATCGGGCACGCGACGCTGACCGCCGCCCGGGGTGCGGTGCCGATGACGGTCGCCGACGTCCCCGGCGTCGTCGTGGCCGGCGTGACCATCGACGCGGGCGCCGTCGAGTCGCCGGCGCTGCTGCAGGTCGGCAAGCCGAACGGCAACGGCGGGCGGTCCGACGCGGCCGACCCGACGACGCTGTCCGACGTCTACTTCCGCGTCGGCGGCCCGCACGTGGGCAAGGTGGACACCGCGCTCGAGGTCAACAGCGACGACGTGCTCATCGACCACACCTGGGTCTGGCGAGCCGACCACGGCCTCGAGTCCTTCACCGCCGGCTACCTCGGCGACACCGACCGGTGGCGCACCAACACCGGCCGGGTGGGTGCGGAGGTCAACGGCGACCGGGTGACCGCGACCGGGCTGTTCGTGGAGCACTTCCAGACGTTCAACACGATCTGGAACGGCGAGGACGGCACCACGGTGCTGTACCAGAACGAGCTGCCCTACGACCCGCCCTCGCAGGCCGACTGGCAGCAGCCCGACGGCACGCTCGGCTGGGCCGGGTACAAGGTCGCCGACGACGTGCAGCGGCACCAGCTGTACGGCGGCGGGGTCTACGGCTACCAGCGCAACGCCGCCCCGGGGATCACGACCGAGCGCGGGTTCGAGGTGCCGGAGACGCCGGGGGTGCGGCTGCACCACGTGATGACCGTCCACCTCGACGGCATCGGCGTGATCCGGCACGTGGTCAACGACGTCGGCGCACAGGCCGACACCAGCAACCAGGGCCAGCCGCGGTACGTCGTCGACTACCCGGTCGGCTGACGGCGTGACCCGGTGGGCCGTCGCGGGACCTCCCGCGGCGGCCCATCGGCGCGTCCGGGCCCGTCAGCCCGCGGCTCGGCCCCCCGCGAGCACCGACAGGACGTTGCCCGACGGGTCGGTGAACCAGGCGATGTCGGGGCCCCGCCCGCGCATGACGCCGTGCTCGTCCTGCGGGATGCCGTCGTAGCGCTCGAAGCGCACCCCGCGGGCGGTCAGCTCGGCCACCACCGCGCCGACGTCGTCGACCTGGAAGTTGAGGACGGTGTAGCTCGCCGGGGTGGCGGAGGGCTGCTCGTAGACGAACGTGTCCCGGCCGCCGGCCAGGTGCAGCCAGAGGTTGCCGTTGTCCTCCGACGTCCGCAGCCCGAGGACCTCCCCGTAGAACTGCCGGGCCGCCGCCAGGTCGCGGACGGCGATGCCGCTGAAGGCCCTCGTGTCGGTCAGCATCGGTGCTCCCTCGCGTCGTGCCGGTGTCACGGGGGGAGACGGCGCGGCCCGGGCGGACTCATCGGCCGGCGGTGCCCGCCCGGCTCAGGCCGGGGTGATCGAGAGCGTCAGCGCCCGGCGGCCCTCCTCCGAGCGGGCGGTGGCGAGCCGCTCGTCGGTCGGGGTGCCGTACCCGGTGGTGCGCTGGCGAGCGGGCCGGCCGATCGCGGCGGCCATCGCCTCGAGCTCGGCGATGGTCTTGAGCGAGCCGTTCTCGCTGCCGGCCATCCGGCTGATCGTCTCCTCCATGAGCGTGCCGCCGAGGTCGTTGGCCCCGCCCTGCAGCACCGCCTGGGTGCCGACGTCGCCGAGCTTCACCCACGACGTCTGGATGTTCGAGATCCGCCCGTGCAGCAGCAGCCGCGCGACGGCGTGCACCGCCCGGTTCTCCCGCACCGTCGGCCCGGGCCGGGCGACGCCGGCCAGGTAGATCGGCGCGTTGTGGTGCACGAACGGCAGCAGCACGAACTCGGTGAACCCGCCGGTCTCGTCCTGCTGGCGGGCGATCGTGCGCAGGTGCGCCACCCAGTGCGCCGGGGTGTCGACGTGGCCGTACATCATCGTCGACGTCGTCGGGATGCCCACGCGGTGCGCGGTCCCGATGATCTCCAGCCAGGTCGCCGCGGGCAGCTTGCCCTTGGTCAGCACCCAGCGGACGTCGTCGTCGAGGATCTCCGCGGCCGTGCCCGGAACGCTGTCCAGGCCGGCCTCCCGCGCCGCGCGCAGGAAGTCCTCGAACGACAGCCCGGTGCGGGCGGAGGCGTTGACGATCTCCATGGGGGAGAAGGCGTGCAGGTGGATGCCGGGCTGCCGGCGCTTCACCTCGCGGGCCAGGTCGAGGTAGGCCGAGCCCGGCAGGTCGGGGTGGATGCCGCCCTGCATGCAGATCTCGGTGGCGCCGGCGGCCCACGCGCGGTCGACCCGGTCGCCCACCTCGGACAGCGAGAGCGTGTAGGCGTCGGCGTCGGTGCGCCGCTGGGCGAACGCGCAGAACCGGCAGCCGGTGTAGCAGACGTTGGTGAAGTTGACGTTCCGGTTCACGACGTAGGTGACGTCGTCGCCGGTGACGTCGCGGCGGACGCCGTCGGCCAGCGCGGTCAGCGCCTCGAGGTCGGCGCCGTCGGCGCCGAGCAGCGCCAGGTACTGCGCGTCGCTGAGGCCGGCCGGGGCGCGCTCGGCGGCGCGCAGCGCGGCGTGCACCTCGGGGTCGCCGACGGCCAGGGCGGTGGAGGAGCCGTCGCGGGCCGCCGTCGTCCGGTCCCGGAGGTCCGCCCAGTCGCCGTAGACGGCGTCGAAGTCGCCGCGCCGGTCCGACGTGCGCCCGAGGGTGTCGACCTCCACGTGCAGGTCGGTGCGGCCGGTGGAGACCCACGCCTCGTCGGGCTCCTGCCACGGCAGCCCGGCCGGGACCCGGCCCTCGACGGCGAGGCCGTCGGGCCCGGCCAGCGCGGCCACGTGCGGGCGCACCCGCGGGTCCAGCCACGGCTCGGGCTCCAGCACGTACCGCGGCTGGGCGGCCAGCCGCTCGCGCAGCGTGAAGCCACCCTCCGCGGTCAGCGCGGCCAGCTTGTCGATGTTCGGCCAGGGCCGCTCGGGGTTGACGTGGTCGGGCGTGAGCGGGCTGACCCCGCCCCAGTCGTCGACGCCGGCGCGCAGCAGCAGCCCGAGCTCGGTGGAGTCCGACAGGTTCGGCGGCGCCTGCACCCGCGCCCGCGGGCCGAGCAGCAGCCGGGTGACGGCCACGGCGGCCACGTACTCCTGCAGCGCGAGGTCGTCGTGCGCGGCCATCGCGGTGCGCGGCTTCGCGCGGAAGTTCTGCACGATCACCTCCTGCACGTGCCCGTGCCGCTGGTGCGCGGCCCGGATCTGCAGGACGGCGTCGACCCGCTCGGCGGCGTCCTCGCCGATGCCGAGCAGCACGCCGGTGGTGAACGGGACGGCGGAGCGGCCGGCGTCCTCCAGGACCCGCAGCCGCACGGCCGGCTCCTTGTCCGGGGAGCCGAAGTGCGGGCCGCCGGGCTCGGACCACAGCCGGGTCGCCGTCGTCTCGAGCATCATCCCCATCGACGCCGACACCGGCTTGAGCCGCTGCACCTCCTCCCAGGTCATGACCCCGGGGTTGAGGTGCGGCAGCAGCCCGGTCTCCTCCAGCACCCGGATCGCCATCGCGCGCAGGTAGCCGAGCGTGGAGTCGAAGCCGTGCGCCTCCAGCCACTCGGCGGCGACCGGCCAGCGGTCCTCGGGGCGGTCGCCGAGGGTGAACAGCGCCTCCTTGCACCCCAGCGCCGCGCCCTGCCGGGCGATGTCGAGCACCTCGTCGGGGGAGAGGAACGGCGCCTTCCCCTGGGCCCGCAGCTGCCCGGGCGTGGTCACGAACGTGCAGTAGTGGCAGCGGTCGCGGCACAGGTGGGTGAGCGGGATGAAGACCTTGCGGCTGTAGGTGACGACGCCGGGGCGGCCGGCCGAGGCGAGGCCCGCGTCGCGCACCCGGGAGGCGGCGGTGAGCAGCCGGTCGAGCGGCTCACCGTCGCCGAGGCCTCTCGCCGAGAGCAGCGTCTCCGCCTCGCCGGCGTCGAGGGTCACCCCCCGCTCGGCGCGCGCGAGGGCGCGCCGGAGCGCGGACGGCACGGGGGTCTGCGGCTCGCTCATCGCCCCCGACGCTAGACCTGCCCGCGCCGGGAAGCGCCTGTGTCCCAGGTCACGCCGACCGTCGGGGCCTTTGTCGCGCTATCGGCCCCCGGGGGCGTCGACGTAGCGGCCGCCCAGGCGGAGCAGGGGAGCGGCGTCCTCGTGCAGCACCGGCACCCCCTCGACGGCGAGCAGCGCGAGCACGTGGTCCCCGGCCTCCACCAGCCGGTCGAGGCGGCAGTCCAGTCCGACGACGCCGCCGTCGAGCACCACCGCCCCGCTGTGCGGCGCCCGCGACCACGGCACGCCCTCCAGCAGGTGGCGCGCCGAGGGGCGCCCGGCCGAGGAGAACCGGCTGGCGAGGATCGCCTGCCCGGCCGCGAGCACGCTGACCGCGCACGAGCCCACGGCCTCCAGCACCTCCGCCGGGTAGCCGTCCGCGGTGAGCCCGACCGCCACCAGCGGCGGGTCGGCCGACACGCTCATCACCGAGGTGACGGTCGTGCCGACGTCGTCGATGTCGTCGCGGACGGTCAGCAGCCCCACCCCCGCCGCGTACCGGCGCAGGGCGGCGCTGAACTCGGCGGGGGACACGGGCATGCGGCCAGTCGACCACACCGGCCAGGATGGGCCCGTGAGCAGCGCAGATGAGAAGACCTACGACGTCGTCGTGCTGGGTGCCGGGTCCACCGGCGAGAACGTGGCCGACGTCGTCGTCCGCGGGGGGCTGAGCGCCGTGCTGGTGGAGGAGCACCTCGTCGGCGGTGAGTGCTCCTACTACGCGTGCATGCCGAGCAAGGCGCTGCTGCGCGGCACCGAGGCCATCGCCGAGGCGCGGGCGGTCAAGGGCGCGGCCGCCGCGGTCACCGGCGAGCAGGACGTCGCCGCCACCCTCGAGCGGCGCGACTCCTTCACGAGCAACTGGGACGACGCCGGCCAGGTCTCGTGGGTCGAGGGCGCCGGCATCGACCTGCTGCGCGGCACCGCCCGCCTCGACGGCGAGCGCACCGTCGTCGTCACCGGCCCCGACGGCACCGAGACCCGGCTGAGCGCGCGGCACGCCGTCGCCGTCTGCACCGGGTCGGCCGCGGCGGTCCCGCCGGTCGACGGCCTGCCCGACGTGCAGCCGTGGACCCCGCGCGAGGCCACGAGCGCCAAGGAGGCCCCGCGCCGGCTGCTGGTGATCGGCGGCGGCTACGTCGGCTGCGAGATGTCCTTCGCGTGGAACGCCCTCGGCTCCACCGTCACCCTGCTGCAGCGCGGCGACCGGCTGCTGCCCGGCGCCGAGCCGCAGGCCGGCGACGCCGTGCTCGCCTCGCTGCGCGACCGCGGCGTCGACGTCCGCCTCGACGCCGACGTCACCGCCGCCCGCCGCGACGGCGACGAGGTCGTGCTCACCGTCGGCGGCGAGGAGCTGCGCGGCGACGAGGTGCTCGTCGCGACCGGCCGCGAGGCGCGCACCACCGGGATCGGGGTGGAGACCGTCGGCCTGGAGCCGGGGGAGTACCTCGACGTCGACGACACGCTGCAGGTGCGCGGGCTGCCCTGGCTCTACGGCGTCGGCGACGTCAACGGCCGCCGCCAGCTCACCCACATGGGCAAGTACCAGGCGCGCCAGGCCGCCGCGGCGATCGTCGCCCGGGCCCGCGGCGAGGAGGTCGCCGTCGAGGACTGGTCGCCGTACACCGCGACCGCCGACCGGGCCGCCACCCCGGCCGTCGTCTTCACCGACCCGCAGGTGGCCAGCGTCGGGCTGACCAGCGCGCAGGCCCGCGAGGCCGGCGTGCCGCACCGGGTCGTCGAGTACCCGATCGGCTCGGTCGCCGGCGCCTCGCTGTTCGCCGACGGCTACGAGGGGACCGCGATCGCCGTCGTCGACACCTCGCGGGAGGTGCTGCTGGGCGTCACCTTCGTCGGCCCGGCGGTCGCCGAGCTGCTGCAGGCGGCCACCATCGCCGTCGTCGGGGAGGTGCCGATCAGCCGGCTGTGGCACGCTGTCCCGGCCTACCCCACGGTCAACGAGATCTGGCTGCGGCTGCTCGAGACCTGGCGCGGGTGAGGCCGGCGGCGCGTGCTGAGGTGGTCGGGTGCCCGCACCGTCCCGCTCTCCCTGGCGCCGCTACGTCGCCCTCGGCGACTCGTTCACCGAGGGGCTGAGCGACCCCGACCCCGACCGCCCCGGCGAGTACCGCGGCTGGGCCGACCGGCTCGCCGGGCACCTGGCCGCCACCGCGCCGCACGACGTCGAGTACGCCAACCTCGCCATCCGCGGCCGGCTGCTGCCCCAGGTGCTCGCCGAGCAGGTGCCGGTGGCCCGCGCCGCCCGGCCCGACCTGGTCAGCCTGGTCGCCGGCGGCAACGACCTGCTCCGCCCGGGCGCCGACCCCGACCGGCTGGCCGCCGCCCTGGAGGAGGCGGTGGCCGGCTTCCGGGCCGACGGCGCCGACGTGCTGCTGGCCACCGGCGTCGACCCGCGGCTGACGCCGATCATCCGGCGCACCCGCGGCCGGGTCGCGGTGTTCAACGCCTCGCTGTGGTCGATCGCGGCGCGGCACGGCGCCGTCGTGCTCGACCAGTGGGGTGCGGACTGGCTGCTGGACTGGCGGCTCTGGGACAGCGACCGCATCCACCTCACCGACGAGGGGCACCGGCGGATCGCCCGCGCCGCGGCCGAGGCGCTCGGCGTCCCCGTGACCGGCGACGACGACTGGCGCACCCCGCTGCCCCCGGCCCCGCCGCGCGCGCTGCGGGCGGCGCTGGCCGAGGAGGCGGCGTGGGTGCGCGGGTTCGTCGCCCCGTGGATCGCCCGCCGGGTGCGCGGCCGGTCCTCCGGCGACGGGCGCGCGCCGAAGCGGCCGGTGCCGCTGGCGCTGCCCCGCGCCTGAGGGTCAGGCGCGGGGCTCGTCCCCGTCGCGGTGGGGCTCGTCGGTGTCGTCGACGACCTTGAGGAACGGGCGCGGCGGGAACGGCAGGTCGTCGTCGTCCTCGAGCGCGATGAGGTCGATGCCGTCGCCGCCGGCCACCGGCAGGTCCTCGGCGACGACGGCCTCGAGCTCGCCGGTGACCGCCTCGAGCACCGCGGCGGCCTCCTCGGCGGCCTTGCCGACGATGACCTCGGCGGACGTGGTGTCGGCGCGGCTGGGCAGCGGCGCGGGCCGGCCGAAGGCGTAGCCCTGGGCCATCGCGCAGCCGTGCCGGCGCAGCCACTCGGCCTGGTCGAGGTCCTCGATTCCCTCGGCGATGACCTGCAGGCCCATGCCCTGGCCCAGCTGCAGCAGCCCCTGCACCAGCGCGGCCGACGACGGCTCGCGGACCACCCCGGCGACGAAGGACCGGTCGATCTTCACCGTGTGGATCGGCAGCCGGTGCAGCGCGGTGATCGCGGAGTAGCCGGTGCCGAAGTCGTCCAGCGCCAGCGTGACGCCCCGCTCGGTCACCTCCTGCACCGCCTGCAGGGTGGCCTCGGCGGCGAACAGCGCCGTCGACTCGGTGATCTCCAGCTCCAGCCGCTCGGGCGGCAGGCCCGACTCGTCGAGGGCGTCGGCGACCAGCCGGGTGAAGCCCTCCTCGGCCAGGTGCCGCGCGGACACGTTGACGTGCACCCGCAGCCCGGCCGGCCAGCCGGCGGCGTCGGTGCAGGCCCGGCGGAGCACCCAGGCGCCCAGCTTCGACGTCAGCCGGTTGTTCTCCGCGGCGTCGAGGAAGGCGCCCGGCGGGAGCAGCCCGCGGCTGGGGTGCTGCCAGCGGATGAGGGCCTCGTAGCCCAGCAGCGTCTCGTCGGCGAGGGAGACGATCGGCTGGTAGAAGAGCCGGAGCTCGTCCTCCTCCAGCGCGCGGCGCAGGTCGGTCTCCAGCTGCAGCAGGTCGACCTCGTCCTCGGTTAGGCCGCCGTCGTGCACCTCGATGCGGCCCTGGCTGCCGTCGCGCTTGGCACGGGTCATCGCGCTGTGCGCCTGCTTGAGCAGGTCGTCGGGGGCGACGTCGGAGCCGAGGGTCAGCCCGACGCTCGCCGACAGCACGATCTCCCGGCCGCCGAGCTGGAACGGGTCGTCGAGGACGGCGAGCAGCCGGTCGGCGAGCGCCCGCAGGCCGTCGAGGTCCTCGACGTCCTCGGCGAGGATGAGGAACTCGTCGGCGCCCAGGCGCACGGCGGTGTCCTCGACGCGGGTGCTCCAGCGCAGCCGGTCGGCGACCTGGCTGAGCAGCTGGTCGCCGGCCTCGGTGCCGAGGGTGTCGTTGACCGCCTGGAACCGGTCGAGGTCCAGGTGCACCAGGCCCACCTGCAGCCCGCGGCGGCGGGACAGGGCGAGGGCGTGGGCGAGCCGGTCGGTCAGCGCCCGCCGGTTGGGCAGGCCGGTCAGCGGGTCGGTGAACGCCCGACGGACCAGGTCCTCCTCCGCCCGGCGGCGGTCGGTGACGTCGACCAGCGACAGGACGGCGAACTGCGGCTCGCCGGTGCTGCGGTGGACGACGTCGTGGCTCTGCTGCACCCACAGCTCGGTGCCGTCGGCGCGGCGCAGGCGGCGCTCGCCGTCCTGGCGCAGCCACGGGTCGAGGGCGGCGTCCTCGCCGGGAGCGGGGGCGTCGGGCAGCGGGGCGTCGTCGGGGTGGGCCAGCAGGTCGACGTGCCGGCCGACCATGTCGTCCATCCCGCGGCCGGCCAGCGCGCACAGCGCGTCGTTGACGACCAGGAGGTGCCCGTCGAGGTCGACGAGGGCCTTGGGGACGGGGGAGGAGAGGAAGAGGGCCCGGAACATCTGGCCGCGGTCGGCCAGCAGCGTGTCGATGGCCCGCAGCCTCGTCCCCGCCGGTGCACTGCCGCGCTCGCCGGGCTGGTCGGCCCGGGGCCGCGGCACGTGGGGGGCGCTGAGAGTCACCCGGACAGCCTCGCCGACGTCCCTGCCGGAGTGACGGAACCCGCCCTCGGAATGTCGTGGTCACCTGGTCACATCCGGTGACGACACCGTCCCAACGGGAACATCCGCCCCGCCCCTCGCGCTGGTCTCCGGCGTGGACAAGAAGATCGGGTTCCTGAGCTTCGGTCACTGGCAGCCGATCGCGGGCTCGCGGGTGCGCACCGGGCGCGACGCGCTGGTGCAGACCGTCGAGCTCGCCGTCGCCGCCGAGGAGCTCGGCCTCGACGGGGCGTTCGTCCGGGTGCACCACTTCGCCCGGCAGCTGGCCTCGCCGTTCCCGCTGCTGTCGGCGATGGCCGCGCGGACCTCGCGCATCGAGCTGGGCACCGGCGTGATCGACATGCGCTACGAGAACCCGCTGTACATGGCCGAGGAGGCCGCGGCCACCGACCTGCTCGCCGACGGCCGGCTGCAGCTCGGCGTGAGCCGGGGATCCCCGGAGACGGCGCTGCGCGGCTCGGAGGCCTTCGGCTACGTCCCGCCGGAGGGCGCCACCGACGCCGACCTGGCGCGGGAGAAGACGGCGCTGTTCCTCGCCGCGGTGCGCGGCGCGACCGTCGTCGACGCCGACCCCGGCATGACCGGCGGCGCCCGCGGCCGGCTCGCCGTCCAGCCGCAGTCGCCCGGCCTCGCCGACCGCATCTGGTGGGGCGCCGGCACCCGGGCCACGGGCGAGTGGGCGGCCCGCCAGGGGCTGAACCTGATGAGCTCGACGCTGCTGTCGGAGGACACCGGAGTGCCGTTCGACGAGCTGCAGGCCGAGCAGATCGCTCGCTACCGCGCCGCGTGGGCGGAGGCCGGTTGGGAGCACGAGCCGCGGGTGTCGGTGAGCCGCAGCGTCGTCCCGATCGTGTCCGACCTCGACCGCGTCTACTTCGGCGACGAGCGCCGCTCGTCCGACCAGGTCGGCCTGCTGGAGGGCGTGCGCGCCCGCTTCGGCCGCAGCTACGCCGGCGAGCCCGACCAGGTCGCCGAGGAGCTGGCCAAGGACGCCGCCGTCCGCGAGGCTGACACGCTGCTGATCACCGTGCCGAACATGCTCGGGGTCGAGTACAACGCCGCGCTGCTGGAGAACGTCGCGCGGCACGTGGCACCGGCCATCGGCTGGTCACCCTCGCGCTGACCTGCACCACGACGAGTGGCCCGGGACCTGTGCGGTCCCGGGCCACTCGTCTGTGAGGAGGTGTCGCGGCGCCCGGGGTCAGGGGGCGCCCGCGGGGCGGTCGGTCAGGAGGCGTCGAAGGTGACGTTGCCCGCGGCGTCGACGTTCGCCAGGACCTCGCCGGTGTTGGCCGGGTCGTCGGTGAGGGCGACGGTGCAGGTCAGCTGCAGGCCGTCGGCGGCGACGAGCACGGTGCGCTCGCCGGCGTCGCAGGTGGAGCTCACGGTCAGGCCGGCCTCGGTGGCGAACTGCTCGGTCAGCAGCGCCTCCACGTCGGCCACCGGCACGTAGACCTGGTCGCTCTCGATGGTCACGTTGCCCTCGTCGTCGGTCTGCTCGACGGTGAAGGTGACGTCCTGGCCCTCGAGCGAGCCGGTGCAGGTGGTGACGGTGCCGGCGGCGAGGTCGACGTCGTCGGGGCAGCTGACGTCGGTCAGCGTCACGCCGGCCTGCTCCTGCGCCAGCGACGCGATCTCCCGCTCGGCCGCGGCGGTGTCGAGGACCCGCGGGGCGAAGAGCAGGAACGCGCCGATGCCGAGGCCGGCGAGCACGAGGACGGCGACGACGCTGCCGACGATCGCGCCGGTGCGCTTCTTCTTCGGCTGCTGCGCCGGGGCGCCGAAGCCGGGGGCCGGGAACGGCGGCGGGGCGTAGGGGCCGTGTCCCTGGGGGGCGTACGGCTGGGCGGTGTGGCGGGGGTCGTGGACCTGGGTCATGTCCGGCTCCTCGATCGGGCCCGGGACCGTCCCCGGGTGCTCGGGAGCACCGTGCCGCGCGCCACTTGCGGCGACCTTCGGCGTCACTTGCACGCGACGACAAGTGCGCGGCGACCGATCGGAGGAGCGCGCCCGGCAGGGATCGAACCTGCGACCAAGTGCTTAGAAGGCACCTGCTCTATCCGCTGAGCTACGGGCGCTCGGTCGCCGATGATGGCACCTCCCGCGGCACCCGTGTGCGCCGTGGCACGGCGGGGTGACGATCCGCTCGTGCGGCGTCCACAGGCGCCGGTGGGTCCACAGGCCGCCGCGGACGCCGTCCGCGGGCCGCCGGCGGGCCCAGGGTCGTCGTCGGGCCGGCACCGCGCCGGCCGCGAGACCCCGAGGAGCACCGTGAGCGCCACCGAGATCACCGTCACCGGCAACGTCGTCGCCTCACCCACCCGCGTGCGCACGCAGAACGGCGCCGTGACCAACTTCCGCGTCGCCTCCACCGAGCGCCGCTACGACGCGGCCACCGGCACCTACGTCGACGGGTCCAGCTTCTTCGTCGACGTCGAGTGCTGGAACGAGCTGGGCGCCAACGTGGCGTCCAGCGTCAGCAAGGGCGACCCGGTCGTCGTCCGCGGCCTCCTGCGCACCGAGGAGTGGGAGAACGAGAAGGGCCGGGGCAGCCGGCCGCGGATCCGGGCCCGGGCCGTCGGCCTCGACCTGAGCCGGGGCACGGCCGAGTTCCGCAAGACGCAGCGCAGCACGACCGCCGCGCCCCCGGTGCAGGAGGCCGTGGACGAGGCGCTGCGGGAGGCGCTCGACGGGACGCCGGAGGACGAGATGGACGGCCGGGACTACTCCGGGCCCTCCGAGCCGTTGTACGAGCTGGACCCCGACTCGTCCGCGGGTGGCACGGCGCACGGCGCCCTGCCCGAACCGGCTCTCCACTAGCCGCCCGCGACTGGGAGGATCGGGACCGAGAACGCACGGGGGCCGGGCCGGACCACGCACCGGCCCGCCCTCCCTGCGCACGGACACCGCGCACCGACGGAAGGCTCGAACGCCCAGTGGCTCAGTACATCTACACCATGGCCCGTGCCCGCAAGGCGCACGGCGACAAGGTCATCCTGGACAACGTCACGCTGTCCTTCCTGCCCGGCGCCAAGATCGGCGTGGTCGGCCCCAACGGCGCCGGCAAGTCGACCGTCCTCAAGATCATGGCCGGCCTCGACCAGCCCTCCAACGGCGACGCGTCGCTGGCGCCCGAGGCGACCGTCGGCATCCTGCTGCAGGAGCCGCCGCTCAACGAGGAGCTCGACGTGCGCGGCAACGTCGAGGAGGCGGTCAAGCCGCTGCGCGACGCGCTGACCCGCTTCGAGGAGGTCAGCGCGGCGATGGGTGAGCCCGACGCCGACTTCGACTCGCTGCTCGCCGAGCAGGGCGAGCTCATGGAGGTCATCGAGCAGAACGACGGCTGGGAGCTCGACAACCGCATCGAGCAGGCCATGGACGCGCTGCGCTGCCCGCCCGGCGACGCCGACGTCTCGGTCCTGTCCGGTGGTGAGCGCCGCCGCGTCGCGCTGTGCAAGCTGCTGCTCGAGGCGCCCGACCTGCTGCTGCTCGACGAGCCCACCAACCACCTCGACGCCGAGAGCGTCGCGTGGCTGGAGCAGCACCTCGAGAAGTACGCCGGCACCGTCGTCGCCGTCACCCACGACCGGTACTTCCTCGACAACGTCGCCCAGTGGATCCTCGAGCTCGACCGCGGCCGGGCCTACCCCTACGAGGGCAACTACTCCACCTACCTGGAGACCAAGGCCACCCGCCTCAAGGTCGAGGGCGCCAAGGACGCCAAGCGGCAGAAGCGCCTCGCCGAGGAGCTCGAGTGGGTGCGCTCGGGCGCCAAGGCCCGCCAGGCCAAGAGCAAGGCCCGCCTGCAGCGGTACGAGGAGATGGCCGCCGAGGCCGACAAGTTCCGCAAGCTCGACTTCGAGGAGATCCAGATCCCGCCGGGCCCCCGGCTGGGCAGCGTGGTCGTCGAGACGAAGGATCTCACCAAGGGCTTCGGCGACCGCCTCCTCATCGACGACCTGTCCTTCACGCTGCCGCGCAACGGCATCGTCGGCGTCGTCGGCCCGAACGGGGCCGGCAAGACCACGCTGTTCAAGATGCTGGTCGGCGAGGAGAAGCCCGACGACGGCGACATCAAGGTCGGCGAGACGGTCAAGGTCTCCTACGTCGAGCAGAGTCGCAGCGGCATCGACCCGAAGAAGACGCTGTGGGACGTCGTCTCCGACGGTCTCGACCACATCAAGGTCGGCAACGTCGAGATGCCCTCGCGGGCCTACGTCGCGGCCTTCGGCTTCAAGGGCCCGGACCAGCAGAAGCCGGCCGGCGTCCTGTCCGGCGGTGAGCGCAACCGGCTGAACCTCGCGCTGACGCTCAAGCAGGGCGGCAACCTGCTGCTGCTCGACGAGCCGACCAACGACCTCGACGTCGAGACGCTCAGCAGCCTGGAGAACGCGCTGCTGGAGTTCCCCGGCTGCGCCGTGGTGGTCAGCCACGACCGGTGGTTCCTCGACCGCGTGGCCACCCACATCCTCGCCTACGAGGGCGACTCGAAGTGGTTCTGGTTCGAGGGCAACTTCGCCGACTACGAGAAGAACAAGGTGCAGCGGCTCGGCCCCGAGGCCGCCCGCCCGCACCGGGCCACCTACCGCAAGCTCACCCGCGACTAGTCCGCGGCCGGGCCCTCCGACGGCCGGCCGGAGCACCCGCTCCGGCCGGCCGTCGGCGTCTCCGGGCCGCTCACGGGCGGAACGCGGCGACGAGGCGGGCCTGCCGGCGGGTCTCCACGGCGCGGGCCCGGTAGCGGCGGCGCACGAACGCCACCGCCTCCTCCGGCGGGACGCCGTCGAGCACGGCCAGGCACGCCAGCGCCGTCCCCGTGCGGCCCGTCCCGCCGCCGCAGGCGACCTCGACCCGCTGGGTCGCCGAGCGCTCCCAGGCCTCGGTCAGCGCGGCCCGCAGGTCGCCGAGGTCGGCCGGCAGCCGGAAGTCCGGCCAGCGCACCCAGCGGCCCTCCCAGGCGAGGGCCGGCGGGCGCCGCCCGAGCAGGTAGACGCCGAAGCCCGGCTCCGGGCCTGCCGGCAGGGGACGGCGCAGCCCGCGGCCCCGCACGCGGCGGCCCGACGGCAGGACGAGCACGCCCGGTGCGCCGTCGTCCCACGGGTCCACGGTCCCGACGGTAGGTCGCGGTCGACGGGCACGGGACCGGTGCGGCAGGGTGTCGGACCGTGCGGTTCACGGTGCAGGTCCCGATGCGCTGGTCGGACATGGACGCCTACGGGCACGTCAACAACGTCGTGTACCTGCAGTACTTCGAGATGGCCCGCGTGGCGCTGTTCTTCGAGCGGGCATCGCTGGAGGAGCGGACCGGCCTGCGCCGCGGCACCGTCGTCGCCGCCCACGAGATCGCCTACAAGCGGCCGGTCGTCTACTCCGCCCGCCCGCTCGACGTGCAGATCTGGGTGTCGGGCATCCGCGCGGCCGCCTTCACCTGCCACTACGAGGTGTTCGACCACGAGCGCCTGGCGGTCACCGGCAGCACCCTGCTCGTGCCGTTCGACTTCACGATCGACCGGCCGCGCCGGCTCAGCCTCGACGAGAAGGAGTTCCTGCTCCGCTGGGCCGACGAGCCCGAGCCGGACGCCGCCGCGGGGGAGTAGGCCTCAGCGGTACGCGCCGGCCTGCACCACGCCGCCGCCGGCGTGCATCCAGTCGCGCGGCGGCGCCGTCTCGACCACCCGCTTGCCCAGCGGGAACAGCCCGACGGCGGCCAGCTTGAACGACGCCACGCCGAACGGGATGCCGACGATCGTCAGGCAGAAGACGACGCCCGCCGCGAGGTGCACCAGCGCCAGCCACCAGCCGGCGACCAGGAACCACAGCAGGTTGCCCACCGCCGACGCCACCCCGGCGCCCGGCGCGCGCACCGTCGTCCGCCCGAAGGGCCAGACCACGAAGCCGGCCAGCCGGAACGCGGCGATACCGAACGGGATGGTGACCACGAGGACACAGGCGATCAGCCCGGCCAGCGCGTAGGCCAGCGCCAGCATCCAGCCGTGCAGGACGAGCCAGACCAGGTTCAGCAGCGTGCGGAGGGTGTCCACACCGGTTCCACGGACCGGCGGGCGCCGGGGTTCCGCCGGGCGGCCGGGCGGATGACGGAGCCGACGGCTCAGCCCGCCACGAGCCGCGGCACGGGCCGGTCGGCACCGGTCGGCGCGCCGCGGCGGGCGGCCTCCTCGTCGGTCACCGGCCGGACGACGGCGCCCTCGGCGATCTCCGCGCCGGCGAACACCGCGGCGTTGATGCCGCCGCGGTGCACCATCGCCTTCACCAGCCGCGCACCGGTCAGCCGCTCCAGGTGCGCGCACGGCGGGCAGCGCTTCATGCCGAACAGCAGCGCGTCGCCCACCGCGAAGTAGCGGCCCACGAGCGCGGGCAGGTCGACGCCGGTGGTCACCAGGTTGCGGCGGGTGTCGCCCGGCGTCAGCGGCACCCCCACCTCGGCGGACACCGCCGCCACGTCGGCGCCGTCGATCAGCGTCAGCTGCTTCTCCAGGTCCGGGTACCGCGCCCAGGTGCCGCCGCCGAGCGCGTAGCGGTCGCCCTCCAGCCCCTGCCCGGCCACCAGCCGCGCGGTGGGCACCCGGCGCATCGGGGCGGCGGCCTCGGCGGTCAGCCAGATCTCGGTCACGGTCACGGGGAGGCCTCCGCAGGAGCCGGGCGCCGGCGGCGCCGGGGCGGGTCGTCGTCGGCGCCGCGGGCGTCGAGCGCCTCGCTGACGTCGTGGGCCATCTGCAGCACCTGCACCAGCAGCGGGGCGACCGTCGTCCGCAGCGCCCGCACCCCGCGGGGGGACCCGCCGCGCGCGGCCTGTGCGGCGCGGATCCGGTCGGCGCGCTCCACGAGCACGGGGATGAACCGCAGTGCCATCGCCACCACGAGCCCGATCCGCGCCGGGCGGACGCCGACCAGGCGCAGCGGGCCGCACAGCCGCTCGACCACCGCGACCATCTCGCTGACCCGCGTCGTCGCCGTCACCACCGCCGCGGCCAGCACGAGGGCGAGCAGCCGCAGCGCCACGTGCGCCCCGGTGCGCAGGTCGGTGGTCAGCGCGTGCACCACGAGCAGCGCCAGCAGCCACCAGCGCACCGCCCGCGCCTGCCGGGCCAGCACGGCCGGCGGCAGCCGCGCGACCGCCAGGCCCACCACCAGCACGCCGGCCAGCGCGGCAGCGGCGGCGGGCAGCGTCGGCAGGAGGAACAGCGCGACGGCGAGGGCCGCGAGGCACAGCAGCTTCGCCCCGGCCGGCAGCCGGTGCACGACGCTCGCCCGCGGGACGTACAGCGCGAGGGTCACCGGCCGGCCATCAGCGCGCGGTAGGCGGCGACCGCCGGGCCGGGGGAGGCGTCCTCGACCACGCGGCCGCCGTCGACCACCAGCACCCGGTCGAAGCCGTCGAGCAGGTCGAGCTGGTGGGTCACCACGACCACCTGCTGCTCCAGCCCCGCGATCAGCCCCGCCACGCGGCGCGCGTTCACCAGGTCCAGCAGCGTCGTCGGTTCGTCGAACACGATGCGGGCCGGGCGCATGACGAGCACCCCGGCGATGGCCAGCAGCTGCTTCTGCCCGCCGGAGAGCAGGTGGGCGGGGTGGTCGGCGTGCCCGGCCAGGCCGTACCGCTCGAGCACCTCCGCCACGCGCGCGGCCCGCTCGGCGGGCGGCACGCCCTGGTTCTCCAGCCCGTAGGCGACGTCCTCGGCCACCGTCGGGTGCACGATCTGCGCGTCGGGGTCCTGGAAGACGAAGCCCACCCGCCGGCGCACCGCCCGCACCTGGGTGCGGGTGTCCAGCCCGTCGACGGTGACGCTGCCGGAGGTGGGCACCACCAGCCCGTTGAGCAGCCGGGCGAACGTCGACTTGCCCGACCCGTTGGCGCCGACGACGCCCACGCGCGCCTCGGTGAGGGTCAGGTCGATGCCGTCGAGCACCACCCGCTCGCCGTACCGGTGCCCGACCCCGCGCAGCTCGATGCCGCGGCCGGGGTCGGCGACGTCGGCCGCGGCGGGCGCCCCGGCCGTCCCGGGACGGCGGAACCTCACCGGCTGCCGACGGCCCGCCGGGGACGCTCGATCACCGGGTAGCTGCGCCGCACGACGTCGGCGATGGCCGCCGCGACGAACGCCTTGAGCAGGTCGCCGGGGACGAAGGCGAGCGCGCTGGTGGCCGTGGCCCACAGCGGCGCGTCCAGGACGGCGGCGGACACCGGGATGCCGACGGCGTAGACGAGCACCATGCCGCCGAGGACGTTGACGGCCATGCCCCAGGCGACGTTGTAGCGGTCCCACAGGCGCTCGGTGAGCCAGCCGATGAGCGCCGCGGCGAACGGCCAGCTGAACAGGTAGCCCGCCGTCGGGCCGGCGAAGGGCGCGAGGCCGCCGGCGCCGCTCGAGAGCAGCGGCAGGCCGACCGCGACCAGCAGGAGGAACAGCAGCACGGCGAGGAAGCCGCGGCGGGCACCCAGGACGGCGCCGGCCAGCATCACGCCGAGGGTCTGCGCGGTGATCGGCACGGCGCCGACGGGGATGGCCGGCAGGGTGCCCAGCACCGCGATGATCGCGGCGAAGAGGGCGACGTAGGCGAGGTCCCGGGTCTTCACGGCGTCTCCTCCACAGGCGGCGGGCGGGCCCGCGAGTTCCCGGCGGAAGGTACCGGAGTGCGCCGGGGCGGCGGCCGGGCGGGCGCGTCCGCGGGCCCTCCGGACCGCCTCCGGCAGGGTCGCCGAGACCGTCGCGGTGGGTGGCGGCACGCTCACCTGCAGAGACGCCCGCCGGTTTGCCCGGCCCTCCCGGGACGTGTTGTCTGGGTGGTGCAAGGCCCTCGGCGAAGGCGGAACACAGGCATGGCAACCGGGTGGTGGGCATCGCTGTGGTCGTGGGGACGCCATGACCTGGTGGACCCCGTCGATCCCGCGGACACAGGAGGACCGGAGCGGTCGCAGGTCCCCGACCGGGACCCGCAGCCGGGGCCGGACGCGGGTCCCGCTCCGGAGGAGCGCCCGGCGGCACCACCGGCGGAGCCCCCGCCGGCAGCCCCGGCGGCCCCGGCAGCGCAGCCGGGACCCCGACCGGGCCCCCCGCCGGGACCGCCGCCCCCGGATCCCGCACCGGACCGTCCCGCCGTCGCCGTACCGGCCCAGCGTCAGGCTCCGCACCCGGCTCCGGCCGGGGCGGTGCGGAGCGGGACCGGGGCACCGCCCCGGCCCGGTCCGCAGCACCACCCCGCCGGCCCTCCCGGCCGGCCCGGGTCACACCCCGACCCGGTGCGCAGCGACCCGCTGCGTCCCCCTCCGAGAACGACAGGAGCCCCATCCGTGGCACAGCTCGACAACGTCATCGCCGACCTGCTCTCCATCGACGGCGCCAGCGGCGCGGCCATCGTCGACATCGACAGCGGCATGGCCCTCGCCTACGGCGGCACGCCCGGCTTCGACCTCAACGTCGCGGCCGCGGGCAACTCCAACGTGGTCCGCGCCAAGCTCCGCACGATCTCCGACCTGGAGCTCAAGGACGAGATCGAGGACATCCTCATCACGCTGGCCGGCCAGTACCACCTGATCAACGTGCTCAAGGGCCAGGGCAACGCCGGCCTGTTCATCTACCTGGTGCTCAACCGCGTCACCGGGAACCTGGCGCTGGCCCGGCACAAGCTGCGCGCCGTCGCGGGCGCCGTCGCCGTCTGACCCGCTCCGGCGCTCTCCCCGGACGGGGGCCGGGGAGGGCGCCGGGCAGGGACGGCCGGGGCGGGGTGACCCGGCCGCTCAGGCGGCGGTGGCGGCCTCGACGATGCGGTCGCGGACGGCGTCGACGGCGAGCTCGCTCGTGTCGATCCACCGCGCGACGCGGCCACCGGAGACGATGCCGACGCGGTCGCAGCACTCGGCCAGCTCGTCGGGGTCGACCGAGACGACGACCACCGAGGTGCCGTCCGCGGTGGCCTCGTCGAGCAGCTTGCGCACCTGCGTGCGCGCCCGGACGTCGAGGCCGCGGGTCGGCTCGTGCAGCACGACGACGTCGCGCGGCGCCGAGGACATCCACCGCGCCAGCGCCAGCTTGTGCTGGTCGCCGCCGGACAACGCCCCGAACATCGTCGTGATGCTCAGCGTCTTCACGTCGAGCTGGTGCACGGTGCGGATGACGCCGCGCAGGGTGGCGATCTCGCTGCGCACGTCGGTGAGGGCGCCCCACGCCTCCTGGCTCAGGGTGCGGGCGATCGTCTCGCCCGGGTCGACCCCGTAGGCGTCGTCGTCGGGCCGGTAGGCCGGCAGGTGCAGCGCGGCGTCGTCCTCGCCGAGGCAGCGCTCCTCGCCGTGCAGGACCAGCTCGTCGGTGATCGCCGGCAGCTCGCCGCTCAGCGCGCCCGCGATCTCGCGGACGCCGGAGGAGCGGTGGCCGGTCAGGCCGATCACCTCGCCGCGGCGCAGCACGAGGTCCACGCCCTCCACGGCGCCGGGCACCCGCAGGTTGCGCACGCGCAGCGCCACCTCGTCCGACGGCGCCAGCCGCGGGGAGGTGCGCGCCGGCACCGGCGCCGGCTCCGCTCCGGCGGGCGCCGGGACGGCGGGCTCCGGGACGGCGGCCGCCGCCGACGCCACGCGGGGCGCCGGCAGGGACACCGGCTCGCCGACGGTCTCGGCGGCCAGGCGGACCGGGTCGAGCTCGGCGGCGGGGCGGTCGAGGGCGATCCGGCCGTCGCGCAGCACGAGCACCCGGTCGACGACCTCGAGCATCTCGGGGAGCCGGTGGCTGATGTAGAGGACGCCGCGGCCCTGACGGCTGAGCCGGCCGGTGACGGCGTGCAGGCTCGACACCTCCATCGGCAGCAGCGCCGCGGACACCTCGTCGAGCACGACCATCCGGGTGTCCTCGGCGAGCACCCGGGCGGTCTCCACCAGGCCGTGCACGAAGTGCGGCAGGTCGCCGACCGGGGTGTCGGGGTCGACGTCGAGCGCCACCTCGGCGAGCAGCACCTGGGCCTGCCGGCGCAGCTCGGCCTGCGGGCGGCCGGCCTGCGGGGTGCCGCGGAAGACGGCCTGGGCGACGGTGAGCGCGGGGTCGATCCGCACCAGCTGCTGGACCACGCCGACGCCGAGGTGGCGGGCGTCGTCGGGGGACAGCGGCGCGTACGGGTGGCCCATCAGCGTCATGGAGCCGGCGTCGGCGGCGGTGATGCCCGCGAGGACGTCGCCGAGGGTGGACTTGCCGGCCCCGTTGGTGCCGACGAGCCCGACGACCTCGCCGTCGTCGACGGTGAAGGAGACGTCCCGCAGGACCCGGCGGGCCCCGAAGGACTTCCGCAGACCCTGGACCTGCAGCAGCGCCATGGCTGGGCGAGCCTCCCCCGGAGAAGGTCACCCGACCAGGGGTCGAGGACCGCGTGACAGCGTCCCCCGTGACGCTCTGTTCCGTTCCGGATGCTACCCGCGCGGGCCGGAGGCGCCTCCCGGGACGGCGAGTCCCGGGAGGCGCGCCGTCAGGCGACCAGCCAGACCGCCGCGTCGGCCGGCAGGGTGCCCCCGGCGACGTCCTCGCTGGCCAGCAGGACCCGCCCCTCGGGCAGCGGGACCGGCGCCGCCGAGAGGTTCACCAGGCACACCAGCCCGCCCGGGCGGCGGAACGCCAGGCACCGCTCGGGCGCCGGCAGCCACTCCAGCGACTCGCCGTCGAAGGCGGGGGAGGTGCGGCGCAGCGCCACCGCGGCCCGGTACAGCGAGAGCACCGAGCCGGGGTTGGCGGCCTGCGCCTCGGCGGTCAGCGGCGCCCAGCCCGCGGGCATCGGCAGCCAGGTGTCCGGCGAGGTGGAGAACCCGTAGGAGGGCGCGTCGCCGGACCACGGCACCGGGATGCGGCAGGCGTCGCGGCCGCGCTCGATGTGCCCGGACCGCTCCCAGATCGGGTCCTGCAGCGCCTCGTCGGGCAGGTCGACGTCGGGCATGCCGAGCTCGTCGCCGTTGTAGACGTAGGCGGCGCCCGGCAGCGCCAGCTGCAGCAGCGCGGCGGCCCGGGCCCGCCGGGTGCCGGTCTCCCCGCCGCCGTAGCGGGTGACGTGCCGCGGCCGGTCGTGGTTGGACAGCACCCAGCAGGCGGGCGCGGGCACCCCGGCCACCGACTCCAGCGAGTGGACGACGGCGTCGCGCAGGTCGTCGGCGTCCCAGTCGGCGGTCAGCAGCTTGAAGTTGAACGCCAGCTGCAGCTCGTCGGGGCGCAGGTAGCGGGCCAGCCGGGCGTCGTCGGACACCCAGACCTCGCCCACGGCCATCGTGCCCGGGTAGCCGTCGAGGACGGCGCGGACGCGGCGGTGCACGTCGTGCACGCCCTCCTGGTCGAAGCGCAGGTCGCCGGGGCCGTGGTCGTCGAGCAGGCCGGTGTCCTCCATCGGCTGCATGTCCGGCAGGCCCGCGGGCTTGGCCATGCCGTGCGCGACGTCGATGCGGAACCCGTCGACGCCGCGGTCCAGCCAGAACCGCATCGTCGTCTCGAGGTCGGCGACGACCTCCGGGTGCGTGAAGTCCAGGTCGGGCTGCTCCGGCGCGAAGATGTGCAGGTACCACTGGCCGTCGGGCACCCGCGACCACGCCGGCCCGCCGAAGACCGACGGCCAGTTGTTCGGGGGCTGCGACCCGTCGGGCCCGCGGCCGTCGCGGAACAGGTAGCGCGCCCGCTCCGGGGAGCCGGGGCCGGCGGCCAGCGCCGCCTGGAACCAGGCGTGCCGGTCGGAGGTGTGGTTGGGCACCAGGTCGACGGTGACGCGGATGCCGGCGGCGTGCGCCTCGGCGAGCAGCGCGTCGAACTCCGCCAGGTCGCCGAAGACGGGCTCGACGTCGCGCGGGTCGGCGACGTCGTAGCCGTGGTCGGCCATCGGCGAGGGGTAGAACGGCGTGATCCACAGCGCGTCCACGCCGAGCGCGGCCAGGTGCGGCAGGCGGGCGCGGATGCCGGCGAGGTCGCCGACGCCGTCGCCGCTGCCGTCGGCGAAGCTGCGGATGTAGACCTGGTAGAAGACCGCGTCGCGCCACCAGTCGGCGTCGGTGCGGCGGAACGGGGCGGGGGCAGGGGAGGTCACCGGGCTCCTCGGGGGTGCGGGCGCGCGCTCCTGACCGGCGTCGGTGACGGCGGGCGGCAGGGGTCGGGGCTCAGGCGGGGGAGAGGTCGCCGGGCGCGTCGTCGGGCCAGCGGTTCTGCATGCTGTGCGCCGCCATCGTCAGGTAGCCCCACAGGGCCGCGTCCTGCTCGGCGGTCAGGTCGAGGGAGTCGACGGCGTCGCGCATGTGCCGCAGCCACGCGTCGCGCTCGGCCGGGCCGATGGCGAACGGGGCGTGCCGCATGCGCAGCCGGGGGTGGCCGCGCTCCTGCGAGTACGTCGTCGGGCCGCCCCAGTACTGCTCCAGGAAGCGGCGCAGGCGGGTCTCGGCCCCCTCCCAGTCGTCCTGGGGGTACAGCGGCGCCAGCACCGGGTCGCTGCGGACACCGGCGTAGAAGCGGGCGACCAGCCGACGGAAGACCGGCTCGCCGCCGACCTCGTCGTAGAAGGTCCGCGCCGAGGGCAGGGACCGGCTCGCCTCGCTCATGACACCGATGGTCCCGCAGCGCGGTGCCGTCCCGCCACGCCGGGTCGGGTGCGGACCAGCCCGAGCAGCCCGGGGAGGACGGCGACCAGGCCCAGCCCGCCCGCGACGGCGACGACGGCGGCGGGCGGCACCCGCTCGGCCGCCAGCCCCGCACCCAGCGCGCCGAGGCCCTGCACGCCGTACAGACCGCTGACGGCGACGCCGAAGGCCCGGCCGCGGAACGCCGCCGGCACGGCCTGCACGAAGGCGACGTTGAGCGGGATGAGCCAGCTGCAGCCGAGCCCGCCGACGAACAGCAGGACGACGACCGTGACGAACGCCGCACGCCCGGGGCCGGCCACGAGCGCGACCAGCCCGGCCAGGAGCACCGGCACCAGCGACGCGACGACGAGCCCCGGGACCATCCGCCCGGCCCGCTCCGTGCCGAGGAACCGGGCCACCACCAGCCCGCCGACGGTCTGCCCGAGCGGGTTGGCGGCGAGCAGGACGCCGAGCTGCAGCGCGGCGCCGCCCAGGTCGTCGGTGAGCGGCGCGGCGATGCCCTCGGCCACGTTGGTGAACAGCACGCCGGGCCACAGCAGCGCGATGATCGCCGTCAGGCGCGGGATCCCGCGGATCAGCCGCAGGCCCTCGGCGGTCTCCCGCCACACCGACGCCGGCTCGTCCGACGGCGCGGCCGGCGCCGGCCGCCGCTGCAGGCCGGCGGAGAGCCACACCGCCGAGACGGCGAAGGTGGCGGCGTCCAGCAGCAGCACCGCCGACGGGTCGAGCAGGCCCACGAGGGCGCCCGCACCGACGAAGCCGATGACCTGGGCGAGCTGGGAGCTGGTGTTGGTCAGCGAGGAGGCGACGGCGTAGCGCTCGCCGTCGAGGACGTCGGCCATCAGCGCCGACCGCGCCGACTCGAACGGCGGCGCGCACAGCGAGACGGCGAGCAGCAGCGACAGCAGGGCCCACAGCGGGAGGCCGGGGAGGGCCATGAGCGCGACGAGCACGGCCCGGACGACGTCGCTGACGATCAGCACGCGGTGCCGGGGGAAGCGGTCGGCGATGGTGGCCAGCACCGGGCCGCCGACCACCCAGGGCAGGAAGCTCAGCCCGAAGGTGACCGCCGCGAGCAGCGGGGAGTCGGTGCGCTGGTAGACGAGGACGGTCAGCGCCACCCGGGCGAGCTCGTCGCCGATCGTCGACAGGGTGTAGGTGCCGAACAGCGGCCGGAACTCCGGGACGGCGAAGACCGCGCGGAAGGAGGGCCGCTCGCCTCCGCCGGCCTCCCCGGTCACGGGACGCCCGTCCCGGTCGCGGTGCTCGCCCCGAGCAGCGGGGGAGGCGTGCGGATGCCCTCGGTGGCGAACCGCTCCTGCAGCCGCATCCGCAGCTCGCGGGCGACCCGCCACTGGTCGGCGCTGGTGGAGCGGACCTGCAGCCGCATCGTCACGCCGGCAGCGGTGATCTGCTCGGCGCCCAGCGACTCCGGCTCGGCCAGCAGCACCGCCGACCACTCCTCCTCGACGTACATCGCGTCGGCGACCTCCTGCATCACCGAGCGGCAGCGCTCGAGGTCGGTGTCGTGCGCGACGGGCATGTCGATGACCACCTGCGCGAAGCCCTGGCTCTTGTTGCCGACCCGCAGGACCTCGCCGTTGCGGGCGTACCAGACGACGCCGTTGACGTCGCGCAGCCGGGTGATCCGCAGGCCCACGGCCTCGACCGTGCCGCTGGCCTCGCCGAGGTCGACGACGTCGCCGACGCCGTACTGGTCCTCGAGGATGATCCCGATCCCGGCGATGAAGTCCTTGACCAGGTTCTGCGCGCCGAAGCCGAGCGCGACGCCCACGACGCCGGCGCTGGCCACGATCGGCGCGAGGTCGAGGCCGAGCTCACCGAGCACCAGCACGACGGCGATGCCCATGACCACGAACGACGCGACGCTGCGCAGCACCGAGCCGATCGCCTCCGCGCGCTGCGTGCGGCGGGCGGCGACCTGCTCGATGACCTGCCCGGCGGCGCCCCGGTTGCGCAGCGGGCGCAGCAGGGTGGGCACCCCGCCGGTGGCGGTGCGGTCGGTGAGCCGCCGGATGGCGCGGTGGAGCATGAACCGGGCGACGAAGGCGACGACGAGGACCAGCAGGATCCGCGCCGGCTTCGCGATCAGCGCCTCGGCGTTGTTCGCCAGCCAGTCGATCCCGGACAGGTCGTAGACCTTCGCGCACAGCGTCGTCGGGTCCGAGACGCACTCGGGCATCGAGTCGGCCAGCCCCGAGTCGGCGGCCGTCACGGAGGGTAGGGCAGTCATCACCGCCCATCGTGTCAGGTCGCGGCGCCGTCCCCGCCACCCGCCGCGCCCCACCCGGACAGCCCGGTGGCCGCCGCGAGGAACGCCAGCTGGTCGGCCGCGAGACCCACCGTGCGGCTCACCGCCCGGGCGCCGTGGCCCACCGACGTCTCCCGCCGCAGCAGCACCGGCGCCTCGCCGCTCGTCGCGGCCTGCAGCGCCGCGGCGAGCTTGCGCGCGTGCAGCGGGTCGACCCGGGTGTCGGACTCGAACGTCGTGAACAGCGTCGCCGGGTAGACGGTGCCCTCGCGGACCGCGTGGTACGGCGAGTAGCCCAGCAGCCAGCCGAGCTCCTCGGGGTCCTCGGCGGTGCCGTACTCGTCGTTCCAGGTGCGCCCGAGGCCGAAGCGCTCGTACCGGACCATGTCCAGCAGCGGCGCGCTGCACACGACGCCGGCGGCGAGGTCGGGGCGCTGGGTGAGCGTCGCGCCGACGAGCAGCCCGCCGTTCGAGCCGCCCATCACCGCGAGCTGCGCGTGCGTCGTCCAGCCCTGCGCGACCAGGTGCTCGCCGGCCGCGGCGAAGTCGTCGAACACGTTCTGCTTGCGCTCGCGCATGCCGGCGCGGTGCCACTCCTCGCCGTGCTCGGAGCCGCCGCGCAGGTTGGCCACCGCCCACACCCCGCCTGCGGCGACCCAGGCCAGCGCCTGCGCCGACCAGGCGGGGGTGAGCGCGACGTTGAAGCCGCCGTAGCCGTAGAGCACGGCCGGGCGCGGGGTGTCGGGCGCGCCGCCGGCCGAGAGGACGAACAGGTGCACCGGCGTCCCGTCCCGCGAGGTCGCGTGCGTCTCGACGACGGTCACGTCCGGCACCTCGCCGGCCACGGGGGCGCGCTCGTCCTCGACCAGTGCGGTGGGCTCGGCGGCGTCCCAGCGCAGCACCGACGGCGGGGTCGCGTGGTCGGTCCAGCCCACCCACGCCGTCGTGCCGCCCTCCGGGGGCGCGCTCACGCCGGAGACGCTGCCGGCGCCGAGGCCGGTCACCCCGGCCAGGCGGCCGGAGCCGTCCCCGGCCCAGACCGACAGCCGGTCGGTGGCGTCGACCGAGTGGACGGCGAGCACCTGCAGCGACCCGTCCGCGCCGTCGACCAGCGCGACGTCGGAGAGCACGCCGTCCTCCGCCTCCGGGACGACGTCGGCCCACGCGCCGACCGGCCAGGTCGCCTCGTCGGCCGGGTCGGCGACGGCGAGCCGCCAGCGCGGGGTGCCGCGGTCGCTCAGCAGCCAGAGCCGGCCGTCGCGGGCCACCCAGGCGGCGGTCTGCGCGTCGACGCCGACCTGCAGCTCGCGGAGCTCCCCGGTCCCGCCCAGGTCGGCGAGCCACACGTCGTCGCGCGGGGCGGTGCCGGCCGAGGCGGAGACGACCAGCCAGCGGCCGTCGCGGCTGACCCGCACGCCGTAGTAGTTCGTGGGGTCGAGCCCCTCCCCGTGCACGAGGACGTCGCCGTCGGGGTCCGCGCCGACGCGGTGGCGCCACACCCGGCGGTGGAACTGCTCCTCGCCGGCGGGTACCTGTCCCGGCGCCAGCCGGCGGACGTACAACAGCTCCTCGCCGTCGGGCAGCCAGGCGACGGGGGAGTAGCGGCAGCGGTCGACCGGCCCGTCGAGCTGCTCGCCGGTGGCAACGTCGAGGACGTACAGCCGCGACTCCTCGTCGCCGCCGGTGGACAGCTGGTAGGCCAGCCGGTCGCCCTCCCACGACGGCGACCAGGCGTCGAGCGTCGTCGTGCCGGAGGGGTCGACCGCCACCGGGTCGACCAGGACGCGCACGGTGCCGTCGGCCTCGCGGACCCGCAGGACGGCGTGCTCCTGGCCGGGGTCGCGGCGGGTGGAGAAGGCGCGGCCGCCGCGGTGCACCGGGACGCCCACGGCGCCGGCGTGCACGAGCCGCTCGAGCCGGGCGGCGAACCCCGGCCGCAGCGGCAGGGCGCCGAGGACGCCGGCGGTCAGCGCGTCCTGCGCCTCCGTCCAGGCCCGCGTCCGCGGGTCGGCCGGGTCCTCGAGCCAGCGGTAGGGGTCGGCCACGCGGTGGCCGTGCAGGTCCTCGACGAGGTCGAGCCGTTCGGCGTCGGGGTAGCGCACCGCCCGACCGTAACCGGGCGGGCGGGAGGTGCCCCGGACTTCCCCCGCGCGCCGTTCCCGCTCGTCAGGGCAGGATGGGCACAATCCCGCGGGCCGCCCCGGTACGGCGGTCCGGGGTGTCGGAGGTGCTCCGTGTCGCGTTCCGCGTCCGGGTCGTCGCCGGTGGGCCACCCAGGTCCGCGACGCGACCCCGTCCCCGTCCCCCGGCTGCCCGTGCCCTCGTCCGGCACGACGGCCGCCACGTTGCTGCTCAACGCCACCTACGAGCCGCTGTGCGTGGTCTCCAGCCGCCGCGCGATCGTGCTCGTGCTCGCGGAGAAGGCGGTGCCGGTCGACGCCGCCGCCGAGGTGGTCCACGCCGAGCGGGTGAGCCTGCCGGTGCCCGTCGTCGTCCGGCTGACCCGCTACGTCCGGGTGCCCTACCCGGCGCAGGTGCCGCTGTCCCGCCGGGCGGTGTTCACCCGCGACGGGCAGACCTGCGTCTACTGCGGGAGCTCGGCCACCAGCATCGACCACGTCGTCCCGCGCAGCCGCGGCGGCACCCACACCTGGGACAACGTCGTGGCGGCCTGCCGGAAGTGCAACCACACCAAGGCCGACCGGTCGCTGGCCGAGCTCGGCTGGAAGCTGCCACACCCACCGCGGACGCCGAGCGGGGCGGCCTGGCGGCTGCTCGGCGCCCGCACGGTCGACCCGCGCTGGCGCGAGTGGCTCGGCGTGCCCGAGAGCGTCAGCGCGTGAGCGGGGGCCCCGCGTGACATCCGCGGGCACCGCCCGGCGGCTGTGGGCGCTGGCCGAGCCGTTCCACGCGCTGACCTACTTCGCCGAGGAGGCGCGGGCGGCCGGTGAGGCGGCCGGCACCACCGGCTTCTGGTCCACCTACTTCGCGCTGCGGGCGGCACCCCTGGGCCCGGTCGGCCCGGAGGTGGTGACGGCGGTCTTCTACAACTTCGCGCCGTCCTTCGTGGCCCGGCGGGTGCCGGCCGTGTGGGAGGCGGTGTCCCCGGCCGCGGCGCTCGACGCGCGGCTGGCCGGGGTCGACGCTGTCGTGCGCCGGGTGCTGGGGGAGTGGGCGGCGTCCCCGGAGGCGGCGGAGGCGGCCGCGCTGGCGTCCACCGCCGCGGCGGCCGTCGACCTGCCCGGCCGGCCGCTGGCGGCGGCCAACGCGGGGCTGCCCGCGCCCGACGAACCGCACCTGGCGCTGTGGCAGGCGCTGACCACCCTGCGCGAGCACCGCGGCGACGGGCACACCGCGGCGCTGCTCGGGCGCGAGGTCTCCGGCGCCGGGGCCCACGTGCTCGTCGCGGCCGCCGGCCGGGTCGACCGCGAGTGGCTGCAGCGCGCCCGCGGCTGGGACGACGACGCGTGGACCGCCGCGGCCGACGAGCTCCGGACCCGCGGCTGGCTCGACGGCGACGAGCTGTCGGCCGAGGGCCTGGCGATGACCACCGCCATCGAGGCCGACACCGACCGGCTGGCCCTCGGGCCGTGGCGCGCGCTGGGCGACCCGGGCTGCGACCGGCTGGGCGAGCTGCTCGTGCCGGTGCGCCGCGCCGTCGTCACCGCCGGCCTGTTCCCCGACCGCAACCCGATCGGCGTCGCCCCCGACGAGACCTGAGGGCCGGCAGCGCACCGTCAGTTGCCGACGTCCCTCGGCGGCGCCCTTCGGCAACTCGCGCCCTTCCGCGGCGCCGCCCGGGCCTCCCGGACGGCAGATCGTGTCGAGGCCTGCGGCACCCGATCGCACCATCCGCCCGTCCCGTCCCACCCGTCCCACAGTGCATGTCCTCCACCCAGCGAGACCGCCCGGTGACGCTACGTTCCGCGGCAATCGGCGCCGACCGGGCGCTGCGGTCGACAGAGGTGTCCCCGTGACCAGCTCCACCCCCGTGCGCCGGCAGGTCCAGCGCTTCGGCCTCGCCGGCATCGGCTCGGCCGTGCTCTTCGTCTCCATCGCCGGTCCCGCCGCCGCGGCGACCGACGTCGTCATCCCGCTGCAGCCCTCCGAGGTCGTGCTGAGCGCCCTCCCGGTCGAGAACTTCGGCGGCGCCATGGACCCCATGACCATGGGCGACCCCAGCGCCGGTGGCGTCTTCACGCCCGTCGAGGTGCAGTACTCCGGCACCCTCGAGGTCGAGGTGCCCGTCGAGCTCGACGACACCGCCGCCGAGGTCGAGCTGTCCTTCGACGACGACGGCGACGGCAGCTACGACGTCACCTACTCCTCGGCCCTCGCGCCCCTCGACCCGCTGTACCTCGCGGTCAGCGGCCAGGGCACCGGGACGCTGACGGTCACGCTCCCCGCCGACGACGGTGCCGGCGTCGACGACGCGACGCTGTTCGTCGAGCCCCTCACCGACACCCTCGGCACGGCGCTGACCTACTACGACCCGGTCGGCTACGAGCTGACCTTCGACGCCGCGGCGCCCGCCTCGGTGACGGTCACCCCCGAGCTGCTCGCCTTCTCGCAGGTGCCCTGTGACGTGACCTCCGGCGTCCGGTGCCCCTTCCCGACCCCGGTGACGGCCGGCTCGACCGTGACGCTCGACCTCACCGCCGCCTCGCCGCTGCGCGAGCTGGGGCTTCCCGACCTCACCGGCGTCGAGGTCGGCCTGGTGAACCTGGACGCGAACGGTGACCCGACCGGCGCCGCCGCGCCGCTCGCCACGCAGGTCGCCGGGTCGCGCGCGACCTTCGTGCTGCCGGCCGGCACGGCCGCCGGCCAGTACGGCGTGGTCGTCGCCCAGCAGGCGCCGTCCGGCGCCGTCTCGGTGGTCCTCGTCGAGGTCACCGTCGTCGCCGCGGACACCCCGGCCGTCGTGCCGCCGGCCGCGCCGACCACCCAGGCCGTCACCGGGAACGCGGGCCTCCGCTCCAACACCGGCGTGACCGCCCCGGCGGCCGAGGGCGCGACCGGCTTCGCCGCCGCGGGTGCGGGCCTGCTGGTCCTCGCCGGCGCCGGTGGCCTCGCCCTCGCCCGCACCCGCCGCCGCCCCGCGGTGGAGGACGGCACGGACCAGGCCTGATGCGACCGGGGCGGCGCACCGCCGCGATCACGGCGGTCGCCGCCCTGGGCGTCGCCGGCAGCGCACTGCTCGCCGTCGGCGTCGCCCCCGACGGGCGGTCCGCCGCGGCCACCGGGTCCCTCGACCCGGTGGCCGCGGCCCCCGCGGGGGAGCCCGCCCAGCCGACCCTCCCCCCCGAGGGGACGGTCCTCCCGACGCCGGCGTCGGACGTCCACGTCGCGGTGCCGGCGCTGGGTCTCGACCTGCCGGTCCTGCCGCTCACCCCGAGCGGCGGGGTCATCAACCCGCCGCTGCTCACCGCGGCCTACTGGATCGACTCCTACGGCGACCCGGTCGGCGACGCCGCGCAGGCCGACAACACCGTGTACATCGCCGCCCACGCCACCGGCACCGGCGAGTACGGCTTCGACGCCCTGGTCGACGCCGAGGCCGACGACGAGGGCCTACGCGCCGGCGACGTCGTCGAGGTCAGCACGCCCGAGGGCACGGTCGACTACACCGTCGAGCGCACCCAGCGCTACGACAAGGACGAGCTCGCCGGCGCCGCCGACATCTGGGCGGCGGTCCCGGGCCGGCTCGTCCTCATCACCTGCTTCCAGCGCGCCGGCCAGGCCTCGACCGAGAACCTCGTCGTCGTCGCGCACGCCTGACCGGGCTCAGGTGACGCGGGACCGCTCCTCGGGGTAGCCCTCCCAGGAGCGGCCCTCGAGCACGCCGCGGAACACGTCGAGGGCGTCCCACACGTCCACGAAGCGCGTGTAGAGCGGTGCCGGGCCCAGCCGCACCCGGTCGGGCGTGCGGAAGTCGGGCACCACGCCGCGGTCGACCAGCGCCTGGGTCAACTGCCAGGCGTGCGGGTGCGCCAGCGTCACGTGCGCGCCGCGGCGGGCGGGGTCGCGCGGGCTGGCCAGGGCCACCCCGTGCGGGGCGAGCCAGGCGTCGGCGAGGTCGACCAGCAGCCCGGTCAGCGCGCGCCCCTTGGCCGCCAGCCGGCCGATGCCCGCCTCGGCCACCAGCCGCACCCCCACCTCCACCGCCGCCGCGGCCAGCACCGGCGGCGTGCCCACCGCGAACCGGTCGATCCCCGGCACCGGGTCGTAGGCCGGACCCATGGCGAACTGGTCGCGCTGCCCGAACCAGCCCCAGATCGGCTGCCGCAGTTCCTCCTGCAGCTCCCGCCGCACGTACAGGAACGCCGGCGCCCCCGGCCCGCCGTTGAGGTACTTGTACGTGCAGCCGACGGCGAGGTCGGCGCCGGCGGCCGCGAGGTCGAGCTCCACCGCCCCGGCCGCGTGCGACAGGTCCCAGACCACCAGGGCGCCGGCCTCCCGCGCGGCCGCCGTCACTGCCGCGACGTCGACCAGCGCGCCCGAGCGGTAGGCCACCGCCGACAGCACGACGGCGGCGACCCGCCCGTCCAGCGCCCCGGCCAGCACCGCCGGGTCGAGGCCCTCGTCGACGTCGGCGGGCACCTCCCGCACGGTCATCCCGCGGGCGGCGGCCACCCCGGCCACGACGTAGCGGTCGGTCGGGAAGTCGTCGGCGCAGCAGACGAGGACGTCGCGGCCCGGCCGGGCGTCGGCGGCGGCCACCAGCAGCTTGTAGAGGTCGACCGAGGTGGAGTCCGCCAGCAGCACCTCGCCGGGCCGGGCGCCCAGCACGCCGGTGCCGACCAGGTCGCCCACCCGCGTGCCGACGTCGATCCACGACGCCCACGAGCCGACGAGGCCCCGGCCCCACTCCTGCTCGGCCACCCGGGCCAGGGCGGCGGGGGTCTCGCGCGGCATCCGGCCGAGCGAGTTGCCGTCGAGGTAGCGCAGGCCGTCGTCGCCCGCCCCGGTGAAGCGGGCGCGGAAGCCGGCGAGGGGGTCGGCGTCGTCGAGCGCCTGGGCCGCGGCGCGGGTCGGGTCCACGGCGCCGGTTCTACATGCCGGGGCTAGCGTCGCCGTCCGTGACGCAGCTGCACGACCTCACCGCGCTCGAGCAGGCGGCCGCCGTCCGCGCCGGGGAGGTCTCCCCGACCGAGCTCGTGCGGCACGCCCTGGACCGGGTCGCGGCCCTCGACGCCGGGCTCGGCGCGTTCGTCACCGTCACCCCCGAGCGGGCGCTGGCCGCGGCCGCCGCCGCGGAGGCGCGGGTGCGGGCCGGGGGCGAGCTGCCGCCCCTGCTCGGCGTGCCGACGGCCATCAAGGACCTCAACAACACCGCGGGCGTGCGCACCACCTTCGGCTGTCCGGTCTTCGCCGACTTCGTGCCCACCACCGACGACGCCGTCGTCGCAAAGCTCGCCGCCGCCGGGACGATCAGCCTCGGCAAGACCAACACCCCCGAGTTCGGCTTCCCCTGCTACACCGACAACGACCTCGTCGGCCCGGCCCGCAGCCCCTGGGACCCGCAGCGGCTGGCCGGCGGCTCCAGCGGCGGCGCGGCGGTGGCGGTGGCCGCCGGGATGGTGCCCTTCGCGCAGGGCAGCGACGGCGGGGGCTCCATCCGCATCCCGGCGAGCGTCAACGGGCTGTTCGGCATCAAGCCCACCCGCGGCCGGGTGAGCAACGCGCCGTTCGGCAGCGACGTGACGGGCCTCGGCACCAACGGGCCGCTGGCCCGCACCGTCCGCGACGCCGCAGCCATGCTCGACGCGATGGCCGGCCCCGTCACCGGGGACGCCGCGTGGGCGCCGCCGCTGCCGCCGGGGGAGACCTTCCTGGCCGCCGCCGACCGCCCGGTCGGCCGGCTGCGGATCGGGCGGGCGCTGGAGTCGCCGATGCCCGGCGCCGTCCTGCAGCCGGAGGTGACCGCGGCCCTCGACGACGCCGCCGCCCTGCTGGAGTCGCTCGGGCACGAGGTGGCCGACGTCCCCGGTGGGCTGCTCACCCCCGACGTGCTGGCCGCCTTCGAGCGGGTGTGGTCGCTGTCGGGGACGCTGCTGCCCGTCCCGCCCGAGCGGGTGGGGGAGCTGCGGCCGCTCACCCGCGAGCTGCGCGGCCGCGGCCTGGCGCTGTCGGCCCAGGCGGCGATGGAGGCGCTCACCGCGCTGCGGCTGTTCTCCCGCCGCTACGTCGAGGCCACCGACGCGTTCGACGTCCTGCTCTCGCCCGTGACGACGATGACGCCGCGGCCGCTGGGCTGGTTCGACGCCGACGGCGACGGAGCGGCCGACTTCGAGCGGCAGAAGGCCTACGCCGCCTTCACCGCGCTGTACAACGTCACCGGGCAGCCCGCCGTCAGCGTGCCGCTGCACTGGACCGGCGACGGCCTGCCGGTGGGCACGATGCTGGTGGGGCGCCCCGCGGACGAGGTCACGCTCGTCGCGCTCGCCGCGCAGCTGGAGCAGGCCCGCCCGTGGGCGCACCGGCACCCGCCGGGCTGGCATGCCGACGCATAGCTGATCTCCCCGGACGGTAGATTCCGGGGCGTGACCGTCGTCGAGACCCTGCTCGTCTTCCTCGTCGCGCCGCTGGCCGTCTACCTCCTCCTGTGGGCCCTCACCTACCTGCCCGGCGGCCGCAAGCGCCAGGGCGTGCGGTACCGGCCCGGCCAGGCGTGGGACCACGAGCCGGTCTGGTACGAGCCGCAGCCCACGGGCGCCCCGACCCACGCGGCCGGTGAGGGCGACACCCAGGCCGTCGGCTCCTCGCTCTACGGCGAGCCCGCGGCGATCGGCTCCGGCGACGGCCACGGCGGTGCGCACGGTGGCGGGCACGGTGGCGGGCACGGCTCGAGCGCCGTGGGCTCGCACGTCATCGCCGGCGGCGCGGGCGGTGCCTCGCACGGTGCCACCGCCGTCTCGGCCGGCGCGCCGGCCCCCGCGGCGGGCGGCCCGCTCGGCGGCGCCCGCGGCACCTGGTGACCCGAGGACCCGTGACCCGGTGACCCCGACCTCCCCGACGACACTCCCCGGAGACCCGCGATGACCCGCGTGCTGGATGCCGACGCCCACGACACCGGAACGGTCGACACCGCGCCGAACCGGGCCGACGAGGGCTACGACAACGTCTTCAGCTACCGCGAGCTGGCCCGCCTCGACGAGGCGCTGACCATGTCCTCGCGCGAGACCGGCCTGCGCTTCACGCTCTGGATCGGCGACCTCGGCCCGAAGACCCGCATCCGCGCCGAGGAGCTGCACGCCCGCGGCGGCCACCCGGCCGACTCGGTGCTGCTGGCCGTCTCGCCGGGCCAGCGGGTGATCGAGGTGGTCACCGGCGCCTCCGCCGCCCGCCGGCTGCCCGACCGCGCGTGCGCCCTGGCCGTGCTGTCGATGACGAACTCCTTCGCCGCCGGCGACCTGGTGGGCGGCATCGTCAACGGCCTGCGCCAGCTGTCCGACCAGGCCGGGCACCCGCGGAGCTCCCGCGCCGCCCACTGAGCGACCCGCGCGCCCCGGGCGCACGGCCCCTCCACGACCGAGGCCCCGGCCCCCGCGGGGTGCGGTGCGGCGGGGGTGGCAGCCGGGGTGACTGGGGGCGGGGGACCCTCGCGGGCGC